>NZ_CAXUDY010000005.1:0-314862 GCF_964250025.1 Alistipes sp. DJF_B185
GAACTGCGCGGCATGGGCTTCGATACGGCCGGGGGACGCTTCACCGTTCCCGCGCCCGACGACCGGATGCTCGGCGAACTGTTCGGCGAGCTGGCCGACGAAGTGCGCACGACCTGCATGAAGGAGGGCCGGCTGCTGCCCGCCTATGCGACGCAACGCAAGGTCGCCGAGCGCTTTCCCGGCGACGATCCGCGCCGAAGCCGCCTGCGCGAAGGGCTGATGACGCTGCTCGACGACGTGCTGTTCATCGAGGACCCGCGCCGCAAAGGTTTTTTCCATCCCCGCATCGCGGCCCAATCGACCTATATGTACCGCACCCTCGACCCGCAGCGGCGCGACACTTTCGACCGGCTTCACGACGACTTCTTTTACCGCCGCCACAACCGGTTCTGGCAGGAGTCGGCCCTGCGCAAACTCCCCGTGCTCCTCTCGGCGACGCGGATGCTGGCCTGCGGCGAGGACCTCGGCATGATTCCCGACAGCGTTCCCGAAACGATGCGCGCACTGCAAATCCTTTCGCTCGAAATCCAGCGGATGCCCAAATCGCTGGGCGAGGTGTTCGCCGACCCGGCGCGCTACCCCTATTTCTCGGTCTGCACCACCTCGACCCACGACATGAATCCCCTGCGGGCATGGTGGGAGGAGAACCGCGAACTCTCGGAACGTTTCTACCGCGAAGTGCTGGGCATGGAGGGCGACGCTCCCCGCACCTGCGAACCGTGGATCTGCCGCCGCATCGTCGACATGCACCTACGCTCCCCGGCCATGCTCGCCATACTTCCGCTGCAGGACTGGCTCGCGACCGACGCGGCCCTGCGCAGTCCGCATGCGGACAGGGAGCGCATCAACATCCCGGCCGCGCCCCGCTATTACTGGCGCTACCGCATGCACCTCACGCTGGAGGAGCTGCTCCGGCAGGAGCCGTTCAACGCCACGCTCCGCGAAATGATAATCGCCGGCGGCCGCCGTTAATCCGGCCAGACTGTTCCCGTTGATTTCCAACAGCGGAAAGACCGCGTTCGGAACCGCCCCGCGCATAACCGCAGCACTCCCCGATTCGTCCCGCCGTCCGGAATCCGGATTCGTGCGAATCGGGCCGTAGGCGGCAAAACACCCCGCCGCCGGGGAAGCGGCGCGATTCTTCGGCCCTTGTTCGTGAGGAACAAGGGCTTTTTGGTGCGTATTTCTAAATTATTTTGTTATTTTTGTCCGACAGTTATTCCCAAACGTTCAAATTCTCAGCATTCATGACACTCAACGAATATCAGCAGCACGCGCTCGAAACGGCGATCTACCCCGAAAACCGCCGCATCATCTACCCCACGCTCGGACTGACGGGCGAAGCGGGCGAGGTGGCCGACAAAGTCAAGAAAGTCATCCGCGACGGACACGAGGAGTTCTCCGACGAGAAACGGCTCGAAATCGTCAAGGAGATCGGCGACGTATTGTGGTACTGCGCCACGCTCTCGCGCGATCTGGGCTACGAACTGGACGACGTGGCGCAGATGAACGTCGACAAGCTCCGTTCGCGCATGCAGCGTCACATCATTTCGGGCAGCGGCGACAACCGCTAACTATGGAAGACTATATCTTACGTGAAATCAACCGCATCGGAGAGCTGATCGCAGCCCTTCTGGACAAAATCGGTCTCCTCAAAAAGTCGGGCGCCCCCGAACTCATCCGGGAAACCGCCAAAACGGAGCTGGCCGAGCAGTTGGATCTGGACATCGACACGCTGCTGGCCGGAGAGGATTTCATCGCCACCCTCGTCGGCGAATACGGATTCAGCGACGCGGACCTCGAAAAATTCGCCGAACTGCTGTTCGACTTCGCCGCGGCATCCGAAGAGCGCGGCGAGCGGCTGCGTCTGGCGGCCGCAATCGGCGCACTCTACAGCTACCTCGACGAGAAGAAGGCGCCCGCATCGCTCAACCGCTACTACATCCTCAAGGATCTGGACAAATACATCAAAGAACCTCAATAAATGGAACAGGAAAAACAACTTACATCGCTGCCCGAAAACGCTTACCGGGAACTCAAACCGGGCGAAGAGTACACGCCCATCATGCCCGCCTCGTCGTCGCCCCGCGAGGTGACGCCCTATTCGGTCACGATGGGCATCGTCATGGCCGTCGTCTTCTCGGCCGCGGCGGCATTTCTCGGCCTGAAGGTCGGACAGGTATTCGAAGCGGCGATCCCGATCGCCATCATCGCCGTCGGCATGGGCAACGTACTGGGTAAAAAGAACATGCTGGGACAGAACGTCATCATCCAGTCGATCGGCGCCTGTTCGGGCGTAATCGTCGCGGGCGCCATCTTCACCCTCCCGGCGCTCTACATCCTCGGACTCGACGCGGCATTCTATCAGGTATTCCTCTCGTCGCTCTTCGGCGGCCTGCTGGGTATCGTCCTGCTGATCCCGTTCCGCAAATACTTCGTCAAGGAGATGCACGGCAAATACCCCTTCCCCGAAGCGACGGCTACGACCGAAGTGCTCATCTCCGGCGAGAAGGGCGGCAATCAGGCCAAGCTGCTGGCCGTGGCGGGACTCATAGGCGGTCTTTACGATTTCGCCGTCGGCACGTTCGGCAT
Organism: Alistipes sp. DJF_B185; assembly: GCF_964250025.1. Classification (NCBI taxonomy): domain Bacteria; kingdom Pseudomonadati; phylum Bacteroidota; class Bacteroidia; order Bacteroidales; family Rikenellaceae; genus Alistipes; species Alistipes sp. DJF_B185. Next base: position 2,593 of record NZ_CAXUDY010000005.1, read on the forward strand.
GTGGACCGAAGCGGTCTCGACGCGCATCTGCGCATGGGGACAGGTCGCCGCCGACAAGTTCAAGGTCGTCTTTTCGCTCAACACCTCGGCCGCCGTGCTGGGTCTGGGCTACATCATCGGTCTGAAATACGCCATGATCATCACCGCAGGTTCGTGTCTGGTCTGGTTCCTCGTCGTGCCGCTGGTGGGTTCGCTGGCCGACAGCATCGACCCGGCTGCCATGGCTTCGCTGCTGGGCGTAACGCGCGCCGACATCATGGCCGATCCGCAGCGTCTTTTCACGGCCGAGAACCTCTTCGCCTTCATCGGCAAGCCGCTGGGCATCGGCGGTATCGCCATGGCGGGCATCATCGGCATCGTCAAACAGTCGAAGATCATCCGTCAGGCCGTAGGGCTGGCCGTTTCGGAGTTGGGGGGGGGCAACAAAACCCAAGCCGCCGCTACCGAACGCACGCAGCGCGACCTGACGATGAAGCGCATCCTCACGATCCTGATCGCCACGCTCGTCTCGATCTTCGTCTTCTTCCACTTCGGACTGCTCGACGGCTGGGTACAGTCCGTAACGGCCATTCTGATCGTCTTCGTCATCTCGTTCCTCTTCACGACCGTGGCGGCCAACGCCATCGCCATCGTCGGCACGAACCCCGTGTCGGGCATGACGCTGATGACGCTCATCCTCTCGTCGCTGGTGCTCGTAAGCGTCGGACTGAGCGGCACGACGGGCATGACGGCGGCGCTGATCATCGGCGGCGTGGTCTGCACGGCGCTCTCGATGGCCGGCGGCTTCATCACCGACCTCAAGATCGGCTACTGGCTCGGCACCACGCCCCGCAAGCAGGAGGCATGGAAATTCCTCGGCACGTTCGTTGCTGCGGCAACCGTGGCCGGGGTGATGATCATCCTCAACAAATCGTACGGATTCGTGGGCGAGGGCGCCCTCGTGGCTCCGCAGGCCAACGCCATGGCGGCCGTGATCCAGCCCCTGATGACCGGCGGCCAGACCCCGTGGATGCTCTACTTCTGCGGCGCGGCGCTGGCGCTGGTGCTGACCTCGATCGGCGTTCCGGCACTCGCTTTCGCACTGGGCATGTTCATCCCGATGGAGCTGAACGCCCCGCTGGTAGTCGGCGGTCTGGTAGCGTGGTTCGTCTCGAACCGCTCGAAGGACGAAGCTCTCAACAAGGCGCGCTTCGACCGCGGCACGCTGATCGCGTCGGGCTTCATCGCCGGCGGCGCGCTGATGGGCGTGGTGAGCGCCCTGCTGAAATTCGCCGAAGTGGACTGGTTCCTGAGCGGATGGGCCTCGTCGAACGCCGCAGAGTGGACCGGACTGGTCATGTATCTCGCACTGATCGGTTACTTCGGCTGGCACACGCTCCGAGCTAAAAAAGAAGAATAGGAAACACCGAAGCGCATGAAAACCGCCGTCATACTCTTCGTCGCCGCGACGCTGCTGCAAGGCTGCGCCCCGCTGACCGTCGCACAGCGATGCGGCACGGAAACCCCGGCGGCGGCCGACGCTCCGCAGCGGAAGAACAGGGCGGGAACGCACATATCCCTTACCGGCCCCTCCTATCCCTCCGTCGTCGTCACGCCCGAAGGAGGCCATGCGGTCGTCATGCCTCCGTGCGGCAACACGTCGGTGGTGGTAAACCCCGACGGCTCGCACTCCATAGCAATCGTCAACGGCTCGACAGCCACAATAGTAACGCCATAAACAACACAACACCATGGACCTCAAAGAAAGATTCCTGAAATACGTCTCCTACGACACGCAGTCGTCCGAGGAGAGCGGCACGTTCCCTTCGACCGAGAAACAGAAAGTCCTGCTGGCCGCCCTGCGCGACGAAATGCAGGCGCTCGGCATGACCGAAGTCACGATGGACCGATACGGCTACGTGATGGGCACCGTCCCCGCGACGCCGGGCTGCGAGAACGCTCCCGTGATCGGCTTCATCGCCCATGCGGACACGTCGCCCGACATGAGCGGCAAGGATGTCAAGCCCCGCATCATCGAGGAGTACGACGGCGGCGACATCGCGCTGAACGGCCAGCTCACGATGCGGGTCGCGGACTTCCCCGAACTGGAGTTCTTCAAAGGCCACACGCTGATCCACACCGACGGCACGACGCTGCTCGGCGCCGACGACAAGGCGGGCGTGGCAGAGATCATGACCGCCGCGGAGTACCTGCTCGCACATCCCGAAATCAAACACGGCAAAATCCGCATCGGCTTCACGCCCGACGAGGAGGTGGGCCGGGGCGTGGATTTCTTCGACGTCAAGGCTTTCGGCGCCGACTTCGCCTACACGGTGGACGGCGGCATGGAGGGCGAACTGGAGTACGAGAACTTCAACGCCGCGAGCGCCAAAATCGACATCCAAGGCCGCAACGTCCACCCCGGATACGCCAAGGACAAGATGATCAACGCCATCGAGGTAGCCTGCGACCTGCAGCGTTTCCTTCCGGCCTGCCAGCGCCCCGAACATACCGAAGGGTACGAGGGATTCTACCACTGCGTGGGACTGAACGGCACGGTCGAGAAGGCTTCCGTCAGCTACATCATCCGCGACCACGACGCCGACAAATTCGAACAGAAGAAGGTCTTCATGTGGGCCTGCGTCGATCTGCTGAAAAAGAAATACGGCGACGAAGTGCTGACCCTCACCGTCAAGGACCAGTACTTCAACATGCGCAAGATGGTCGAACCGCATCCGCAGGTGATCGACAAGGCGCTCGAAGCGATGGAGCGCGCCGGCGTGAAACCGCTCGTCCGCCCGATTCGCGGCGGCACGGACGGCGCACGGCTCTCGTTCATGGGACTCCCCTGCCCCAATCTCTTCACGGGCGGCATGAACTTCCACGGCAAATTCGAATACTGCTCGCTCACCACGATGCGCAAGGCCCAGCAGGTGATCCTGAACCTCGCACAGTTGTGGGCCGAATAAACATATGACCGCAACGGCGGCAGTCCGGACCGCCGCCGCGACGAATCCGCCGCATCTCCGTCCCCGCCGCAAAGCGGGGATCCGGAGCGAAGACGGCGGCAAAACAACATACAAACCTATGGATAATTTCGGTTTTCTGAAAGTGGCGGCAGCGGTGCCGCACGTACGGGTCGGCGACTGCGACTTCAACACCGAGCGGATCGCCGCGATGGCCGAAGAGGCCGTGCAGCGGGGCGTCGAGATCGTCGCGTTTCCCGAACTGGCCGTCACGGCCTACACCTGCGCCGACCTGCTGCTGCAGCCGGCGCTGCTCGACGCGGCCGACGAAGCCCTTGCGCGGCTGGTAAAAGCCACGCGCAAACTGCCGCTGGTCATCATCGCCGGCGCGCCCCTGCGCCACGGCTCGACACTCTACAACTGCGCCGTCGTTTTCACGCAGGGCCGTGTGCTGGGCGTCGTACCCAAGACCTACATCCCCGACTATACGGAGTTCTACGAAAACCGCTGGTTCGCATCCGGCGCCGGAATCTCGGAAGAGACGATCTCCGTCGCGGAGCAGAGCGCCGACTTCGGCGCGGACCTCACGTTCGGGATTAACGGCACGGAATTCGGCGTCGAAATCTGCGAGGACCTCTGGACCGCCATTCCGCCTTCGTCGCACCTCGCGCTCAACGGCGCCAAGGTGATCTTCAACCTCTCGGCGTCGCCCGAATCGGTGGGCAAGCACGCCTACCTGCGTCAGCTCGTGGCCCAGCAGTCGGCCCGCACCCTCGCGGGATACGTCTACTGCTCGGCAGGCTTCGGCGAATCGTCCACCGATCTGGTGTTCGCCGGCAACGGCATCGTCGCCGAAAACGGCCGGATACTCCGCGAATCGGGACGCTTCCGGCTCGAAGAGCAGCTCGTCGTGGCCGATATCGACATTCAGCGGCTGGAATTCGAACGCCGCCGCAACACCTCGTTCCGCATGCACGAAGGGGCGGCGGAGAACACCGTAATCGAAATGGAGGTCCCCGAAGGACTCCGGGCCGCGGCGCTCGACCGCGACATCGACCCGATGCCGTTCGTGCCGCAGGACGAAGCGCACCGCAGCGAACGCTGCGAGGAGATTTTCCAGATACAGTCGCACGGGCTGGCCAAAAGGCTGGTGCACACCCGCTGCGAAAAGGCCGTAATCGGCATTTCGGGCGGACTGGATTCGACGCTGGCCCTGCTCGTCACGGTCCGCACGTTCGACAAGCTGGGACTCGACCGCGCCGGAATCATCGGCATCACCATGCCCGGCTTCGGCACCACGGACCGCACCTACAACAACGCGCTGGAACTGATGCGCGGGCTGGGCGTCACGATCCGCGAAATTCCGATCCGCGACGCCTGCTCGCAGCACTTCAGCGACATCGGACTCGATCCCGAAGACCGCTCGGCGGCCTATGAAAACAGTCAGGCCCGCGAGCGCACGCAGATACTGATGGACGTCGCCAACATGGAGGGCGGTCTGGTGGTCGGCACGGGCGACCTGAGCGAGCTGGCGCTGGGCTGGGCCACCTACAACGGCGACCAGATGTCGATGTACGGCGTGAACGCCTCGGTGCCCAAAACACTGGTGCGCCACCTCGTGCAATGGGTCGCGGACACGGAATCCGACATGGCCGCGCGCGCGACGCTGCTCGACGTCATCGACACCCCGGTCAGCCCCGAACTGCTCCCGGCCGACAAGGAGGGAAAAATCGCCCAGAAAACCGAGGACCTCGTGGGTCCCTACGAACTCCACGACTTCTTCCTCTACAACTTCATCCGCGCAGGCTACGGCCCGGCTAAAATCCTGTTCCTCGCCGAGCAGGCCTTCCACGGCAGCTACGACCGCGCGACGATCCTCAAATGGCTGACGGTCTTCTTCCGCCGCTTCTTCTCGCAGCAGTTCAAGCGTTCGGCCATGCCCGACGGCCCGAAGGTCGGTTCCGCGGCGCTCTCGCCGCGCGGCGACTGGCGCATGCCTTCGGACGCCTCGGCGGCCGTGTGGCTCAAAGAACTCGAAACCCTGAAATACCTGAAATGATCATGAAAAGAAATCTCTTACTGGCGATTGCGACGCTCCTGCTCGCCGGAAGCTCCGCCACGGCGCAGGACTGGAAGGAAGCCTTGAAAAAAGCCGCCACGACCGCCGCAGACAAGGCCACCGACGGCAAGCTGACGCAATATGCGCTCGCCGGCACATGGAACTACACCGCTCCGGGCGTGAAATTCGAGGGCAACGACCTGCTGAGCCAGCTCGGCGGCACGGTACTTCAGGACAACATCAAACAGCAGCTCGACAAGGGCTACCAGATGGCCGGCATCAAACCCGGTGCCGGTACGGTCACATTCGCCAAAGACGGCAAATTCACCACCCTGATGGGCAAATACGAACTTTCGGGAACCTACGAATTCGACGCTTCGACGCACGTCGCCACGCTCAACTTCGCCAAGGACAAACTCGATCTGGGTTCGGTTCCGGGGCACGCCTACATCGACGGCTCTAATCTGCTGCTGGTCTTCCCCGTCACCAAACTCATCGACATGGTCAAGGCGATGGGCAGCAAAATATCGTCGATGGAGACCATCGTCGCGCTGCTCGAAAACTACAAAAACGTCTACATCGGCTTCGAATTCAGCCGTCAAGCGGGAGAAAATGCGAAGTAGACGAAAAAAATTACATTTTTTTTCAAATGACAGATTCACAACGGATCTGTCATTTTTTATTACGGATTTTCATCCCCGGTCCGTCCCTTCCCGCAGACAGTAAGCACAACAGGGTCTGAAACTGAAAATCGCATAAGTAAAATATTTTAGCAAATTCTTAAAGAACTTGCAAAACTCCCGAAGATACATTATTTTTACGGCGGTACTCGAATAATAACCCTCAAAACACAGATTGACTATGAACGCTCAAGCCCATCAGTACGTCGAAGATTTCATGGCGCAACTCACCCTCCGCAACCCCAACGAGCCGGAATTCCATCAGGCTGTCCGCGAGGTGGCCGAATCGCTGGCACCCCACATCGTGGCAAGCCCCGTATTGCAGAAAATGAAAGTTCTGGAGCGCATCGCCGAACCCGAACGCGTCATCATTTTCCGCGTGCCGTGGCTCAACGACAAAGGCGAAATCGAAATCAACCGCGGCTATCGCGTACAGATGAACAGCGCCATCGGCCCTTACAAGGGCGGCATCCGCTTCCATCCTTCGGTCAATCTCTCGATCCTCAAGTTCCTCGCCTTCGAACAGACCTTCAAGAACAGCCTGACGACCCTGCCCATGGGCGGCGGCAAAGGCGGTTCGGACTTCAACCCCAAAGGCCGTTCGGACAACGAGGTGATGAAGTTCTGCCAGTCGTTCATGACCGAGCTTCAGCGTCACATCGGACAGGACACCGACGTTCCGGCGGGCGACATCGGCGTCGGCGGCCGTGAAATCGGCTTCATGTTCGGCCAGTACAAACGTCTGCGCGACGAATTCACGGGCACGCTCACCGGCAAGGGCCGCGACTGGGGCGGCAGCCCGCTGCGCCCCGAAGCCACGGGCTACGGCACCTGCTACTTCGCGCAGGAGATGCTCGCCACGCGCAAAGAGAGCTTCGAAGGCAAGACCGTCTGCATTTCGGGTTCGGGCAACGTGGCGCAGTACGCCTGCCAGAAAGCCACGCAGCTCGGCGCCAAAGTCGTGACGCTCTCCGACTCGTCGGGTTACATCCACGATCCCGAAGGCATCGACGCCGCGAAACTGGAGTACGTAATGGAATTGAAAAATATCTTCCGCGGCCGTATCAAGGAGTACGCCGACCGCTATCCTTCGGCGACCTACTACCCCGGCCAGCGTCCGTGGGGCGTCAAGTGCGACATCGCCATGCCGTGCGCCACGCAGAACGAGCTGAACGGCGACGAAGCGCAGGCGCTCGTCGACAACGGCTGCATCTGCGTCGCCGAAGGCGCCAACATGCCCTCGACGCCCGACGCCATCCGCATCTTCCAGCAGCACAAGCTGCTCTACGCGCCGGGCAAAGCCGCTAATGCAGGCGGCGTGGCGACGTCGGGTCTCGAAATGACGCAGAACTCGATGCGCATCACGTGGTCGCCCGAAGAGGTGGACGCCAAGCTCCGCTCGATCATGCAGAACATCCACTCCGTCTGCGTGCAGTACGGAACTCAGGCCGACGGCTACATCAACTACGTCAACGGCGCCAACATCGGCGGCTTCATGAAGGTAGCCAACGCCATGCTGGCGCAGGGATGCGTCTGATCCGCAGTCCGCATACGAAAAAGCCCGGAGCAATGCTCCGGGCTTTCCATTTCATATCCGCACCGACTACAGAAACAGCACGGCCAGCGCCGCGACGGCGAACCCGCCGCAGAATCCGGCCAGCACCTGCTGCCCGTTGTGACACCCCAGATAAAGACGGGCCGAAGCCAGCGCCCCGGCGCAGAGTATGGCGATCATCAGCGGAACCATCATGTCGCCCACGCCTGCGATATTCATCACCACCAGCAATGCGACCACGGCCCCCATCGCCGTCAGGTGCAGGCTGATCTTCCAATAGAGCGACACCGCCAGACACATCACCTCGCAGCAGGCGGCGGCGATCATGAACTTACGCAGGAAGATGGCGGAGGGAATTTTGGCGATCGTAATGGCGCACAGCACATAGCACACGGCGCCCACCAGCAGCGGCAGAAGCCGCTCGCGGCGGTCGTCGATCCTGTAATCCGAAATCCGGCCCAGCGACCGCAGCACCCCCAGCGCCAGCAGGGGGATGATAATGGCATAAAGCGCCACCACCCACAGCAGGTAGATCTTCACGCCCGACGGATAATGCGCGAAGACGGTAAGCGTCAGCAGTACGCCGATCATGTAGAGAGGCAGCAGAAACGGGTGCAAAGCCCACGATATGCCGTTCGAGAGTTTTCTGTACATTCTTCAAATTATCACACCGGCCGCAACTGCCTCAGACCTGCCGCCGCCTTCCGGGGCGGCCCGGCGGATCAGCGCAAATCGGTTCCGTATCCGGCCGCAACGCCCTGCACGGGGCGCAAACGGCCGGCGGCCGGTTTTCTGTTCTTCATCTATATCTGTTTGCGGAGCCGGGCGACGGGGATTCCGAGCATTTCACGGTACTTGGCCACCGTGCGGCGGGCAATCCGGTAGCCTTTCGAGTTGAGAATGTCCATCAGCGTCTCATCCGTCAGCGGATGACGTTTGTCCTCCTCGTCGATACACTCCTGCAATATGTTCTTGATTTCATAACTCGACACCTCCTCGCCGCTCTCGGTCTGCATCGCCTCCGAGAAGAGCGACTTGAGCAGGATGATGCCGAACTGGGTCTGCACGTATTTGCTGTTCACCACGCGCGAGATCGTCGAAACGTCGAGTCCCGTGCGGTCGGCGATGTCCTTGAGGATCATCGGCCGCAGTTTCGATTTGTCGCCGTCCTTGAAGTACTCCTGCTGGTAGTCGAGAATGGTCTGCATCGTGCGCATCAGCGTGTCGTGACGCTGCTTGATGGCCGAGATGAACCATTTGGCCGAGTCGATCTTGTTCTTCACGAACTGAATCGCCTCCTTGTCCTTCTCGCGGACCGTGCCGTCGGAGCCGACCATCTCGCGGATCATGTCCATATAACGGCGGTTCACGCGGACTTCGGGAACGTTGTACGAATTGAGCGAGAGCTGGAACCGCCCGTCCTGATAATCGAGGATAAAATCGGGAATGATATAGGGCGTCGTGTCGGTGCCGCCCTCGGCATAGAGGTTGCCGGGCTTGGGCGAGAGCCGCCTGATCTCGGCGATCGCTTCGCGGAAATCCTCCTCCGACACCTGCAGGCGCGACATCAGTTTCTCGTAATGCTTCTTGACGAACTCTTCGAAATAGTTGGTCAGAATCTTGCGGGCCAACCGCCGGGGGCGGCTGTTGATCGGAATCTGCGCCATCTGCAGCAGCAGGCACTCCCGCAGGTTGCGGGCGCCGATACCGGCCGGTTCCAGTTCGTGCAGGACTCCGAGCAGGCGCTCCAGCTCCTCGGCCGAAGTCTCGATTCCGAGCGTGAAGGCGATGTCGTCGGCAACGGATTCCAGATCGCGGCGCAGGTAACCGTCCTCGTCGATGCTCCCGACCAGATAGGCGGCCAGACGCATGTCACGCTCCGAAAGGTTGCGGAAACCGAGCTGTTCGAGCAGATATTCGGGCAGCGAACGGCCTTCGGTCAGGAAAACCGGACGCTGTTTGTCGTCTTTCGAATAGTTGTTTATGCGGCTTTTATAGGAAGGCGTATCGTCTTCGCGCAGATACTCGTCCACGGAGATCTGCTGTGGCTGCTCCTCCTCTTCGGACGCATGTTCCTCCTCCTCCAGCACGATGTTGTCCTCAATCTCCTGTTTGATACGTTGTTCGAGCTGCACGGTGGGCAGCTCCAAGAGCTTGATCATCTGAATCTGCTGCGGAGAGAGCTTCTGCTGAAGCGATAATACCTGTTTCTGATTAATAGCCATACTTTTTCCAAATTAAGAATAGTTCGTTCTGAATTTGGTTTCTTCTTTCGGTTAGTAAACAAACGGCCGCAACCGGGGAAATCGTATGGAAAGGCGCTTATTTCTAGGCCTGCCCCGCACAGCCCGAACAAGAAATTCGTTCGGGTCCGGCAGCAAGAGGCGTGAAACAGCCTTTCCGGGCGGTTTTAAAAATCGGCGTTCTTCGGCGTGCGCGGGAACGGCTGCACGTCGCGGATGTTGGTCATGCCCGTCACGAAAAGCAGCAGCCGGTCGAAGCCCAGACCGAAGCCCGAATGCGGAGCCGAACCCCAGCGGCGGGTGTCGAGATACCACCAAAGCTCCTTTTCGTTCATGCCCAATTCGGCGACCCTTGCATGAAGCTTGCCATAATCGGCCTCACGCTCCGATCCGCCGATGATTTCGCCGATTCCGGGGAACAATACGTCCATAGCGCGTACGGTCTTGCCGTCGTCATTCTGCTTCATGTAGAAGGCCTTGATGTCCTTGGGATAGTTGATCAGGATGACGGGACGCTTGAAATGCTCCTCGACCAGATAACGCTCATGCTCCGACTGCAGGTCGCAGCCCCAGTCGCAGGGGAATTCGAACTTGCGGCCCGAAGCCTTCAGTATTTCGATGCCCTCGGTGTAGTCGAGACGCTTGAAGTCGTTTTCCAGCACGAAGTGCAGGCGGTCCAGCAATCCGTTGTCCCACATCTTGTTCATGAATTCGAGGTCCTCGGCGCAGTTGTCCAGCGCATACCGGATCAGGTACTTGAGGAAATCCTCGGCCAGCTCCATGTTGTCCTCCAGCTCATAGAAGGCGGCCTCCGGCTCGATCATCCAGAACTCCGACGCATGGCGCGGAGTGTTGGAATTCTCGGCGCGGAACGTGGGACCGAAGGTGTAGATGCGGCCCAGCGACAGCGCACCCAGCTCGCCTTCGAGCTGGCCCGACACGGTCAGGTTGCAGGCCTTGCCGAAGAAGTCCTGCGAGAAATCGACCTGTCCCTGCTCATTCTTGGGCACGTCGTTCAGGTCGAGCGTCGTCACCTGAAACATGGCGCCTGCGCCCTCGCAGTCCGAAGCCGTGATAAGCGGCGTGTGGAAGTAATAGAAACCCTCCCTGTTGAAATATTCGTGAATGGCGTAGGCCATGGCGTGCCGGATGCGCAGCACCGCGCCGAAGGTATTGGTGCGCGGACGCAGGTAGGCGATGTCGCGCAGGAACTCCAGCGAATGCCCCTTTTTCTGCAGGGGATAGGTCTCCGGATCGGCCGTGCCGTAGATCTCGATCTTCTCGGCCTGCACCTCGACGCGCTGGCCCGATCCGAGCGACGCCACGAGCCGTCCGTCCACACGGATGCAGGCGCCCGTGGTGATGGGTTTGAGCTGCTCTTCGCCGAACTTGGCAAGATCGACCACTATCTGGATATTCGCAACGCACGATCCGTCATTGAGGGCGATGAACGCCACATTCTTGTTTCCGCGCTTGGTGCGCACCCAACCTTTGACGACGATGTCGGTGTCCTCGGCACCCGACTTCAGAATTTCTGCGATTCTCTGCGATTTCATATCTTTCATTTTATCAATGCTCCTATTCGTTCTTTTCGAATTTACAAAGATACCTATTATTTGCGATTTGACAAAAAAAAAGTACCTTTGCCTAACCTATATAAGAACACGCACGATGAAACGTACCATACTGCTGACGGCGGCGATCCTCTGCGCCGCAAGCATCCGGGCACAGGACCTCTACAATATCAAGGAGCCGCCCGCGACCGAGATTCTCTCGCGTCCGGTCGAAGCGGGACGCATCCACCGCACCGAGGTCGTTCCCTACGACAAGCGCCACGACGCCGACGCCCGCAACCGCGCAGGCGTCGAAGCCTATATCGCCTACACCCCCGAAGCGTTCGCGGCCACGGACGATGCGGTGGCCGTCGGGCAGGTGATCGACATTCCCTACGTCTGGACCGACGGCGTGGTGTACCTCCACCTCGAAAACGTCGGCACGGCCTATACGCTCACGGTCAACGACACCGAGGTCGCCGAGGTCGAAGACTCCTCGACGCCCGCCGAATTCGCGCTGACACCCTACATCCGCGAAGGCAAGAACGCCGTCGTGCTGACTCTGCGCCGCAGCGCGGCCGATGCGCTCAACGCCGCCCCGGCGTCGCGCAAGGCATTCGAAAACAGCTATCTCTACACCCAGAACAAACGCTCGATCCGCGACTTCGAAATCGCGCTCGTCCCCGACTCCACCCGCAAATTCGGCGTACTCGAACTGGCCATCGTCGCCCAGAACGCATTCAACTACGACGAACCCGTCACCGTGGGTTACGACATCTACTCGCCGCAGGGCAAACTGCTCGACTTCAACATCCGCGAAGTCGTGATTCCGGGCCGCACGACCGACACGGTGCGCTTCAGCCCCTTCATTTACGGCACCAACGCCAACAAATGGGAACCGGGCGCCAAGAATCCGCCGCTCTACAAAGTCATGCTCTTCACGCGCCGCGACGGAGCTTACCGCGAATACATGCCGCTGAAGATCGGCTTCGGCAAGACCGAATTCACCGACGGCCGCATCACCCGCTTCGACAAGGAGATCAAACTCGTCAAAACCCGCTACAACGCCGCCGCAGACCGTAAAACCACCCTCGCGGAGCTGAAAAACCTCAAATCCAAGGGCAGCAACACCGTCTGCCCCGACTATCCGCAGCCGGCGTGGTTCTACGAACTTTGCGACGAACTCGGTCTTTACGTCATCGACCGGGCCAACATCAACGCTCCCGACAGGCGCGACGACCGCCGTGTGGGCGGCACGCCGTCGAACGATCCCGCGCTGGCGGACGAATACCTCGAACGGGTCAAGGCGATGTACTACCGCTCGCGCAACCACACCTGCGTCGTCGCCTTCGCGCTGGGCGGCGAATCGGGCAACGGTTACAACATGTACAAGGCTTACGAGTGGCTCAAGTCGGTCGAGAAATCGCGGCCGGTGATCTACACCGACGCCGACGGCGAATGGAATTCGGACCTGTAATCCGCTTTTCACGGCTCCGCCCCCCGGCCGGGCGACGACGCCCCGCCCCCCCCTTTCGCGCAGCTCCGGCAAACGCTTCGACCGGCAACCAAGTCACGGTCCGGCATGCGGCGGCAGACTGCGGAAACGATTTACGAAAAGAAATGGTCATCGAACTGATAGTCATAGGCAAAACCGACTCGAAGGAGGTCGCGTCGCTGGTCGAAATGTACGCCCGGCGCGTAAACTTCTACTGCAAATTCGCGGTCACCGCCCTGCCCGACATCCGCAACACCAAGAACCTCAGCGTCAAACAGCAGCGCACGGCCGAAGGCGAAGCGATCCTGCGCCAGTTGTCGGACGGCGACTACGTCGTACTGCTCGACGAGCGGGGCGACGAAATGCGGTCGGTCGAATTCGCCTATTGGCTCCAAAAACGCATGAACAGCGGCGTGAAACGTCTGGTGCTGGTCATCGGCGGACCTTACGGATTCTCGGAGGAGGTCTACAAACGCTCCGACGCCCGTCTGTCCCTTTCGCGCATGACCTTTTCGCACCAGATCGTGCGGGCGATCTTCGCCGAGCAGATCTACCGCGCCTTCACCATTCTCAACAACGAACCCTATCACCACGAGTAAGCCGATGGAGCGCCGTCCCGCCATAGCCGTCGCAGCGCCCAACGTCCTGATGGGCGTCGGGATGAAATCCATTCTCGAAAAGATCATTCCCGCCGCCGACGTCGAACTTTTCGGCGACTTCGAATCCTTCACGGAAGCGAACCCGGAACGCTTCTTCCACTTCTTCGTGGCGGCGCAGCTCTTCGTCACGCACGGCAGTTTCTTCCGCGCCCGGCGCAGCAAAACGATCCTGCTTTGCAGCGGACATCCCCAGCCTGCTTATGCGGACATGCACTGCATCGACGTCTGCACCAACGAGGAGGCGATCGTCCGCGACATCCTGCGCATGCACCACGGCGCGCACCGGTCCGAACACATCGTTCCCGGCGCGGTGCGTCCCGAAACCGCGCCCCTTTCGGGACGCGAAGCCGAGGTGCTGGCGCTGATCGCCCGCGGCTATATGAACAAACAGATCGCCGACAGCCTGCAAATCGGGCTTACGACCGTCATTTCGCACCGCCGCAACATCATGGAGAAGCTGGGTATCCGCTCGGTGGCGGGTCTGGCCATCTACGCCCTGACGGCCGGTTACGTCGATGCCGGCGAACTGTGAAGCCCCCTCCTCATAAATTAGGATTGCAGCTTCCGAAATAAATCCGTTACTTTGCATCCGAATCAAACGCTTTACCGTGCACCTCAGACAACTGACCATACCGCTTCTGACACTCCTTCCGCTCCTCGCGGCGGCCGGAGGAAAACAGACACCGGAACGGCATGCCGCGGCAACGGCGGCAGTCGCTGGCACGGCCGGGGAGGAACCGGCCGCGGCGGATACCGTGATCGTGGTGGACAAGGTGCAGGTGACGGCCATCAAGCAGGGCATGGTCCTGCGGTCGCAGCCCGTCGCGGCGACGATTGTCGGCAGCCGCGCCATCGAACGGGAGCGCATCGGCGCACTGAAACACCTCTCCCAGCAGGTCCCCAACTTCTTCGCCCCCGACTACGGCTCGCGCATGACCTCGTCGATCTACGTCCGGGGACTCGGTGCGCGCATCGACCAGCCGGTCATGGGACTCAATATCGACAACGTACCGGTTCTCAACAAGGACAATTACGACACGGAACTGGCCGACGCCGAACGCATCGAAGTACTCCGCGGACCGCAGAGCACGCTCTACGGCCGCAATACGATGGGCGGCGTAATCAACGTCTACACCCTCTCGCCGCTCTCGTACGAGGGCGTGCGCCTGAGCGCCGAATACGGCAGCGGCGACAGCTACAAGTTCCGCGCCTCGTCCTACTACAAACTCACGCCCGATCTGGGCATGGCCGTAACGGGTTATTATACCCACACGGGCGGATTCTTCGAGAATCTCGCCACGGGCGACAAATGCGACTGGGAACGGCTGGGCGGCGGACGCTGGAAAACCCAGTGGCGCAACCGCACGGGACTCCGCATCGACAATACGCTTTCGTTCTCGGTGCTCGAACAGGGCGGCTATCCCTATGCCTATGTCGGCGACGACATCATCGGCGACGACGGACGCCCCGTCGTCCGCCGCGGGGAAATCCGCTACAACGACCCCTGCTCCTACCGCCGCACCGCCCTGAGCGACGGACTCACGATCCGCTACGACGCCGGCAGTTTCACCGTCGCCTCCATCACGTGCTACCAGTATTCCGACGACGAGATGATCCTCGATCAGGATTTCCTGCCCCTCTCGTATTTCACGCTCAGGCAGGCCCGTACCGAGCATAGCGTGACCGAGGACCTCGTCTTCCGTTCGCGCGGGGACAAAGCCTACCGCTGGCTGCTGGGGGCATTCGGATTCTACCGCCACGGCACGATGAACGCCCCGGTGCACTTCAAACAGACGGGCATCGAGGAGCTGATTCTCAAATACGCCAACGAAAACGACCAGAGCTACCGCTACAGCTGGGGGCTGAAGGACGGAACGGGCGGCGACGAGCTCTTTCTGGGGAGCGATTTCCGTATGCCTTCGGCTGGCGGCGCCCTCTACCACGAATCCAACTATACGCTGGGACGCTGGCGCTTCACCGCAGGATTGCGCTTCGACTTCGAGCACGCCCGCCTGCGTTACCGCAACTATACGGATACGTGGTACACCAAAACCCGCATCAAGGACGACGCCGTATATGAACTCCAGCTCGAAATCGACGACCGCAGCACATTGAAACAGACCTTTACCGAGCTGCTGCCCAAATTCTCGGTCATGTACTCCTTCGACGAGACGCGCAACCTCTACCTGACCATCGCCAAGGGTTACAAGTCGGGCGGCTTCAACACCCAGATATTTTCCGACGTCCTCCAGCAGAAGATGATGAACCGCATGGGCATCGGCGAAGTGTACGACGTGCAGCGGGGCGTCGCCTACAAACCCGAATACAGCTGGAACTACGAGATCGGCGGGCATTTCTCGTGCATGGAGGGCGCGGTCCGGGGCGATTTCGCACTGTTCTACATCGACTGCCGCGACCAGCAGCTCACCGTCTTTCCGCCGGGACAGACCACCGGCCGCATGATGACCAACGCCGGGCGCACGCGCAGTCTCGGAGCCGAAGCGGCCGTTCAAATTTCGCCGTGGCGCACCTTCGACATCAACCTCGCGTACGGCTACACCGACGCCCGGTTTGTCCGGTACGAAACGACCGTAAAGAACGACGACGGCGATCCCGTGCGCATCAGCTACAAGGACAACCGCATCCCCTACGCCCCGCAGCACACCCTTTCGGCCGGAGCCGCATGGACCGTCCCGACCGGCGTGAAATGGCTCGGCGATCTGGTGTTTCAGGCCGGCGTCCGCTGCGCGGGCCGCATCTGGTGGAACGAGGAAAATACGCTTTCACAACCTTTCTACGCGCTTACGGACGCTTCGGTACGCTTCGAACACGCCCGCTACTCGCTCAGCGTCTGGGGCCGCAACCTCGCCGACGCCGGTTACGACGTATTCTATTTCAAATCGATCGGCAACGAGTTCGTCCAGCGCGGACGCCCCCGCACATTCGGCATCACACTGAACATTAACTTATAAAACGGATAACGCAACATGAAAAAATTACTATTCCTCCTGCTGGCTGCCGCAGCCGTCACCGCCTGCGACAACGACGAAGAACGAAACGGCAAACAGTCGGCCGTATACGACGGCATGCTGATCGTCACAAACAAAACGCAGATACCGAACATAGAAACGATATCGAAAAACGTACGTTACGAACTTACCGAAAGCAACGACGGCACGATCACGCTCACCATGCCGGGAATCAAATTCGTAAGCAACATGCCCGCCCTGACGATCGTCATCCCCAAACTGGAGTTCGTCAATGAAACCGGCGGAGTCGTCTCGGAACTCAAAAGCACGGTGACGCCGATCGTTCCCTACATCGGCAGCACGCCCTATCCCGATTACAGGATCACCGACTTCTACGGTGAGATGCCTCCGGAAACCCTCAGCATAAGGTTCAACTGCTCGGCAGACATCACGCTGCCAAACGGCGGAAAACTCATACTCGACCATGATACGAAATATACTGGAACACTCGTAAAATAAATACCATGAAACCCGAATACAGACCTTTCGTAGACGAGCTTATCGAGCTTTGCATCAAAGAAGACATCGGCGACGGCGACCACACGTCGCTTTCGTGCATCCCGGCCGGCGAACACGGCCGCATGCGCCTGTTGTGTAAGCAGAAAGGCATCATCGCCGGCATCGAAATCGCCCGGATCGTATTCGACCGTCTCGACCCCGACATGCACTTCGAGCAGGTGCTTCACGACGGCGACCGCGTAAAACCCGGCGACGTGGCGTTTTACGTATCGGGCCGCCTGCGTTCGCTGCTGCAGGCCGAGCGCATCATCCTCAACATCATGCAGCGCATGAGCGGCGTGGCGACGCAGACCGCCGTTTACGTCGCGCGGCTCGAAGGACTGCACACCAAAGTCCTCGACACCCGCAAGACCACGCCCGGCATGCGCGTACTGGACAAGATGGCCGTGAAGATCGGCGGCGGCGAAAACCACCGCATGGGTCTTTTCGACATGATCCTGCTGAAAGACAACCACATCGACTTTGCCGGCGGCATCCGCAAGGCGATCTGCGGCGCCCGCGAATACCTCAAGGCCAAGGGCAAGGATATTCCGATCGAATGCGAGGTGCGTTCGCTGGAGGACATCGACGAAGTCTTCGCCGCAGGCGGCGCGGACCGCATCATGTTCGACAACTTCACGCCCGCCATGACACGCGAAGCGGTGAAGAAGGTCGCCGGACGCTGCGAGACCGAATCCAGCGGCGGCATCACGCTCGACACGATGCGCGACTACGCCGAGTGCGGCGTCGATTTCATCTCGGTCGGCGCGCTGACGCACCAGATCAAGTCGCTCGACATGTCGCTCAAAGCCTGCGAATAGCCCGCGCACGAACCGCGCACGAAAACACCCCGGAACATGAAACGCCTGCTGCACACCCCCACGGCCATGCTGCTGCGGCGCATTGCACTGCTTTACGCGGTGCTGATGCTCTGCCGCGTGATTTTCTATCTCTACAACGCGCAGCTGCTGGGACCGCTGAGCTGGGGAGAGCTGGGGCAGCTGCTGGCGGGTTCGCTCAAATTCGACACCGCGTCGGTCGTCTACGCCGACGGGGTGTTCGTATTGCTCTCGCTGCTGCCTCTGCACGCGCGCGAACGCAAGTGGTACCGCCGTCTGCTGTTCTGGTACTATGCCGTCGTAAACGCCGTGCTGGTCGTAGCGGTCAATATGGCCGACTGCGTCTATTTCCGCTACACGCAGAAGCGGTTCACCGCCGATGAAATCTTCTTCGCCGACAACGGCAACTCGTTGCAGCTGGTCGGCAAATTCATGGCCGAAAACTGGTATCTGGTCATTGCGGCGGCGGCCCTGACCGCCCTGCTCGTGTGGGGCTACGGCCGCAAGATACGCGAAGAGAGTCTCCTGAGCCGGGGCTGGGGCTACTATGCGGGCGGCACGGCGATTTTCGTCGTCGCAGCCGGACTCTGCATCGCCGGCATGCGCGGCGGCATGACCCGCATGACGCGGCCGATCACCCTCTCCAACGCCACGCTCTACACTGCGGACAGCGGCAAGGCCAACCTGATTCTGAGCAATCCGTTCTGCATCCTGCGCACCATCGGCAGTGCGGGCGGCGTCAGCTACAGGAAATTCTTCCCGCCCGAAGAGCTGCCGCGACGCTTCACACCGGTCCACCGGCCGGCAGACAGCACGGCCGTAAACCTCGCGGGCCGCAACGTCGTGATTTTCATTATGGAGAGCATGTCAGCCGAACATTCGGCGCACCTGATGCCCGAAATCTATGCCGACCGAAAGACCAAAGGCTTCACGCCGTTCCTCGACTCGCTGATGCGCAGCGGGTTGTGCTTCAAACGGATGTATGCCAACGGCACCCGCTCGATTCAGGCCATGCCGTCGGTACTGGGCAGCATCCCGTCGTTCAAGACGCCGTTCGTGCTGATGCCGCAGTCGTTGGGCGAAAGCCGGCAGCTGCCGGCCATCCTGCGCGACAAAGGTTACGCCACGGCATTTTTCTGCGGTTCGGAGCGCGGCTCGATGGGCTTCGGCGCCTATGCCCGTTCGGCCGGCGTGGAGCGGCTCGTCAGCCGCGAGGATTACGAAGCCCGGCACGGCAAAGAGGATTTCGACGGCTACTGGGGCATCTGGGACGAACCGTTCCTGCAATTCATGGGCGAGGAGCTTTCCGAAACCCCGGAACCCTTCTTCGCCACGCTCTTCACCCTCTCGTCGCACCATCCGTTCGTCGTACCCGCCCGATACGAAAACACGCTGCCCGACGGCTACACCAAAATCCACAAGGGCGTGGCTTACGACGACAACGCATTCCGCCTCTTTTTCGAACGCTTCGGCCGCGAAGAGTGGTTCCGCCGCACGGTTTTTGTATTCGTGGCCGATCATGTATCGTCCGAAAAATTCGCACCCGTGACCCGCACCTACCCCGGCAACTACCACATCATAGGCTTCATGTACACGCCCGACGGCGCGCTGCGGGGCGAGGTCGGCGACGTAGTGCAGCAGCTCGACATCATGCCCACGGTGCTGGGTCTCGTGGGCAGCGAGGAACCCTATTTCGCCTTCGGACGCGACGTGCTGAACGAGCCAGAGCGGCCACGCTGGTCGGTGTCGTACGACGGGAAGTTCCGCGCGCTGACCGGCGAAGGCGCCGTCGTGCTCGACGATTCGGGAGCGCAGGTTCAGGAGTGCCCGGTCACCCCCGCCGCCGACAGCCTGATGCAGTCGTTCCGGGCGCTGATCCAGCAGTATTACAGCCATATCGAACGCAAGAGTTACACCCCCGATGATTGAATTCAAACCCGTACGCCTCGAAGACAAACAGATCATCGAGCGCCATACCATGCCTTCGGGCATCCTCAACTGCGACCTCGCATTCGCCAACATGTACTGCTGGCAGGCAATGTACCATAGCGCATGGGCCGTGATCGACGGCTTTCTGGTCATCCGCTTCCACATCGGCGGCAGCGAGAAGATCGGCTACATGCAGCCCGTCGGCGAGGGCGATTTCGCGGGCATCATCCCTGCCCTGCGCGCAGACGCCCATGCCCACGGGCAGCGTCTGCGCATCATCGGCCTGACGGACGAGGGCCGCGAGATGATCCGCAACATGCACGCGGGACTTTTCGCATTCGAATCGGACCGCGCCCTGGAAGACTACGTCTACAACGCCGAAGACCTGCGCAACCTGACGGGCCGCCGCTACCAGCCCAAGCGCAACCACATCAACCGCTTCATGTCCGAATACCCCGACTTCCGGTACGAGAATCTGACGCGCGACCGTTTCGCGGAGTGCATGCAGCTCGAACGCGAATGGCGCCGGGCGCACGAGGGACACACCTCGGAACTCTGCGCCGAGCAGCGGGCCATGCAGCGGGCCTTCGACCACTTCGAGGAGCTGGAAATGCTGGGCGGCTGCATCTACGTCGGCGACAAGCTGGTCGCCTTTACGTTCGGCTCGGCAGTCAACGAGCACACGTTCGACACCCACGTCGAAAAGGCCGATACCGATTACGACGGAGCCTTTACGATCATCAACAAACTCTTCGCCGAGCATCTGCCCGAACGCTTCACGCTGATCAACCGCGAGGAGGACCTCGGCATCGACGGTCTGCGCCAGTCGAAACTCTCCTACCACCCCGCCGTCATCCAGCACAAATTCACGGCCATCCACCTGCACCCCGACGAAATCGCCTGCAAAGAGTTGTGGACCGCGGCCTTCGGCGACGACGAACAGTTCATCGACTCGTTCCTGATACGCTACTACAGCCGCAGCCGCATGCTCACGGCCGAATCCGAAGGCCGCACGGCGGCGATGCTCCATCTGCTGCCGTTCGAAAGCCAGCTGGGCCGCACGACCTATATCTACGGCGTGGCGACGGCTCCCGGATTCCGCCGCCGGGGACTGGCCGGCAAGCTGATGGGCGAAGCGATGCGGCTGATCGCCGATCGCGGCGACGACGCGGCGCTGCTGATCCCCAGCGAGGAGTGGCTGCGCGGATTCTACGCCGCATACGGATTCTCCGGCGCGATTCCCGTAACTTTCGCTTCGCCGGACGGCTTCGACTTCGGCACGGGCGACCCGTCGAAAGACCTTGCGATGGTCTGGCGCCGCGATGCCTCGGCCCCGATGCCCGAAACGCTGCAATGCAGTTACTATAAGAAAAAATAGCGCATCCGGAGCAGATTCCGGCAACGGCTCTTACAATAAAAAGGGAACTGTCCTTGCAGACAGTTCCCTTCATGTTTACGGTCGGGGCAAACGGACAGTCCCCTTATTTCAGATCTGCCGAACCGTTACCGCCGGCAGTCCAGTCCGGGACCTGCACGCCGGAGACCGATATCTCCGTTCCCGTTATGTTTATCGTAATGTTATAATTCGCGCCGGCATCCAATTTGGCAATATCCTTGACTGCGATATTCTGATACGCAGTCCCGTCGAGCGTACAATCGAGTGTCAACGAAGCTGCAGCTTTGGGAAGGACCAATGCCGTAACGGCATTCGGACTCGTAAAGTCAGTAGCCGTACTGACCACCGTCAGGTCGGCATCTGTAACAGTCGAATAAGAACCGTTTGAAATATCTATTGTCGAGACTCCGGGAGTTCCCTTGACCACGAGCGACGAAAGACTCGGCGCACTGAACGGGTAGTTCGTGGCATTCAACGTAAACGTCAGTTTTGCAAAAGCGTGTTTCAGAGTCAATGCCAGATCCGTGCACTTACCTGAATTCACCTCCGTATTCTCCTGATATACAAAATCGACGGCCGCAGTTGTATTCCCCGGATTCAGCGTAAAGACATTGGGAGCAGCCTCGGCATCGGGTTCGATGCCGACCGGAGCCCAAGCGACCATATTCCGGGAAGATTTCAACAAATAAATCGCGGGAGAAATCGAATAGCCGCTGCCAACCGTATATTTAACTTCCTGATTATTTACAGCCGTGGAATAAGCATCATTGGTGTCGAGATTGATTTTGAACGAGGCATTGAGCGGAGTCGGATCGCCTGCCGCACGGGTCTCCAGACCTGCAGTAACAACCGACTGGAATCCTAATGCCGCGCTTTCAGGCTGGGGGGGGGTAACTTCCTCCTGCTTGTCGCACGAAGTAAAAAAGGCCGCAGCCATCGCTGTCGCTGCAAGGGCAGCAACCAAATAAAAACGTTTCATTGTTGAGATTTTTTTAAATTAGTGTACGTATTTTCCGGACGGTCTGCAACTCGCAGGACGAATTAAGCGGGCAATCCTTATTGTTCCATCAAAAAAGGTCGCAAATATTCACACCGATCCGAATTGTTTAATTTCGCACACACAATTTCGTTCATTGTGACATTCGAAGGTAAGCACAATCCCCTGCAGATGTACTCCAAGAACTGCTAAAGCCCATCAAAAGGACTTTTTTGTATACCAAGTCGCACTACAACAGACAGCCCGTGGACGCAAATGTATACCAACACCAGCAAAAAGGATAAAGACAGCACGCAAAACCCAGCGAAAGCCGTCCGCCGCCGCACACGGCACACGACACCAATCCCTGCGCAGCGGCACGGAGATAACGGCAAAGGCAAGACGCAGTTTGTCCCGCAGGAAAACAAATGCCCCGAAGCGAAAGCTTCGGGGCATTTCGGTCCGGCCACGGACCCTATCTTATCGGAATGCTTGTCCCAAACCGGGAAAACCCGATTCAGGCATTCATCATCTATTTCCGGCCCATCCGCCGCAGAAAACACTCGATCGTATTCTCCATCAGGCAGCAAATCGTCATCGGCCCCACACCGCCCGGCACGGGGGTGATGACCGAAGCCTTCGGCTCGACTGCGGCGAAATCGACGTCGCCGCACAACTTCCCGGTCTCAGGATCGCGGTTTACACCCACGTCGATCACCACGGCGCCTTCACGCACCATGTCGGCCGTTACGAATTTCGGCCGGCCGATCGCCACGACCAGAATATCGGCCCGGCGTGTCACCTCCGGCAGATTGCGCGTGCGGCTGTGCGTCATCGTCACCGTAGCATTCTCATCCAGCAGCAGTTTCGACACGGGAAGCCCCACGATATTGCTGCGGCCGATCACCACGGCCTCCTTGCCCGCAATCCCGACGCCTGCGGCCTTCAGCATCTTGATGATGCCCTTCGGCGTACAGGGGAGCGTGCAGGGCTGTTTCTGCCACAAAGCCGCCACGTTCAGGGGATGAAAGCCGTCCACGTCCTTGGCCTTGTCGATCGCCTCGATCACCTTGTCCTCGTCGATATGTTTCGGCAGGGGCAGCTGCACCAGAATACCGTCCACCTCTGCGTCGGCATTCAATTCGGCGATAATGCCGAGCAGCTCCGCTTCCGAAATCGTCTCCGGCTTGCGGATCGTCGTGTTGCGAATCCCCACCTCGGCCGACGCCTTGGCCTTGCCCGTCACATACGACACGCTGCCGGGATCTTCGCCCACCAGAATCACGACCAGATGGGGCACCCGGCCGTATTTTTCGCCGATCGCCGCCACCTCGGCGGCCATTTCGGCCTTAAGTTTCGCTGAAAGTTCTTTTCCGCTGATTATCATATTTCCCAACTATTTTTCAAATGCCCAGTGCCCGATATCGGTCCTGTAAAAAAGATTGTCGCATTCGATCTGCGCCACGTCCTTCAACGCATTCGCACGGGCTTCGGCCAGCGTCGCCCCCTTGCCAACGACGAAGAGCACACGGCCGCCCGCCGTCAGAATACGGCCGCCGTCGGCCTTCGTGCCCATATGGTACACAGCGCTTCCGACCCGGTCGAGTCCCTTGATCTCGTGTCCCTTCTCATAGGAGCCGGGATAGCCCTTCGACGCCAATACGACGCCCAGCGTCGCGAAATCATGCCATTCGAGCCGCGTATCCGCTCCGTCGGCCACGGCGCAGAAGATATCGACGATATCGCTCTTCAGGCGCGGCAGCACGACCTCGGTTTCGGGATCGCCGAAACGAGCATTGAACTCGATCACCTTGATCCCCTGCGGAGTCTTCATCAGACCGCCGTACAGCACCCCTTCGAACGGACACCCTTCGGCGACCATCGCGTCGGCCGTCGGCTGCAGGATCTTTTCGAGCGCATACCGCTCATCCTCCGCCGTAACGAACGGCAGCGGGGAATAGGCCCCCATACCGCCCGTGTTGGGCCCCTTGTCGCCATCGAAGGCCCGCTTGTGGTCCTGCGCCAGCGCCATCGGCCACACCTTGCGGCCCGACACGAAACACATGAACGAAAATTCGGGTCCCGTGAGGAAGTCCTCGACCACGACCTTGCCTTCGCCGAACTTGTCGTCGAGCAGCATGTCTTTCAGTGCGGCGTCGGCCTCCTCCTGCGTCTCGGCGATCACTACGCCCTTGCCGGCCGCCAGCCCGTCGTACTTCAACACCGCCGGAAGCGGACGCGAAGCCACGTAATCCAACGCTTCGGCATACTCCGTGAAAGCGCGGTACCCCGCCGTCGGAATAGCGTATTTGGCCATCAGGTCCTTGGCGAACTCCTTGCTCGATTCGATCCGTGCGGCGGCTTTCGTCGGGCCGAAGATCCGCAGCCCGGCGGCCTTGAACGCATCGACGACTCCCGCCGCCAGCGCCACCTCCGGACCCACGACCGTAAGGCCGATTTCGTTGGCCGCTGCGAAGTCGCGCAGTCTCTCCACCTCGGTCTCCTTGATCGCCACGCACTCGGCCTGCGCCGCAATGCCCGCATTGCCGGGGGCGCACCAGATTTTCTCCACCTGCGCCGAGCGTGCGAGGGCGTCTACGATCGCATGTTCACGGCCGCCGCCGCCTATTACCAGAACTTTCATATTCGTTTATTTTATCCGTTCTTTCAAAGAAATTTCAAAAAACATCCAGTTTTTCACAGATGAATCAAGCGACAAATCTGACAATCTTTATCCAAAGTCCCCCTTATCAAAGGGGGATTAGGAGGATTATCAATTTAGTTTAGCCGCATGGTCAAGCACTAAAGCTCGCTTTAGTGCTTGAAATGCCTTTCGCCCGTAAATACCATGGCGATGCCCTTCTCGTCGGCCTTCTTGACCGAATCTTCGTCGCGCACCGAACCGCCCGGCTGCACGATCGCCGTCACGCCGTATTCGGCGGCCAGCGTCACGCAGTCGTCGAAGGGGAAGAAGCCGTCCGAAGCCAGCACCAGCCCTTCGGTAACGCCCGCGGCATGCGCCTGTTTGAGGGCGATCTCGGCCGAACCGATGCGGTTCATCTGGCCTGCGCCGACGCCCAGCGTCCGGCCGTCCTTCACGACCACGATGGCGTTCGACTTCACATGCTTGACGATATGCCAGCCGAAGTTCATGTCGTCCATCTGCTCCGCTGCGGGTTTCGCCGCCGTCACGCACATATCGGCCGTCACGCTCTTCGTCTCCACGTCGAGGTCCTGCACCAACAGACCGCCGTTCACGCTGACATACTGCTTCGGATCGACGGCGCCCTGCTCCATATCGACCTCCAGCAGCCGCAGGTTTTTCTTCGTGCAAAGCACTTCGAGCGCGCCCTCGTCGAATTTGGGGGCCATGATGATTTCGAGGAAAATCGGCTTCATCAGCTCGGCCGCCTCCTTCGTAACGGTACGGTTCGTCGCCACGATGCCGCCGAAAATCGACACCTTGTCGGCTTCATAGGCCTTGGTCCACGCTTCCACGACATCCTTTCCTACCGCCGCGCCGCAGGGATTCATATGCTTCAGACCCACGCAGAACGGCTTGTCGAACTCGCGCACGATGCACAGCGCGGCGTTGGCATCCTGAATATTGTTGTACGACAGCTCCTTGCCGTTGAGCTGCTTGGCAAAAGCCAACGAATAGGGAACCTTTTTCTCCTCGCGGTAGAATCGGGCCGACTGGTGCGGGTTCTCGCCGTAACGCAGCGACTGCACGAGGTCGAATTCGAGGAATAGCTTCTCGTTCAGCCCGGCCTGCGCACGCATGTAGGTCGCGATCATCGAATCGTACTCGGCGGTATGGGTATAGGCCTTGGCCGAGAGCTTCAGGCGCGTGGCCTTCTCGGTGTTGCCGCCGGCGCGGATTTCGTCGAGAATCTGCGCATAGTCCGCAGGATCGCAGACCACCGTCACGTCGGCCCAGTTCTTGGCCGCCGAACGCAGCATCGAGGGACCGCCGATGTCGATATTCTCGATGGCGTCCTCCATCTTCACGTCGGGCTTCGAGATCGTCTCCCGGAACGGATAGAGGTTCACGCAGACCATGTCGATAAATTCGATGTTGTTCTCCTTCAGCGCCTTCAGGTGTTCGGGATCGTCGCGGCGGGCCAGCAGGCCGCCGTGTACGTTGGGGTGCAGGGTCTTGACGCGGCCGTCGCAGATTTCGGGAAATCCCGTTACGTCGCTGATGTTGATAACCTCGACACCGCTGTCGGCCAGCAGTTTCATCGTGCCGCCCGTAGCGATCACCTCCCAGCCCAGGGCACGCAGGCCCCTGGCGAAATCAACGACACCCGTTTTGTCGCTGACACTTATCAATGCTCTCATTTGTTACTATTTTATTTCGATATTTTCCGAATGAAAATTACTGTAATACCTGCCTTCCACCGCCGTAAACCGCAGTACGCTGTAGTCCGGATCGTCCACGCCCTGCGGATAATACTCCGTATCGCCTTCGCGCCAGATCAGCCGCCGGCTCGCAGCGTCCTCCAGCACCTCCATCGTCCCGCGGAGCATCAGCCCCTCGAAAGAAGCTCCGTCGCAGAAATAGACGGCCGCCTTGGGATTGCGGCGGTATTGCGCCGCACGCATCGACGAGGTGTTGGTCGTAAAGTAGAAGATCTCAAGCCCCTCCCGTATGCGCGGTGCCAGCATCGCTTTCATATTGGGAAAACCCTCGGCATCGACCGAGCCGATAAAGGCGACGGCCTGCCGGTCGATCAGCGATTCGAGCGTATTGAATGCGACACTCATGGATCGAGCAGTTTTTTTATCGTTTCTACGTAAAGCGGATATTCCACCGCATGAATCCGGGCTTCCAGCTCTTCGATGTCGTCACCGTCGTACTCGAAGGCCCGCTGGGCGATGATCCGTCCGCCGTCGAGCGACGCATCGACATAGTGGATCGTCACCCCGAACACCTTGACGCCGTATTCCATCGCCTGTTCGATGGCATGCGCTCCGCGGAACGCCGGCAGCAGCGAGGGATGGATATTGACGATCCGTCCTCCGTAAGTCTCCAGCAGCACGTCGCCGACGATGCGCATATACCCCGCCAGACAAACCAGTTCCACGCCCGCGGCATCGAGCAGCCGCACGATTTCACGTTCGTAATCGGCCTTCGAAGCGTACTCCTTCGGCGCGAAGACAAACGTTTCGACACCGTGCGCGGCAGCGCGTTCGACAACCCGCGCTCCGGGTTTGTCGCAGACCATGAGCACCACCTCGCCCCCGGTCACGCCCTGCTCGCAGGCCGAGACGATGGCTTCGAAGTTGGTGCCGCTGCCGCTGGCGAAGACTGCGAGGCGTCGCACGGCCTTAGCGGATTACGACACCTTCGGCGTCGGTTACACGTCCTATCACCGAGGCCTTTTCGCCCTGCGCGGTCAGGATGCCGATGGCCTTGTCCGCCTCCGACGCATCGAGGGCGATGACCATGCCGATACCCATGTTGAAGATGTTGAACATCTCGCGGTGCGCCACCTTGCCGTACTTTTCGAGGAAGCGGAACACGGGCAGAATCTCCCATGCGCCCTCATCGATTTCGAGTCCCTGCCCGTCGTGCAGGATGCGGGGAATATTCTCGTCGAATCCGCCGCCCGTGATGTGGCTGATGCCGTGTACGTCGCAGTTGCGGATCACCTCCAGCACCTGCCGGACATAGATTTTGGTCGGAGTCAGCAGCACCTCGCCCAGCAGTTTGTTCGACAGTTCGGGATATACCTCGTGCAGGTCGAAGCAGTTGTCGGCGACGATCTTGCGCACAAGGCTGAAACCGTTGGAGTGCACGCCGCTCGACGCGATGCCGACCAGCACGTCGCCCGCCTTGACCTTCGAGCCGTCGATCAGTTTCGACTTCTCGACCACGCCGACCGTAAAGCCCGCGATGTCATACTCGCCCTGCGCATACATGCCCGGCATCTCGGCCGTCTCGCCGCCCACCAGCGCGCAGCCGGCCTGACGGCAGCCCTCGGCCACGCCGCTGACGATGGCTTCGATCTTCTTCGGCTCGTTGTGGCCCACGGCCACGTAATCGAGGAACACCAGCGGTTCCGCGCCCTGCGCCAGCACGTCGTTCACGCACATGGCCACGGCATCGACGCCGATCGTGTCGTGCTTGTCCATCTCGAACGCCAGCTTGAGCTTGGTGCCCACGCCGTCGGTGCCGCTCACCAGCACCGGCTCCTTCACGTTCAGCGCCGAAAGGTCGAACATGCCGCCGAAGGCGCCGATATTGCCCATCACGCCCAAACGCGAGGTCGACGCGACGTGCTTCTTGATGCGCCGCACCACTTCGTATCCGGCTTCGAGGTTTACGCCGGCCTTCTCATAACTCTGTGCCATTATAGTCTACTTGAATGGTTTACTTAACATTTTACATCTTTGTTCGCCTCATCGACCGACTGGTACAGCGCCGTGGGGTACTCGCCCGTGAAGCAGGCCATGCAAAGCTCCTTGCGGTTGCCGGCCTTGAGCAGCGCGCCGGGCGTCAGGAACGCCAGCGAATCGGCGCAAATCTCCTCGCGTACGCCTTCGAGGTCCTTGCGGGCCGAAATCAGCTCGTCGCGCGTCGAAGTGTCCACGCCGTAAAAACACGGATGGGTCATCTGCGGACTGGCGATGCGCACATGCACCTCGGTCGCCCCGGCCTCCTTGAGCATCGTGACGATGCGGCGCGAAGTGGTGCCGCGCACGATCGAGTCGTCCACCAGCACGACGCGCTTGCCCTTGACGATGCTGCGCACAGCCGAAAGCTTCATCCGCACACCCTTCTCGCGCAGCTCCTGCGAAGGCTGGATAAACGTACGGCCGATATACTTGTTCTTGATGAGTCCCATTTCGTACGGCAGGCCGCTCGCTTCGGCGTAGCCCATCGCCGCGCTGAGACTCGAATCGGGAACGCCGACCACGATATCCGCCTCGGCCGGCGACTCCTTGAAAAGCAGACGGCCCGACTCCTTACGGTAGGCGTGGACGTTGCAGCCGTCGATGTCGCTGTCCGGACGGGCGAAGTAGATATACTCCATCGAGCACATCTCGCAGCGCTTGTACATCGAGTAGTCGCGGCTGCGGATACCCTGCCTGTCGATCGTCACGATCTCGCCCGGCTCGACGTCGCGCACGAACTCGGCACCCAGCACGTCGAACGCGCAGGTTTCGCTCGACACGACATAGCCGTCGCCCAGCCGGCCGATGGCCAGCGGACGCAGGCCGTATTTGTCCCGGCAGGCGTAAATGCGGTTGGCGGTCATGATCAGGAACGCGAACGCCCCCTCCAGCATGTTCAGCGCATCGATGATCGAAAAGATGCGCGGCCGGTCGTGGTAGCGGGTCTCCTTCTTGATCAGGTGGGCCAGAATCTCGCTGTCCGACGTGGACTGGAACAGACTGCCCTTGTTCTCCAGATACTCGCGCAACAGGGCCGAATTGACGATGTTGCCGTTGTGGGCCAGCGCGAAATCGCCCGTGTTGTGACGGAACAAAAACGGCTGCACGTTCTCGATGCCGCCGCCTCCGGCGGTCGTATAGCGCACATGGCCGATGGCCGTATTTCCCTTGAGCGTCGCCAGTTTCGCCTCGTCGAACACCTCGGTCACCAGTCCGCTGCCCTTGATGCGGCGGAAAATTCCCCCTTCGTCGACGGCCACGATACCCGCGCCCTCCTGTCCGCGGTGCTGCAGTGCATGCAGGCCGTAATAGCTCAGCGATGCAGCGTCGGGCACCCCGAAGACGCCGAACACACCGCACTCCTCATGCAACTCCCGGTCGCTAATCTGCCGCATCGCCATTACTCCACGATTTTCTGCAGACGGGCAAGAATCTCCTCGTAAGCCTCGCGCACCTTGCCCAGATCGCGGCGGAAACGGTCCTTATCGAGTTTCTCGTTGGTGGACATGTCCCACAGACGGCAGGTGTCGGGCGACACCTCGTCGGCGAGGACGATCTCGCCGTCCGACGTGCGGCCGAACTCGATCTTGAAGTCCACGAGGTTGATGTTCATCTTGGCGAACATGTTCCGCAGCACCTCGTTGATGCGCGAAGTCATGGCGTAAATCAGATCCAGCTCGTCGTAGGTCACGGCACCCAGCGCTACGGCGTGGTGGTCGTTGATCAGCGGGTCGCCCAGTTCGTCCTTCTTGTAGCAGATGTCGTAAATGGTGTTCGACGGCTGCGTGCCCTCTTCGATGCCCAGACGCTGCGCCATCGAACCCGCGATGATGTTGCGCACGATCACCTCCAGCGGAATGATCGTCACCCTGCGGCAGATCTGGTCGCGGTCGTTGATCGTCTCGATGTAGTGCGTCTTGATGCCCGCCTTCTGAAGCTCTTTGAAAATCAGGGTCGAGATGGCGTTGTTCAGCACGCCCTTGTTCTCGATCGTAGCCTTCTTGATGTTGTTGAAAGCCGTCGCCGCATCCTTGTAGTGAATGATGATCTTTTCGGGATCGTCGGTGCGGAAAACCTGTTTTGCCTTGCCCTCGTAGAGCATTTCGAGCTGTTTCATGATGTTTGTGTTTTTTAAGTTTATTTGTTGATTCGTTCTATTTCATATCAAAGTCCACCAGAATCGGACGGTGGTCCGAGGGGTGGTAGAAGTTCGACAACTTGCCCGGATCGCGCACCGGCTCGGTGAAGTCGTCCGCAATCACCTCGGCACGGGTGATCCGCTCGCAGAGCGGCTGCGTGCAGTAGACGAAGTCGATGCGGCTCTGCCCGTGGGTCGTGGTGTGGAATTCGCCGGGGTGCTTCTCCGCGATCACGTCGACATAGGGCGTATGCTCCGCGATATAATCATGCACCAGCAGGCGCGTGTCGTCGTCGGGATAGTTGTAAACCCGGTTGTCGCGGCGCGAGCGCGAATTGAAGTCGCCCATCATCATCCACAACTGCTGTCCGGCGTCGGACTGCGTAGCGATCGTATGCGAGCAGATATACTCGATCTCCATGCGCCGGTAGCGGTCGCCGCCGTGTTCGGCCTTGCTGGCGTCGCGGTCCACGGCCTGAAAGGCATACGCCTGCGGCCACGTATGGAGCGTCACGATATTGACCGGCCTGCCGTTCTTCACGATCCGGGCCCAGCCCGCGCCGTGCGAAACGATGCTGTCGGGAGCTTGGCCGACGATCCGCCGCACGTTCTCGATCGGATACTTCGACGTAACGACCTGCGGGAAATTGTCGCGGTGGCCGCCCACATACCAGTATTTATGACCGTAACGGGCCGCCAGCTCACCCCAGTTCGCCGTCAGGTAGCGATCGACGGAATCCATCCTCTCCGCCGTACCCGACTTATAGATCGACTGGGCCTCGCACCACACGCATACGTCGGGATTGTAGCCTTTGACCCACGCCACGAAATTGTCGTAGCCGTTGCTCTGGTCCGACCACATGCCGTTCTGAATATTCCAATAGAGCAGACGCATGTCGTCCGTCCGCTCGCCGCATCCTGCGGTCAGCGCCGCCGCAAAAAGCAGGAGCGCCGCAAAACGATAAAAAGAGGTCTTCATAGGCATATGGTTTCGGTTTACACTATTTCGATTTGCGGAAATACTCGACGGCATTGCGGAACAGCGCCTGCTCCTTGTTGCCGGCGATATTCTTGAAAAGGTTCTTCCCGTAACGCTCCGTATGGCCCATCTTGCCCAGAATCCGGCCGTCGCGCGATACGATGCCTTCGATGGCGTACGACGAGCCGTTGGGGTTGTAGGGCGCCTCGGCCGTCACGCGGCCTTCGGCATCGACGTACTGGAAGGCCACCTGCCCGTTGGCGAAAAGCTCCTTGGCCAGCTCCTCGCTGACGACGAACTTGCCCTCGCCGTGGCTGACGGCGATCGAGTGCACCTCGCCCAGTTCGAAGCCCGCGAGCCACGGGGAGTTGAGCGTCGAGACGCGCGTCGAGACGATTTGCGAGATATGCCGGTTGACGTCGTTGCGGAACAGCGTCGGGGAATCCTTCGTCACCATGCCCAGACGGCCGTACGGCAGCAGTCCCGACTTGACCAGCGCCTGAAAACCGTTGCAGATGCCGAGGATAAGGCCGCCGCGGTCAAGCAACGCGTGAATTTCCTCGCGTATATCCTTGTTGTTAAGTACGTTCACGATAAACTTCGCGCTGCCGTCCGGCTCGTCGCCCGACGAGAAGCCGCCGCAAAGCACGAAAATATGGGCGCGGCGGATATGCTCCTTCATCTGGGCGATCGAGCGCAGGATGTCGTCGCCGCCCAGATTGCACAATACGCTGGTCGTCACCTCGGCTCCCGCGTTGCGGAACGCCTTGGCCGTATCGTAATCGCAGTTCGTACCGGGGAATACGGGCAGGTAGGCCACCGGACGCTCGACGGCTTCGCCCTCATAGGCAAAGGTGCGGCGTTCGGGTTCGGCGCTCATCACGTCGGCACGGTTCTCGCCCTTGTCGGGGTAAACCGTCGTGAATTTCACGGTATTGGCCTCGTACAACCCGTCGAGCGGCATCCGTACGCCGTTCACGGTCAAGACTTCGTCGACGACGGTCGCACCCAGCAGTTCGGCCGCCGGGAAGTCCAGTTCGCCGTCGCTCTCCACGAGAATCGAACCGTAGGCGTATTCGTAAAGTCTGCTTTCGTCCGTCGTCACCTCGGCGCCGATCCGGTTGCCGAAAGCCATCTTCGCAAGGCCCTCGGCCACGCCGCCGAATCCGACGGACCACGCCGAAAGTATCTTCCCGCTCTCGATCTGCCCGCACACGAAATCGAAGTTGGCCTTCAGTTGCGCCGTGTCGGGCATATAATTCTCCGCCGGGGTATGGCGCACGAGGTAGATGCGGCTGCCGGCCTTTTTGAAGTCGGTCGAGATGACCGTTCCGGCATCGACCGTCGTGATGCCGAAAGCCATCAGCATCGGCGGGACGTTGATATGCTGGAACGTGCCGCTCATCGAGTCCTTGCCGCCGATCGACGGAAGTCCCAGCTCGACCTGCATCTTCAGCGCGCCGAGCAGTGCGCCGAGAGGCTTGCCCCACGATTCGGGATTCTTGGTCATGCGCTCGAAATACTCCTGATACGAGTAACGCATCCTGTCGTAGCGCGCACCCGCCGCCACGACCTTCGCCGCGGCTTCCACCACGGCATAGGCTGCGCCATGGTAGGGACTCCACGAAGCGATGAAGGGATTGTAACCGAAGGCCATGATGCTGGCCGTGTCGGTGTAGCCGTCGGTCGGAAGCTTCTGCACCGAGACCTGCGTCTCGCTGCCCTGCGTACGGCCGCCGAAGGGCATCAGTACGGTCGAGGCGCCGATCGTCGAGTCGAACATTTCGACAAGCCCCCGCTGCGAAACGACGTTGTTGTCCCTGAGGTTATTCTCAAAACGCGCGGCAAGCGTATCGCCGGCGATTTCACGTACGAACGGATTGCGGTTTTCCACCTCGCCGACCTTCGCTTCGGCATAATGCCGGGCGCCGGCGCTGTCGATGAATTCGCGCGAGAGGTCCACGACCTTGCGGTCCTTGTTGAACATCCGCATGCGGGCCGTGTCGGTCACGTCGGCCACCTCGACGGCTTCGATATTCTCTTCGAGACAGTAGCGCATGAACGTCTCGACGTCCTTCGCTTCGACGACTACCGCCATGCGTTCCTGCGACTCGCTGATGGCCAACTCCGTGGAGTTCAGGCCGCTGTACTTGGTCTTCACGCGGTCGAGGTAAATGTCCAGCCCGTCGGCCAGCTCGCCGATGGCGACGCTGACGCCGCCTGCGCCGAAGTCGTTCGATTTCTTGATGAGCCGCGTCACCTCCGGACGGCGGAACAGACGTTCGAGCTTGCGCTCCTCAGGAGCGTTGCCCTTCTGCACCTCGCTGCCGCAGGTCTCCAGCGACTTGGTGTTGTGCTCTTTCGACGATCCGGTAGCTCCGCCGATGCCGTCGCGGCCCGTACGGCCGCCCAGCATGATGATCTTATCGCCCGGAGCGGGTTTCTCGCGGCGGACGTTCTCCGCCTTCACGGCGCCCACCACGGCGCCCACTTCGAGACGCTTGGCCACATAGCCGTCGTGGTACACCTCGCGTACGTGGGTCGTAGCCAGACCGATCTGGTTGCCGTAGCTCGAATAACCGGCCGCGGCCTTTTTCGAAATCACGCTCTGCGGGAGTTTGCCTTCGAGCGTGTCGCCCACCTTCTGGTAGATGTCGCCCGCACCCGTCACGCGCATCGCCTGATAGACGTAGCTGCGGCCTGACAGCGGGTCGCGGATAGCGCCGCCCAGACAGGTCGAAGCGCCGCCGAATGGCTCGATCTCGGTCGGATGGTTGTGGGTTTCGTTCTTGAACTGTAGCAGCCACTTCTCGGTCCGGCCGTCCACGTCGACATCGACATAGACCGAGCAGGCGTTGTTCTCGTCGCTCACCTCCATATCGTCCAGCAGCCCCTTCTTGCGCAGGTAGCGGGCGCCGATCGTGGCCATGTCCATCAGGCAGATGCTCTTGTGTTCGCGGCCCAGCTCACGCCGGATGCGCAGGTAGAGGGCCAGCGAATCTTCGATTTCGTCCTTGACGAACGACTCCTCGACCGTAATACCCTCCAGCTCGGTCGTGAAGGTCGTATGGCGGCAATGGTCGCTCCAATAGGTATCGAGGATGCGCAGTTCGGTTTCATAGGGATCGCGGCCCTCGGCGCGGAAATACTTCACCACCTCGCGCAGATCGTCGGCGTTCATCGCCAGTCCGTACTGCGCGCAGTAGGGCGCCAGCTCGGCGTCGGTCATCTTCGTGAAGCCTTCGAGCACGGCGACGGGCTTCACCTCGGCCTGCTCCATGTCGCTGAGCACGCTCAGGTCCTTTTCGCGCGACTCGACGGCATTGATATGGTAGCGTTTGATCCGCGCGATCTCCTCGTCGGTCACCGCGCCGTCGAACAGCAACAGCTTCGACGAACGGATGCGCACCTCGGCCGACGGGTCGATCAGCCGCACGCAATCCACGGCCGACGCGGCGCGCTGGTCGAACTGGCCGGGAAGATACTCCACGGCGATATACTTCTGTCCCGCGAGGTCGCACGCATCGGTCACGCTGTCGGTCACCACTTCGCCGAAGACGCTGTAGCGGGTCTTTT
This sequence comes from Alistipes sp. DJF_B185, assembly GCF_964250025.1. Classification (NCBI taxonomy): domain Bacteria; kingdom Pseudomonadati; phylum Bacteroidota; class Bacteroidia; order Bacteroidales; family Rikenellaceae; genus Alistipes; species Alistipes sp. DJF_B185. The sequence goes on from NZ_CAXUDY010000005.1 coordinate 37,546, forward strand.
CGAGCAGTTCCTCCGAAAAGCCGAACAGATCGTAAACGTTCAGCAGCCGCAGTTCGCGGATATCGAGGTTCAGGTTGGCGTTCAGTTCCCGGCGCAGGCTTTCGGCCTCGACCCGGAAACGGGGATGTTTTTCAACAAAAATCCGGTAGTTTTTCATCCTATATCGTTTAATATTCTTCATTCGTTTCTGCGGTCCTTACCGACCGTTCCGCCGGTCTTCGTCCTCGCCGCCGCTTCCGGAAGCTCCTCCCGTCCGCCTGCGGCGACGCATGCAGGACCGGCCCCGCTATTTCACAAACCGGTCGGCCCAGACAGCCCCGTATTCCGCCGAAGTCATGCCCACGAAGGTAATGTGTCCCATCTTGCGCTTCGGCCGGCTCTCGGTCTTGCCGTAGAGACGGACATGCACGCCCGGACGGTTTTCGGCGGCGATCGCTTCGGCCGCTTCGAGGTCCTGTCCCAAGATATTCTTCATCACGGTCGGCGCCACCAGCCGCGGCTCCTGCAGCGGCTCTCCCAAAAGGAAGCGCACCAACTCGCGGAACTGGTTGGTCGTACAGCCTTCGATCGTATAGTGTCCCGAATTGTGGGGGCGCGGCGCCATTTCGTTGAAGAAGAATTCGCGGCCCTTCACGAAAAACTCGATCGCCAGAATTCCCCGGTAACCGCACGTCAGCATAAACCGCTCGCCGGCGGCGATCATCCGTCCGCGCAGCTCGTCGTCCATCTCCTCCGCGGGCACGAAGCACAAATCGAGGATGCCGTCGCGGTGGATGTTGCGACCGATCGGAAAGGTGACGACATGGCTGCCGTCGGAGACCAGCACGACGCTGGCTTCGAAATCGAAGGGCACGAACTGCTCCAGAATACAGGGCACGGCGAGCATCGGCAAAGCCTTCTCGATGTCGGCCTCGGTCTTCAGCACCAGCTGTCCGTGACCGTCGTACCCCAGCGTCCGGGTCTTCAGCACGGCGGGCAGGCCGATCTTCGCCACGGCGGCACGCAGCGACGCTTCATCGTCCGCGGCGGCGTATTCGGGCGTCGCCAGCCCGCCGGCACGGGCGTTGTCCTTTTCGCGCAGGCGGTCCTGCGAATCGAAGAGCGGACGGAAGCCCTGCGGGATGTTGTATTTCTTCTCAAGCGGGATCAGCACACTGCCCGGCACGTTCTCGAACTCGTAGGTCACCGCGTCGCTGCGGCGGCAAAGCTCCTCCAGCGCCGCAGGGTCGTCGTACGCCGCCACGATCCGCTCGTCGCTGAGCGCAAAGGCCGGAGCATCCGCCGCCGGATCGAGACACACCGTGCGCGCTCCGAGCAGGTGCGCCTGTTCGATAATCATCAGCCCCAGCTGGCCGCCGCCTATGATGCCGATCGTCTTCATCTAAAGTTCCGCTTTAAGTACGTCGGCGGTCTGCTTGGCGCGGAACGCTTCGAGCCGGGCCGCGAGTTCCGCGTCCTGCAACGCGAGAATCGAGACGGCGATCAGCGCCGCATTCTTCGAACCGTTGATCGCCGTGGTGGCCACGGGAACGCCCGCGGGCATCTGCACGATCGACAACAGCGAGTCCAGCCCGTTCAGGGCGCGCGACTTGACCGGAACGCCCACCACGGGCAGCGTCGTCATCGAAGCCACCATGCCGGGCAGATGCGCCGCGCCGCCCGCACCGGCGATGATCACGCCGATACCGCGCGCCTTGGCCGTCTTGGCATACTCGCACAACAGATCGGGCGTCCGGTGGGCGCTTACGACGCGCTTTTCGAAATCGACACCGAATTGTTCGAGCGTGGCGACGGCGTCGGCCATCACCTCGTAATCGCTCACCGAGCCCATAATCACACCGACCTTCATATCCTTTGGTTTTAAGTTTTTTCAAAAAAGCAGACCGCCACGACATCGCATGTCATGGCGGTCTGGTATCTATCCGCGCATCCCGCTGCAGGACATTTGCTGCCCCTGCGACTGCGCGCTCTGACCCTGCTGTCGGCACGACGAATAGAATGCAGCGGCTTGGCCCTGTTGTTTCTTTCGTTCGCGTTGATCGATTTTGCCTGTGGAGGTCATGAGATATGTCCGGATTAACCTAACAATTGTAAAAACAACGCTACAAAAGTAGTATTTTCCGGCCAATTTTCAAAACCGAAAGTCAGATTCTATTGACAAATTATCGACATTCTTCACGGCTGAGCGAATAGGGCGCGTCCTGCGGGCCGACACCCCGTTTGTACGCCGGATCGGGCTGCATCGCGAAGTCTATTTTCGCGCCTTTTACGAGGTCCGACCAGCGGATAAAGTTGCGGTCGTATCGCTTCCCGTCGAGCTTCATGGTTCCGATATAGCGGTTTTCGGGAGCGTTGTCCGGAGCCTCGATCACGATCTTCTTTCCGTTCTCCAGTTTCACGGTCGCCTTGCGGAACAGGGGCGACCCTATGACATACTGGTCCGAAGCCGGACATACGGGATAGAATCCCATGGCCGAGAAGACATACCACGCGGAGGTCTGGCCGTTGTCCTCGTCGCCGCAGTAGCCGTCGGGCTTGGACGAATAGAGACGGTCCATCACCTCGCGCGTCCAGTACTGCGCCTTCCACGGCTGGCCCGCATAGTTGTACAGGTAGATCATATGCTGCGCAGGCTGGTTGCCGTGGGCGTAGTTGCCCATGTCGGCCACCTGCATTTCGGTGATCTCGTGAATGCGGGTCCCGTAATAGCTGTCGTCGTAGATCGGCGGCACGACGAACACAGAGTCGAGCATTTCGGCGAATCCTTCCCGGCCGCCCATCAGCTCGGCAAGTCCCTGCACATCGTGGAACACCGACCATGTGTAGTGCCATGCGTTGCCCTCGGTGAAGGCGTCGCCCCACTTGTAGGGGCTGAACGGCGACTGGAACTCCCCGTTCTCGTTGCGGCCGCGCATCAGCTTGGTCGTCTTGTCGAATACGTTGCGGTAGTTGCGCGAAGCCTCCTCAAGCGCCGCGGCATCCTCCGTCTTACCCAGTTTGCGGGCCACCTGCGCGATACACCAGTCGTCGTAGGCGTATTCGAGCGTGCGGGCGACATTCTCGTTGATCTTCACGTCGTAGGGAATGTATCCCAGCCGGTTGTAATACTCGTGCCCCAGACGTCCGGTCGAGGAGACGCCGGGGTGGACGTTCGTGCGCGCGTGCATCATGGCGTCGTAGAGCGTCTGCCACTCCTTTTCGGGCGTGACGCCCTTGAGGAGCGCGTCGGCCACCACCGATGCGGAGTTGTTGCCCACCATGCAGCCGCGGTGGCCCGGCGAGGCCCATTCGGGCAGGAAGCCGCTTTCGCGGGCCGTGTTGGCCAGTCCCTGCTGGATTTCGGCGTTCACCGAAGGATAGACCAGATTGAGCAGCGGGAACAGACTGCGGAACGTGTCCCAGAACCCGGTGTCGGTATACATGTAGCCGGGGAGCACTTCGCCGTTGTAGGGGCTGTAGTGCATGATTTCGCCCGAAGCGGTCACTTCATAGAATTTACGCGGGAAAAGCACCGAACGGTACAGGCACGAATAGAAGGTGCGCATCTGCTCTTCGGTGCCGCCCTCGACCTCGATGCGGCCCAGCACTTCGTCCCAGCGCTCCTGCGCCTTGGACTTGACGGTCTCGAAGTCGTCGGTCCCCAGCTCCCTGAGATTCTGAACGGCCTGTTCGGGCGAGATGAACGACGAAGCCACGGCGGCGCAGACCTGCTGGCCGCGGCGGGTCGGGAAGTGCACCTTCGCCACGGCGTGTCCGCCCGTCACCGACTTGCTGCCGTCAGGATAGAGCAGGCTGCTGCCGGGTTCGTACTCGCCGGGGGCGTCGGTCAGTTCGACGGCGGTGAACGGCGTATCGAAACGCACGACGAAATAATTGCGGAAATTATCAGGAACGCCCCCGCTGTTGCGCGTGGTGTAACCCACGATCGTGCGGGCGTCGAGCATGCCGATCTGCGAACCGCGGTCGAAGGCGTCGATCACAACGCCCGACTCGTCGCTTTCGGGAAAGGTGAAGCGCATCATCGCGGCACGTTCGGTCGGGGCGATCTCGGCGCGGATGTCGTGGTCGGCCAGATAGACCTTGTAATAGTAAGGCTTCGCCACCTCGGCTTGGTGCGAATACCAGCTCGCGCGGGACTCTTCGTCCAGCTTATCATTCCCGCGCACGGGCATCAGCGCGAACTGGCCGTAGTCGTTGATCCACGGCGAGGGCTGATGGGTCTGCTTGAAGCCCCGGATTCGGTGCGCCCCGTAGGTATAGGCCCAGCCGTCGCCCATCTTACCGGTCTGGGGCGTCCAGAAGTTCATACCCCAAGGCAGAGCGACGGCAGGATAGGTATTGCCCGTCGAAAGCGTGAAATCCGACTGCGAGCCTACCAATGTCGAAACATAGTCCGACGGACGCTGAGGGGATCGCTGCCCGGCCGAAGGGCACGAACAGCCGGCCAAAACGGCGGCGCAAAGGGCCGCGAAAAAGATATTTCTACTTTTCATTGCTGTCATTTCCGTTTAAAGTTCGTACCATACGGCAGGCTCCGGTCCCATTTCGAATTCGAGCGTGCCGCCCGCGGCGATCTCTTCGAAACCGATATAGGGCTTGGCGTACGGCTCGCCGTTGAGTTTCACGCGCTGAATGTATTTGTCAGCCGCCGAATTGTTGTGCGCGATCACGGTGAACACGCCGTCGCGCACGCGCAGCTCGGCCTTGTCGAAGAGCGGCGAACCGAAGAAGTAGCGTCCTCCGGCTGGCTCGACCTGATAGAATCCCAGCGACGAAAGCACGTACCACGCCGACATCTGGCCGACGTCCTCGTTGCCCGACAATCCGTCGGGTTGGTCGTGATAGAGCGTCGTCAGGATTTCGCGCACCTTGTCGGCGGTCTTCGCGGGCTGGCCGATCATCGTATAGAGGTAGACGACGTGGTGGCTGGGTTCGTTGCCGTGGGCGTACTGACCGATCAGGCCCGAAATGTCGGGCGAAGCGGCGCCCTCCAGCACGGAGCTGACCGTGAAGAGCGAGTCGAGTTTTTCGACGAAAGCCTCCTTGCCGCCGAAGCAGCCGATCAGCCCCTCGACGTCGTGCGGCACGAGCCACGTATACTGCCACGCATTGCCCTCACAGTAGTCGTCCTCGCGGTGGGTCGAAGCGAACGGGTTGAAGGGCGTGCGGAAGCCGCCTTTCGAATCCAGCCCGCGCATGAAGCGGGTTTCGGGATCGAAGAAGTGGCGGTAGGATTTGCTGCGATCGAGGAAATAGTCGTAATCGGCCGTATCGCCGCGCTGCGCCGCGACCTGAGCCACGGCCCAGTCGGCCAGCGCGTACTCCATGTCGTAGGCCACCGCTTCGTTGAAGAGGTCGCAGGGGATATAGCCGTATTTCATGCGCAGGTCCATACCCCGCTCGCCGAGCATGGCGGATTTCTTCAGCGCCTCGTAGGCCAGCTCCTTGTCGAAGCCGCCGTAACCTTTCAGCACGATGTCGGCCATGGCCGGAATGCCGGGATTGCCGACCATGCAGTCGGTCTCGTTGCCCGCGAGGTGCCAGACGGGAAGCTTGCCCTGCTGCGTGTAGATATGGAGCATCGTATTGGCGATGTCGGGCATCTTCTCAGGATGGAGAATCGTCATCAGCGGCTGGGCAGCGCGGTAGGTGTCCCACAACGAGAAGGTCGTATAGTTCACGAACGGCGCGGCGCGGTAGATCTCGCCGTCAGCGCCCCGATAGTCGCCGTTCACGTCGCAGAACTCCGACGGAGCGACCATCGTGTGGTAGAGCGCCGTATAGAAGATGCGGCGGGCGGCTTCGTCCGCAGTCTCGACACGCACCTTCTGCAGCTCGGCGTTCCACGCCTTGTCGGCCGCCGCCGCCGTGGCTTCGAAGTCCCAGCCGGGAAGTTCCGCCTGCATGTTGAGCTTGGCGTTCTCGATGCTCACGGGCGAAATCGCCACTTTCATATAAAGCGGCTCGCCGTCGGTCGTATCGAACTCCACGCGGGCGTAACGGCCCTTGACCGTAACGTCGCCCTCCTCCGGAACCGTCTCCGACGCATCGGGATAGGAGATATTCTTCACCGGCTTCGAGAATTCGGCCGTGAAGTAAACGCGCTGATCCTTGGCCCAGCCCGTCGAATAGCGGTAACCGCTGAGCCGGAGTCCGTCGGAAACGAATGCGGTCTCGGTGGCCTTGTCCCAGCAGCCGCCGTTTTCGAGGTCGAAGACCACGGCAGCCTCCTGCGACGCGGGGAAGGTGTATTTGTGCAGCCCGACGCGCTTGGTGGCGGTCAGCTCCACATCGACGCCGTAGCGGTCGAGCCGCGTGGCGTAATAGCCCGGACGGGCTTTTTCGTTCTTACGGCTGAAATAGGACCAAAGCCCCGACTGCGGGTCGTCCTCCGTGCCGCGGGCGTAGGTCACCCCGCCCACGACGGGCATCACCGTGACGTCGAACAGGTCGCCGATACCCGTTCCGTTGAGGTGGGTATGGCTGAAACCGATGACGGTCGTATCGGAAATGTGGTATCCCGACACCCAGTCCCACGACTGCGGGATGCTGGTGGGGCCGAGCTGCACGGCGCCGAACGGAACGTTGGCCCCCATGAAGACATGGCCGTGGCCGCCCGTGCCGATATACATGTCGACATACTGCGTCAGCGGCTTCTGCTCAGGCTGCGAACAGGCGGCCGAGATCAGCAGAACGGATAAGGAAAGAAGATGCTTGGGTTTCATTATGCAATCGTTTAAAATTTTTCGCAACGTTTTATTTCACGGTCACTTCGTCGAGGAAGAACCAGCAGGGGCAGCCTACGCCGTAATGCCACGGCGGACAGGTCTTGACGCCTTCGATTTCGACTTTGACATAGCGGGCCAGCACCGGTTGTGCGGCCGTGACGGCAGCCGGAACGAACTTCACGGGCACCGACTGGTCCTCAGGAAACTCCACCTGCCCGAACGGGGTCCAGTCCGCGTTGTCGAACGAAACGGAGTAGCGCACCGAACGGGGCAGCAGAATCCACTGGCCCAGCTGGTGCAGGAAATCGGTCTCGACCGTCGAGAAGGTCACGTCGCGGCCCAGATCGACGACGAAGGCGCCGTCCTTGCCCTCCCAGCCCGTCCAGCTCTCGACGAACGATGCGCCGCCGAAAAGACCGTCGGTCAGGGTCTTCTCGCCCGACGCCCGGTATTTCTCCGCAGGAGCGTCGATCCAGACGATCCGCGCGCCCAGCGCCAGATTGGAGTTCTCCGCAGGAAGGTAACGTTTGCGGTAGAGCCGGCAGTATTCCTGCGGACTGTTGTTGCGCTCGTTGAGCGTTTTCACGCCGAATTGGGTCACGTATTTCTCGAACGCGTCCAGCTCGCTCACCACGGCGCCGAGGTCCTTGTCGGCCGTCGTGCGGGCGATTTCGAGGTTGGAGTACATCAGCGGCAGACGCGTCAGGCGCACGCGGCGCAGCAGGACGGAATCCCCCGCCACGGCCCGCTCGGCGCAGTCGAACAGCTCTCCGTAACGCTTGCGGCAGGCGGCGTTGAGCATGCCGTCCTTGTGCGAGACGGGAGAATCGTATATCCACAACCGCTGGCCGCCCGCCAGCAATGCGCCTTCGAGCAGTTTTTCGTACTGATAAATATAAGGCGCAGCGGGTCCGTAATAGCCGCGCATGAAACGCAGCATGAGCGAATCGGTATCCTGATCGGGATTCCACATCAGCTTGGCGACCACATAGGTGCGCATCTCCGAGAAATCGCCGCCGTACGAGCCGCCGATCTGCGAGAAGTGCATCGTGGCGTGGTTGCGCCGGAAAAGCCCGATGTTGGGTTTGAGTATCGGAAAGTTGGGGAACGGAGCGACCATGTTGTCGAAATTGATGCCGTAGTCCCACACGAAGATATTGTCCGACAGGGCCGCCCACCCCTCCATCGCTTCGATGAACTCGCGGCCCGACGCATTGTCCGTAAGGGGCACTTCGCGGTCGCAGTCGATGTCGCACAGCATGATATTGACGTTGGGCAGCGGCTTCACGTGCTTCGGGGGCTGCATCGTAAAGAGGTAGGCCAGCGTCGAAAACTCCTTGTCGGGGAAACGCTCCGCCAGCTTGTTCAGGAAGCGGACATAGTTGCCCGAAAGCGCGCCTTCGTGCCGGTTGACCTTCTCGCACTCCTCACAGCGGCAGTAGGTGAAATTGCTGTCGTTCTGGCTTATGGAGATGATGTTCATGCCGGGGTTGGCCCGGAAGATCGAATCGACTTTCGCCGCCACCAGTTCGAAGAGTTCGTCGTTGGTGAGACACCATTGGCTGGCGCGGCCGGGACGTCGTTCGCCGTTGATGAACGAGTAGTATTCGGGATGCTCCGCGCCGTAGACCGACGCCGGAAGCAGGCTGTTGAAGGTGTGCACCCACAACCCGCCGGCAAAGATGTCGCGCGGCTCCTCCAGACGCAGGGCCAGCCGGTACACGGAGTCCTGCGCCATGCCGTAGCCCTGACTCTGGCGATAGCGGAACGCCGGATTTTCGGCGAAGTCCATCGCCGGAAGCGTGACGGTCGGATTCCGGTCGAGGTCATAGACCCCGGCGGCGAAGTAATCCAGCCCCAAGTAACGTTCCAGCAGCGTCATGACGCCGTAAACCGCCCCCTTGTCGCCGCCGCTGCTGATGCGCAGCACGCCGTCCTGCGTGCGCAGGCGGAAGCCGTCCTCGGCAAGTCCCGCGGTGTCCGAAGCGCCGATCAGGATGTTGCCCTTGCGGGGCGTCACGTCATGCAGCAGGGGCAGTGTCGCACCGGTCGATTCGCGGACGAATCGCTGCAGCAGCTGCGCGGCCGTGAGATCGGCGGCAGTTTGCTGTGCCACGACGATCCGGGCCGCAGGTTTGCCGTTGCGGGTCAGCCGGGTCTGCGCCCGGACTCCGGACGAGACGAGCAGCAGCGACACAACGAATATCCAGCGGAAGAGTCTCATCTATTTGCGGTTTTGAAGTTCGAAAGTCAGCCGTCCGCCCCGCAGCAGCTCGTCGTGGCCGATGCGGTATCGCTTCAGCGGTTTGCCGCCGAGCGTCATCGAGCGGATATAGACCGCGCCGGAATCGGGACGCTTCGTCTCGATGACGAGTTCCCCGGCCGGATAGTATTTCCTGTCGAGCGTAACGGTCACCCGATCGAAAACCGGCGAGGTAAGCGTGTAATACGGCTCGCCCGGACAGTCGGGATAGAAGCCCATCATCGAGAAGACGGCCCACGCCGACATGGTTCCGGTATCGTCGTTGCCGGGAATGCCGTCGGGCGCGGTGGTGAAGTATTTGGCCAGCAGGCGGTTCACCTCGCGCTGCGTACGCCACTCCTCGCCCCGGAAATAGCTGAAAAGGTAGGGATAGGCGATGTCGGGTTCGTTCGCGGGATCGTAAAGCCCCTCGTCGAAGACCATTTGCAGCTTGGCGATGAATTTGCGCCGGCCGCCCATCAGCTTCGACAGTCCGTAGACGTCGTGCGGGACATAGAACGTATAGTTCCATGCCGAGCCTTCGTGAAAACCGGGGACCGGCTCAAAATTCTCGCCCTGCCGCGGATCGAACGGCGTCAGGAAACCGCCCTCCCCGGTGATCGGACGGAAAGTGCCCGATTCGGGACTGTAATAGTTCTTATAGCCGAGCGAACGGTTCCGGAACAGCGCCGCGTCCTCCCTGCGGCCGAGCGAATCGGCCAGCAGCGACAGGGCATGGTCGGCGATGTAGTATTCCAGCGCGTGCGACACGGAGTTGTCGCCCGAAAGGTCACGGGCGTAGAAACCCAGCGGCACGTAGCCCTTTTCGACATAGGGATCGATGTCGGGGCGCATCCTGTTCTGCGCGCCGGGCGTCGTGGCCGACTTGCGCATCGCCTCGTAAGCGGCGTCCATGTCGAAATCGCGCAGGCCCTTCATCCACGTATCGACGATCACCGGGATGGCCGGATCGCCCTCCATGGTGAAGGTTTCGCGGCCGTAAAGCTCCCATTTCGGCAGCCAGCCCCACTCCTTGTACATGCCGATCATCGAACGCACCATTTCCAGCTGGCGTTCGGGATAGACCAGCGTCATCAGCTGGTGCAGGTTGCGGTAGGTGTCCCAGAGCGAGAAGACCGTATAGCGGTTGCCCTCGGCGGTGCGGATTTCGGCGCTCTCCATCGCGGGGTATTCACCGTTGACGTCGCTCAGCACGTTGGGATGGATCAGCGCATGATAGAGCCCCGTATAGAAGACCTTCTTCTGCGCGTCGGTGCCGCCCTCGACGCGGATGCGGCCCAGATCGTCGTTCCACGAGCGGCGCGCTGCGGCACGGATGTCGTCGAACGAACGCTCCTGCTGCTCGGCTTCGAGGTTCAGGCGCGCATTCTCGACCGACACGAACGAAACGCCCATGCGGACTTCGAGCTGCTCGCCCTCCGTCGTATCGTAGCTGAACCACACGCCCACGTCGTCGCCCGCGAGTTCACGGTCGTAGTGCGTATAGAGTTTGTAATTGCCGGCATCCTTGTCCCACTCGGCTTCAACACCGTATTTGGGGGGCTGTTTCTTCCAGAATCCCGTGGCGGAGGGGCGTTTCGAGACGCGCATCACGAAATAGATCGGGAACACCGCCTGCGGGTTGTAGCAGAACGTGCCGAGCAGTTTCATGCCCTCGACCTCGGTATCGCTCACGCGGCGCACCCAAGCTCCCGATTCGTTGGTAAGGCCCTCGCCCAGATTGAGCAGGATATGGCTCTCGCCCGCCGGGAAGGTGTAGCGTTCGGCCGAGCTGCGCGGCGTGGCCGTCACTTCGGCAAGGACGCCGTACTTCGAAAGCCGGTTCGAATAGTAGCCCGGAGAAGCGGTTTCACCGGTGTACTTGCTGCCGTAATTGCGGTAATCGACGTCGAGCGCGCCCGTGGTCGGCATCACCAGCAGCGATCCCAGTTCGGGGCATCCCACGCCGCTCAGCGTGACATGGGCGAAGCCCGTGAAGAACTTATTGTGGAACTCATAGGGCGCGGACCACCAGCGGGCGTCCTTGTCGTAGACGTTCTCGTCGGAACCCATCACGTTGAAGGGAACCACGGACATCATGCCGTTGGGACACACCGCGCCGGGGTTGGTCGTGCCGAAGTTGGTCGTGCCGACGAATGGATCGACCCAGTCGGCAGGCTCCTGCGCACGCAGCGGTGCGCAGAAAACGGCTGCGGCGAGCGCAGCAGTTAAGAGCGTTCGTCGCAGCATCGTCAGAGAATATTGTTTTCCTTGGTAAACTTGACGATTTCGGGGATATAACCGAAGGCAAGGCCCGTGACGGTGTCGGCGCATCCGTAATAGACGGCGATCCGGCCCGTTTCGGGGTCATGGAGCGACGCGCAGGGGAACGTGACGTTCGGAACGTCGCCCGTCAGTTCGTAAATCTCGCGCGGCGAAATCAGGTACGGGCCGCTGCGGGCGATCGTCTTCCACGGCTGGTCGAGGTCGAGCAGCGCCGAACCGAACGCATAGACATAACCGTTGCACGAACGCAGCACGCCGTGGTAGAGCAGCAGCCAGCCCTCGCTCGTCTCGATGGGCACGGGACCCGCACCGATCTTCATGCACTGCCATGCCGACACCTCGAAGGCTGCGGGCGACATCACATGACGGTGGCGGCCCCAGAACTCCATGTCGGGCGACTCCGAGTAGAAAATGTCGCCGAAAGCCGTATGGCCGTTGTCGCTCGGACGCGACAGCATGGCGAAACGGCCGTTGATCTTGCGGGGGAACAGCACGCCGTTGCGGTTGAAGGGGATAAAGGCGTTCTCCAACTGGTGGAACGTCTCGAAGTCGTCGGTCCACGCGATGCCGATCGTCGGGCCGTGGTAGCCGTTGCACCACGTCACATAATACTTATCCTCGATCTTGGCCACGCGGGGATCGTAACCGTAAACCCACTCGGCGATTTCGGGATCGGCGCCCACGAGTTTGAAATCCTCCTCGCAGATATCCCACTTGATGCCGTCCACCGAGAAAGCGGCGTGGATGCGCATGCGGCGGTTGGTGTCGTCGCAGCGGAAAACGCCCGCATAATTATACTTGCCTTTCTTGAAGGGAATGACCGCCGAGTTGAAAATGCTGTTCGACGTCGAAAGCGCGTCGCGCGGGATGATCGGATTGGCCGAATAGCGCCACATCACTTCTTTGGAGCCGGCGGGACGATCCTCCCACGGCATATCCGGCATGGCCGGGCCTACGATTTTCAGGTTGTTGTCCATAGTTTTACGTTATCTGTTTATTCGTTGATCAATTCTTTGTCGATCTCCTCGGCCGCCACCTCTTCGGTATCGGGATGGGTGAAGGGAATGCGCGCGGCGAGCAGGAAGGCGGGAACCGTCGCCAGCAACGCCCACATGAAGAAGTAGTGATAGCCGCCCAAGTTGTCGCAAAGCCAGCCGCTGATCATACCCGGAAGCATCACGCCGAGGTTGGCGAGCGACGACCCGAAGGCGTAGTGCGCCATCTGGTGCGGGCCGGGCGCCACCTGCTGCATGATGAAGAGCGTGAGTCCCACGAAGCCGAAGCCGTAACTGAAATATTCGAACACGATGGCCGCGCAGATCAGCACGGGGCTCGAAGGCTGGAACCACGCCAGCAGCGCGTAGACCACGAACGGAACGTTGAAGATGCAGACCAGCGGGAACAAGGCGCGCCGCAGTTTGAGCCACGAAATGAAATAGCCGCCCAGAATGGACCCCACGACGAAGGCGATCACGCCGAACGTACCGTAATAGAGTCCGATCTGCTGTTCGGTAAGGCCCATGCCCTGCTGATCGAGCGGAGCGTTGAGGAACAGCGGCACGATCTTGATGACCAGACCTTCGGCGAAGCGGTAGAAGAGGATGAAGGCGAAATAGATCCAGATGTATTTCTTCTTGAAGAACTCCAGAAAGATGCGCTTCGTCTCGCGCATGGCGCCGCCGAAACTATCGGCGTGGGCCGTCGCGGCGCCGCCCGAAGGCAGCATGCGGATGTGGTACAGCCCAAGCAGGAAGAGAATGCCGCCGCAAAGGCCCATCACGGTCATCCACGCCTGCACGATTCCGACATGGTCCTTGAGCGCGCCGGCCAGATAGACCAGTCCGCCCATGGCGAAGACCTTAGCGATGTTGTAAAAGGCGCCCTGCCAGCCGATGAACTTGGCCTGCAGGTCTTTGGAAAGTTCGGTGATATAGACGCCGTCGGTGGCGATGTCGTGCGTCGCGCCGCTGAAGGCCACGACAGCCATCAGGGCGATGGCATAGGGGAAAAAGTTGGGAAGCGGAAGCGACAGGGCGACCAGCGCAAGTCCCAGACCCGAAACCAGCTGCGTGGCGACGACCCAGAATTTCTTGGTCCTGAACATCTCCATCAAGGGACTCCAGAAGGGTTTGAGCGACCACGGCAGGATAATCAGCGAAGTCCAGAGCGTAATGCGGGCATCGTCGATACCCAGCCCTCGGAACATCAGCGTCGCTACCATGTTTACGATAATAAACGGGAGCCCCATGGCAAAATAGACCGTGGGGACCCATGCCAGCGGCGATACTTTTCGGGAATTTGCAGACATCGGTTCTTTTCAGGTTAATGTTAGAATTGATGCAAAGATAGTAAAACTTTTTGCAACCGCAGACGTTATTGCACCCCGTTCTGCGCCTTTGTTTCTATAAATAATACAATTTCACAAGACAGGTTACTAATCGAAATAACAAATTTTACATTCGAAACCGGAAAATCGGCCGAACAGGGCGCATGCACTCCGTCCGACCCGCCGGAAAGCACCGCCCGGACCGGAACACGCCCTAAGGCCCGGAAGAGCGGCGGACTCAGGAAAAACGGAAGACAGACTCAGGCAGGCGGAAGAAAAAAAGCTCCCTTATGGGAGCTTTATATGAAAGGCCATACCGGAGATCACTTCGCCTTGGCCTCGCAGTAGGCGCAGCGGCACGAGCCGTCGGGCAGGCGGTGGAAAAGCCGGTCGACATCTTCGGTCGCCGAGATACAGCGCCGGTTGGAGCACTCCATCTCATTGACGACGTAGTCTTCGCTGAAAACGGGAGTCTTCTCGAAGGGCTTGTTTTCGTCGGCCCAGCGCAGCAGCGTAAGGATCAGCGCCATGCGTACGAACTTGCCGTTTTCGACCTGTCGGAAATAGGCTGCGCGGGGATCGTTGTCCACGGCGCGCGTGATTTCGTTCACGCGCGGCAGCGGGTGCAGGATAATCATATCCTCCTTGGCGGTTTCGAGCTTTCCGGGATCGAGCACGAAGCTGTTCTTCACGCGGTCGAACTCCTCCTCGTCGAGGAAACGCTCCTTCTGCACACGCGTCATGTAGAGTATGTCCAGTTCGGGCATCACCTCCTCCATGGTCTCGACTTCGCGGAATTCGAGTTTCGAATTCTCGCTCATCTCGGCCAGCATGTAGTCCGGAAGACGCAGCTCCTGCGGGGCGATCAGGATCACCTTGATCCCCGAATAGCGCGACAGCGCCTTGATGAGCGAATGGACCGTGCGGCCGAATTTCAGGTCGCCGCAGAAGCCGATCGTCATGTTGTCGAAACGCCCCTTCTCGCGCTTGATCGTCAGAAGGTCCGTAAGGGTCTGCGTCGGGTGGCTGTGGCTGCCGTCGCCCGCATTGATGACCGGAATTCCGGCGTACTGCGAAGCTACGAGCGGCGCGCCCTCCTTGAAGTGGCGCATGGCGATAATGTCCGCGAAACAGCGGATCACGCGTACGGTGTCCGCCACGGTTTCGCCTTTCGACACGGACGACGAATTGGCGTCCGAAAAGCCGATGACGCTGCCCCCCAGCTCCATCATGGCGGAGGTGAAACTCAGGCGGGTGCGGGTCGAAGGCTCGTAAAAGAGCGTCGCCAGCTTGCGCCCCTTGCACGCTTCGCTGTATTTGGCGCGGTTGGCGATGATATCTTCGGCCAGCGCCACGATTTGTTCGGTTTCGGCCACCGTCAGGTCGGTCGGGTCAATCAGGTGTCTCATAGGTTGTTTCATTTATCAAAATCGGGGTTTGCAGCCGGCCGGCGGCATGCTGCGGATTGCACGCGGCGCCGACCGGAGTGCGGAGGGAGCGCAAGCCGCATTTCCATGCCCCCAAGCGAGGTGCGGAAAAGCGTCGTGCGATCCCGGCAAACTATTTTTCCATCCAGCTTTCGTCCGACGGATTGTCGCGGAATTTCAGCAGACGGGCCTTGTCTTCGGGCTTGATGTATCCCTCCTCGGCGGCCACTTCCACCAGCGCGTCGAGATTCGAGAGACTGTAATTGACGACGTTCGCCTCTTTCATGCGGTCCAGTCCCTTCTTCATGCCGTAGGTGAAGATCGACGCCACGCCCAGCACCTCGGCGCCGGCTTCGCGCAGGGCGGTCACCACCTCGATGCACGAACCGCCGGTCGAGATCAGGTCCTCGATCACGACCACCTTCTGCCCCTTTTCGAGCTTGCCCTCGATCTGGTTGCCGCGGCCGTGATCCTTCGAACCGCTGCGCACATAGCCCATCGGCAGGTCGAGGATCGTCGCGGTGATGGCGGCGTGGGCGATGCCCGCGGTCGAAGTCCCCATCAGCACTTCGGCTTCGGGAAAGCGGGTGCGGACGATCTGCGCCAGCCCCTCTTCGACGTGTCCGCGCACGACAGGCGCCGTCAGCGTCAGGCGGTTGTCGCAGTAAATCGGGCTTTTGATGCCGCTGGCCCATGTAAACGGCTGTTCGGGGCGCAGGAACACCGCGCCGATCGAAAGCAGGTCTTTAGCAATTGATTTCTCCATGATATTCTGTAGTTGTTTATTCCAGCGCCGAACGCAAAATCTTCTCCACCTCCTCGGCATAGATGCCGCCCTCGTGGACCTTCACGCCGTCGACGTAAAACGTCGGCACATAGTAGTAATCGAACGTGTCGGCCAAATCGGACTGCTCCGACTCCTCGATCATTTCGATCGCCACCGGCTGCAGTTCGGGGTGTGCGGCCTTGGCCTGCTCGATGTAACGCAGCGCCTTGCGGCAGAAGGGACAGTTTTTCAGGTAGAAAAGTTTTACCGGTTTCATAATCGACTGTTTTTAATCGTGTTTAATCGCAAAATTCGCTTACGCACCTGCGGTACGCGGCCACGGGGTCCGCAGCGGCGGTGATCGGACGGCCCACGACGATGAAGTCGGAGCCGATCTCCCGCGCACGGGCGGGCGTGGTGACGCGCACTTGGTCCGCAACGTCTCCGTCTGCAAAACGCACGCCGGGCGTGACGGTCAGGAACTCTTTTCCGCAGGCTTCGTGCACCATGCCCGCTTCGAGCGGCGAGCAAACCACGCCGTCCAGCCCCGCGGCACGGGTGTTCTGCGCGTATTTGACGATCGTGTCGTTGATCGAAGCGTTGATAAGCAGCTCCTGCCGCATGCGCTCCTCGCTGGTCGAGGTGAGCTGCGTCACGGCGATCAGCAGGGGCCGCGTGCCGTCTTCGCGGGTAAGCCCTTCGAGGGCGTATTTCATCATCTCGACCGTTCCGGCCGCATGGACGTTGCACATATCCACGTCCAGACGCGACAGCACGGCCATCGCCTTCTTCACGGTGTTGGGAATGTCGTGCAGTTTCAGGTCGAGGAAAATCCGGTGGCCCCGGCGCTTGATTTCGCGCACGATGGCAGGGCCTTCGGCATAGAAAAGCTCCATGCCGATCTTGAGGAACGGTTTGCGCTCCTCGTCCCGGAACAGGTCGAGGAACTTGAAAGTGTCTTCCGCCGACTTGAAGTCGCAGGCGATAATTACGTCGTGTTGCATCATATCCGATTTTAACTTTATTCTACGATTCCTATAATGTCGCTCAGCCGCTCGATCCCCAGCCGCTCCATCTCGGCGGGCAGGGCTTCGACGATCTCCTTCGAGGCATAGGGATTCACCAGATTCGCGGCACCGACCTGCACGGCCGTGGCTCCGGCCATCATCATTTCGATCACGTCGCGGGCCGTCGTCACGCCGCCGCATCCCATGACGGGTACGGAGCAGGCTTTGGCGACCTGATAAACCATCCGCACTGCCACGGGAAAGACCGCAGCGCCCGAAAAACCGCCCATCGTATTGGCGATCACCGCCTTGCGGCACCTCACGTCGATCCGCATTCCCAGCAGGGTGTTGATCAGGCAGATGCCGTCGGCACCGGCCTCTTCGCAGGCACGGGCGATCGAGACGATGTCCGTCACGTTGGGCGACAGTTTGATATAGACCGGTTTGGTGGTCACGGTCTTCACCGCGCGCGTCACCTCGGCCGCACATTCGGGCGAAGTGCCGAACGACATGCCGCCGTGCCGCACGTTGGGGCACGAGACATTGACCTCGATGATGCCGACCTGCTCCTCGCGGTCGATCCGCTCGCAGCAATAGGCGTACTCCTCGATCGAGAAGCCGCTGATATTGGCGATCACGGGTTTATGAAAGAAGCTCTTCAGGCGCGGTAGCTCCTCGGCGATCACGGCGTCGATGCCGGGATTCTGCAGTCCCACGGCGTTGATCATCCCCGCCTCACATTCGGCGATGCGGGGCGTGGGATTGCCGAAGCGCGGTTCGCGCGTGGTGCCCTTGAACGAGAACGAACCGAGGATGTTGATGTCGTAAAAATCCCGGAATTCGTTGCCGTATCCGAACGTACCGCTGGCCGGAACGACCGGGTTGTCCAGCTTCAGACCGCTCAGGGTGACGGACATATCCGGGGCAGGTTTTCCTGCCGGCCGGTTCTGTGCGATGAACTGCTTGCTTACCATATGATCTCCCCTTTCGTTAATACGGGGCCCTCCTTGCAGATGCGTTTGTTGCCGTATTTCGTTTTGCACGAACAGCCCATGCAGGCGCCGAAACCGCATCCCATACGCTCCTCGAACGACAGCTGGCCGTCCTGCGCGACCGAGTCGCACAGCGCGCGCAGCATCGGCAGCGGACCGCAGGCATAGAAGTAGTCGAAGTCGATGCCGTCGCCGGCGATGGCCGTCGTGACGAAGCCTTTCGTCCCGGCCGAACCGTCGGCCGTGGCGACATGCACGTCGCACCCCAGCGCCCGGAATTCGTCGGCGTAGAAGATCTCGTCCGCCGTGTTGAATCCCAGCACGACGCTCACCGGTTTGCCCTCCGCCAGCAGCGCTTTGGCCAGCTTGTAGAGCGGAGGCACGCCTACGCCGCCGCCCACCAGCAGGGGCCGCCGCGCATCGTTGGAGGTGTCGAAGCCGTTGCCGAGTCCCGTCAGCAGGTCCAGCTCCGCGCCCGCCGCCATGCGGCTCATCTGCTCCGTACCTCCGCCCACGACCTTATAGATGAGCGTGAGGGTCCGTGCATCGCAGTCGCACACCGAAATCGGACGGCGCAGGTAGCGGCCTTCGAGCGCGATATTGACGAACTGTCCCGGACGGACGATCCATTCGGTATCGCCCTCCAGCACCATGCGCCACACCGAGGCCGTCAGCGGCTCGTTCGCAAGAATCTTATAGATGCCTTTCTTATACATGTATTCCCTTTCGATTTTTGATCCGGAGAACAGCCCCCGCGCTTCGTTCGTTTCGCTCCGGACGGGACCGTATCCCGTTCGGAGCGAAAGAGGTGCGTACGGAAGGCGTCCTCACGCCGGAAATCACTTCGCGTCGATGGTCGAGACTCCGAAGGTGATCTCTTCGAGCACGTCCAGCAGCACCTGCACCGTTTCGAGCGCCGTGAAGATCGTCACGTTGTTCTCGACGGCTGTGCGGCGGATTTCGTATCCGTCGAGTCGGGTATTGTGCTGGTTGATGTCGATGGTATTGATCACGTAGCTCACGTGGCCCTGACGGAGCGCGTCGATGATCTCCGAACTGCCCTCGCTCAACTTGCGCCGCGTGCGGGTGCGGATGCCGTGTTCGCGCAGGAATTCGGCGGTCCCGGTCGTCGCCTCGACGTTGAAGCCGAGGTCGTAGAAACGCCGCACGAGGGGCAGCGCCTGCTCCTTGTCGTGGTCGGCGATGGTGACGAAGATCGTGCCGTAGTTGCAGACGTTCATGCCCGTCGCCTGCAACGCCTTGTAAAGCGCGCGGGTGAGCTTGTCGTCGTAGCCGATGGCCTCGCCCGTGGATTTCATCTCAGGCGAGAGGTAGGAATCCATGCCGCGGATCTTGGCGAACGAGAAGGCCGGCGCCTTGACGTACCAGCGTTTCTTCTCCTTGCCGTATACTTCGGTGACGCCCAGTTCCTTCAGCGTCTTGCCCAGAATCACCTGCGTGGCGATATGGGCCATCGGGACGCCCGTCGATTTGGAGAGGAACGGCACCGTGCGCGACGAGCGGGGATTGACCTCGATGACGTAGACTTCGTCGTTGCCGTCGAGGATGAACTGGATATTGTAGAGACCGATGATGCCGATCCGCAGACCGAGCTTCACCGTGTAGTCGATGATCTTGTCCTTGGCCTTCTGGCTGACGCTGAAGGTCGGATAGACGCTGATCGAGTCGCCCGAATGGATACCCGTGCGCTCGACATGCTCCATGATGCCGGGGATAAAGACGTCCTTGCCGTCGCAGATGGCGTCCACCTCAAGCTCCTTGCCCATGATGTAGCGGTCTACCAGCACCGGCGAGTCGTCGTTGACCTCGACGGCCGTCTGCAGGTAGTGGCGCAGGCGCTCCTCGTTCGAAACGATCTGCATGGCGCGGCCGCCCAGCACGTAGCTCGGACGCACCAGCACCGGATAGCCGATGCGGGCGGCGGCCTTCACGCCCGACTCGATGTCGGTGACGGCTTCGGCTTCGGGCTGCGGGATGCGCAGCTCCTCCATGATCGTCTCGAAGCAACCGCGGTCCTCGGCGTTGCGGATGGCTTCGCAGTCGGTGCCGATGATGGGCACGCCCAGCCGGGAGAGCGGCTCGGCGAGGTTGATGGCGGTCTGTCCGCCGAGCGACACGACGATCGCCTTCGGTTTTTCGAGGTGGATGACGTTCATCACGTCCTCGACCATCAGCGGCTCGAAGTAGAGTTTGTCGCTGGTGGTATAGTCGGTCGAGACGGTTTCGGGGTTGTTGTTGATGATGATGGCTTCATAGCCCGCTTCGCGGATCGACCAGATGGCGTGTACGGTCGAATAGTCGAACTCGACGCCCTGACCGATGCGGATCGGACCGGAACCGAGCACCACGATCTTCTCCTTGTCGCTCACCAGCGACTCGTTCTCGTCTTCGTAGGTCGAGTAGAAATAAGGCACGTAGGAGCTGAACTCGCTGGCGCAGGTGTCGATCATCTTGTAGACCGGGAAGATGCCGTTCTTCTCGCGCAGCAGGTACATGTCGTGCTGCGAGACACCCCACAGCTGACCGATGAACTTGTCGCTGAAACCCATGCGCTTGGCTTCGCGCAGCACTTCGATATCCATCGGAGCGGCCTCGACGACGCGCTCGAATTCGACGATATTCTTGAACTTTTCGAGGAAGAACATGTCGATTTTCGTGCGGTTGTAGATCAGCACCAGATCGACGCCGCCGCGGATCAGCTGCGCGATGGCATACAGCCGGTCGTCGGTAGGCTCGGCGATGTATTCCAGCAGCCGGTCGTTCGTCCAGTCTTCGAACTTCTTGTGGTAGATATGGCAGACGCCGGTTTCGAGCGAACGCATCGCCTTCAGCAGGCTCTCCTCCATCGTGCGGCCGATCGACATCACCTCGCCCGTGGCTTTCATCTGCGTACCGAGCTTGTTCGACGCGTCGCTGAACTTGTCGAACGGGAAGCGGGCGACTTTAGTCACAACGTAGTCGAGCGTCGGCTCGAAGCTGGCGGGCGTATTGGCCAGCATGATCTCGTCGAGGGTGAGACCCACGGCCACCTTGGCCGTAACGCGCGCGATCGGATAACCGCTGGCCTTCGATGCGAGGGCCGAGGAGCGCGACACGCGGGGATTCACCTCGATCAGGTAGTATTTGAACGACAGGGGGTCGAGTGCGAACTGCACGTTGCAGCCGCCTTCGATCTTCAGCTCGCGGATGATCTTCAGGGCGCTGTCGCGCAGCATCTGGAACTCCTTATTGGTAAGCGTCTGGCACGGCGCCACGACGATCGAGTCGCCCGTATGGACGCCCACGGGGTCGATGTTCTCCATGCAGCAGATGCTGATGGCCGTGTCGTTGTGGTCGCGCATCACCTCGAACTCGATCTCCTTGTATCCCTTGATGCTCTTCTCGACGAGCACCTGATGTACGGGCGAAAGGAACAGGGCGTGGCGCATCATCTCGCGCAGCTGCTCCTCGTTGTCGGCGAAGCCGCCGCCCGTGCCGCCCAGCGTATAGGCGGGACGCAGCACGACGGGATAGCCGATCTCGGCGGCGACCTCGACGGCCTCCTCGACCGACATGGCGATCTTCGACTCGATCACCGGCTCGCCCAGCGATTCGCACAGCTCCTTGAAAAGCTCGCGGTCCTCGGCACGTTCGATCGACTCGAACGAGGTGCCCAGAATCTCGACCTGACACTCTTTCAGAATGCCCTTCTTGGCGAGCTGCACCGCGAGGTTCAGACCCGTCTGCCCACCCAGTCCCGGCACGATGGCGTCGGGGCGTTCGAAGCGGATGATCTTGGCGACGTATTCGAGCGTCAGCGGCTCCATGTATACCTTGTCCGCAATATGCGTGTCGGTCATGATCGTGGCGGGGTTCGAATTCACGAGAATCACCTCGTAGCCCTCTTCCTTGAGTGCGAGGCAGGCCTGCGTGCCCGCATAGTCGAATTCGGCGGCCTGTCCGATGACGATCGGACCCGAACCGATAACCATTACCTTCTTTATATCTCTTCTCTTAGGCATTTTTACGCTCCTCCATTATTTTGGTAAACTTTCTGAACAAATAGCCGCTGTCCTGCGGACCCGAAGCGCTCTCCGGGTGATACTGCATCGAGAAAACAGCGTCGCCGACACACTCCACGCCCTCGGCCGTGCCGTCGAGCAGGTTTACGTGGGTCAGCTCCAGCCCCGTACCGGCCAGTGAATCGACGTCCACGGCGTAGCTGTGGTTCTGGCTCGTGATCTCGATCTTGCCGGTGGCCAGATTCTTCACGGGGTGGTTGCCGCCGCGGTGGCCGAACTTCATCTTCACAGTCTTGGCGCCGTAAGCCAGCGAAATGAGCTGATGGCCCATGCAGATGCCGAAGATCGGCAGTTTGCCGCGCAGCTGCCTGACCAGCTCGATCACGGGCGTCACGTCCTGCGGGTTGCCGGGACCGTTCGACAGCACGACGCCGTCGGGACGGAAGGCCATGATCTCCTCCAGCGTCGAGTCGAACGGCACGACCGTCACGTTGCAGCCCACGCGGTTCAGCTGGCGGATGATGTTGTACTTGATGCCGCAGTCGACCGCCACCACGTCGTATTTGTGGTTGGGGACGCGCGACATCCAGCGTTTCTTGCAGCTCACGCGCGAAACCATGTCGTGGGGAAGGGCGTACTCGCGCACTTTGCGGAGCGCCTCTTCGAGGGGCGTGTCCGCGCCGGTGATAATCACCTTCTGGGTGCCTTCGTTACGGATGATGCGCGTCAGGGTGCGGGTGTCCACGCCCCAGATCGCGGGAATGTCATGCTCCTCGAAGACCTCGTTCAGGGTCTTCGTATAGCGGAAGTTGCTCGGCGAGTCGTTGTACTCGCGCACGATCATGCCGCCGATGGTCGGAGTCTTCGTTTCGTAATCCTCGTCGGCCATACCGTAATTACCGATCAGCGGATAGGTCATCACGACCATCTGGTCCGTGTAGGAGGGGTCGGACATAATCTCCTGATACCCCACCATCGAGGTATTGAAGACGATCTCGTTAATGACCTCGCGGTCGGCGCCGAAGCCGTAGCCGTAAAACTCACGGCCGTTCTCCAAGACAATTTTCTTCGTAAATGGTTTCATATTTATTTTCGGTACGGGCTTTTCGCATCGCCCCTTTTTATGGATTTGTTTCGTTCTGTCGATCCGGATTCCGCTCCATATGAAACCCGGCATATCTATAATCCCGCTAAATCTTCCTTTGAGAAGGGAGACTTCACAACTGCAATCCATCATCCCGGTATGCCTCCCGGCCCCCGACGACCGTCAGCACGGCGCGGCCCTGCACCGGCCAGCCGGCGAAAGGCGTGGCGCGGCCCTTCGAGAGAAACGCCGCAGGGTCTATCTCGTACTGCGCGCCGAGGTCGAGCACCGTGAAGTCGGCTTCATCGCCGACGTTCAGGCCGCCGCCCAGACCGAATATCCGGCGGGGATTGTCGGACATCAGCGCGACAAGCTTTTCGAGCGTGAGCGTTCCCGGCAACACCATATATTTATACATCAGCGGAAAAGCGCACTCCAAGCCCACGATTCCCATGGCGCTTCCGGCCAGTCCGCGCGACTTCTCTTCGGCGGTATGGGGCGCATGGTCGGTGGCGATCACCTCGATCGTACCGTCCGCGACGCCCACGATCAGCGCGGCGCGGTCTTCGCGGCTGCGCAGCGGCGGATTCATCTTGAAGCGTCCGTCCTCCTGCAAATCCTCGTCGCAGAGCAGCAGATAATGCGGCGCCGTTTCGCAGCTCACACGCACGCCGCGGGCCTTCGCACGCCGCACCAGCTCGACGCTCTCCTTGGTCGAGACGTGGCAGACGTGATACTGACAACCGGTCTTTTCGGCCAGCGCGATGTCGCGTTCCACCTGCTTCCACTCGCTCTCGGAGCAGATGCCCTTGTGCCCGTGCGCACGGCAGTATTCACCGTCGTGGATATAGCCGCCCCGCAGCAGGTCGTCCACCTCGCAGTGGGCCACGATCGGCCGGCCGGCTTTTTCCGCCCGGCGCATCGCCTCCTCCATCAGTTCGTCGGACTGCACGCCGCGGCCGTCGTCCGAGAAGCCGACAACATCGGGCGCGAGGGCCGCGAAATCGACCAGCTCGCCGGCACCCCGCTGTCCCATCGTGATACAGCCGTAAGGCACGACCCGCACCACGGCGTCGCGGCGGATGATCTCGGCCTGCGCACGAAGCGTATCGGGCGCATCGGGCGCAGGGTTCAGGTTCGGCATCGAACAGACCGTCGTGTATCCGCCCCGTGCGGCCGCGGCCGTTCCGGAGGCGATGGTCTCCTTCTGCGAAAATCCCGGTTCGCGCAGGTGGACGTGCACGTCCACGAGTCCCGGAATCACATGCCGGCCGCCGAGGTCCACGGTCCGGTCGGGCGCCGCGCCCGCGACGGGCACGATGCGGCCTCCCTCGACGGCGAACTCCCCGGCCGCAAAACGGCCGCCGGTGTAGATCACGGCATTGGTATAAAGTGTCTTCATCTGTACGAGCGTAAAAAAATAGGGCAACCGAAACAGTTACCCTAATAAAACAAAATTACCGAAAACCGGAGACACGTCGCCCGACCAATAGTCCTGCTGCCAGAATGCCTGCGCTGACGATATGAGGGGGTTACAATTCATAGGTATTCGGAATCGCTGTAATTGAGGACAAAGGTAGGACATTTTTACGGGGCGTGCAAAACTTTGCCGGAAAAATTTTCAACAATCCGCACACACCGGGCCGGGCCGCGGATTCGTCCGTCCATGCCGCTGCGCCCCGCACTCCCGGTGCAGGAAGGTCTCCGCACACCCCGACCTAAAATAAACAATACGCGCCCTGCGACAAAAAAGCACAATTATTTCTACCGATGACGAAAAAATTTCATTATATTTGAAACGATCTTCATGTCAAACTTTAATCCCATTGTTATGAGACAGTTTTATGCACTGCTATGCCTGCTGCTATTCAGCGGCGCATGCTCGGAAGACGACACCCCGAATCCGGCGGTCAAATTCAGTTCGCCCGATTCGGATGTCAAAATTTCACAAGACGGAACCTCTGCCGCGATAACCGCGACACACCATGCAGGCCAGTTCGTCCTCACCATGGAAAAGAATTTCGAAGCCGTGCCGGAATCCGACCGGTCGTGGTGCACGGCCGTCCTGTCGGGGGATCGGCTGACGGTCGAAATCGAAGAGAACGCCGAGGAGCTGCGCAACGCCGCAATCTCCATCATGAACGGCGAAAGCGTCATCGGCAAAATCACGGTCGAACAAGGCGTCGCGCCGACCCTGAGTCTGGAAAGCAATACGGCGGAGTTCACCAACGAGGGGGGGGGAATTGACCCCATCACGGTAACCACGAATCAGGAGCGATGGGACGCCGCCTGCGACGCAGGATGGATAACGATCTCCAAAGAGGGCGACAAACTCCGCCTCACGGCGTCGCCCAATCCCGACGGCGGAAACCGGCCGGCCGTGGTGACGGTCACCACCGGCTGCAAGGACAACCCCGCCGAGGTGTCGGCCGCCATCAACGTCACCCAAGGTCCTCCGTCGCTCATCCTCGAATACACCGTCCCGGCAGGCGGCAAGATCATACTGCCGCTCTCCGGCGCCATCGACTGCACGGTCGATTACGGCGACGGATACAGCGAGAAACTCGCCCTGACCCTCAACCCCGCGACGGGCAGCCTGATAAATTACGAATATGCGGAAGCGGGCGTCTACGAAGTGTCCGTATCCGGTTCGGTGGAACAACTCTACAGCCTGCAGGGACACTCCGAGACCTCCCGCAGCTACCTGACGGCCGTCAAACAATGGGGCAACGTAAACCTGACCTCGATGTACTATGCGTTCTACCTCTGCTCCAACCTGAAAACGCTCCCCGAAAACACGACCGACTCGTTCGCCGAGGTAACCACGTTCAAATACGCATTCGAAGGCTGCAGCGGCCTGCAAACCATTCCGGCCTCGTTGTTCAGCGGCTGCGACAAGGTCACCGACGTATTGGGATGTTTCACCAAATGCGCCTCGCTCACGTCGGTTCCCGAAAATCTGCTCGCCCCGCTCAAAAACGTCACGTCGCTGCAAAGCTTCCTCGCCCACTGCAAGCAGCTCAAAACCATTCCGGCCGGATTTTTCGCCCGAAGCCCTCAGATCACGACGCTGAAATACACCTTCTCCGGAAATACGGCCTTCGAAACGCTGCCTGCGGGCCTGTTCAAGGGGCTTGCCAACGCCACGAACTTCGAGGAGACTTTCTACGGCTGCACCGCACTCAAAGAGATTCCCGACGAATTTTTCGCAGGATGCACGTCGGCCGACATTTTCCGAAGCTGTTTCTTCGGCAACAAAGCCCTGACGAAAGTGGGCAGAAACGTATTCAAAGGGTGTACCAACGTCACATCCTACAAATGGCTTCTGGCAAACTGCACCGAACTTGTGAGCGTTCCCGCCGACATGTTCGACGACAGCCGTAAGGTCACCGACTTCAGCGGCACATTCCGCGATGCGGCCAAACTCGCCGTCGAATCGCCCTACACGACCATCGACGGCGTGAAAGTACACATCTACGAACGTTCGCTCCACCCCGACGCATTCACCGCGCCGAAGAGTTTCGGCACCTGCTTCCGCGGATGCACGGCGCTGACCGACTGGGAAGCGATCGGCAGCGGCTACGCCGCATGGACCAAATAACCCTCCTGCCTTCCGACAAAGTAGAGGCGGCTCCGAAATTTCGGAACCGCCTCTGTTTCTCGCACGCAGGGCGCGCCTGTCATTTTCCCGGTTGGCGACAGCCCTACTTGACGATAATCAGGTCCACGCCCGCCTCCTCGACGATGGCGACCATCTGCTCGGAAATCCGGTCGTCGGTAATAATGACGTCTATGTCCTCCAGCGCGCAGATGCGTCCGAAGCCGCGCTGTCCGAATTTCGAAGAGTCGGCCAGCACGATATTCTGCGACGACGCCTTCATCATCTTGCGCGTGAGCTTCGCCTCGTCGATCGTGGAGGTCGTGATGCCGTGTTCGAGGTCGATGCCGTCCACGCCGAAGAAAAGCTTCGAGCAGATGCAGTCGTCGAGCGAACGCGCGGCCTCCTCGCCCAGCACCGACAGCGACTTCTTATGCACCGTGCCGCCCAGCTGCACGACATTGACATTCTCCGCCTCGTTGAGCAGCACACCCAGCCGCAGGAAGGGCGTAACGATGTTCAGGTGATGCCACTGGCGCGCCTTGATCTCCTCGGCAAAGGCATAGATCGTCGAGCCGGAAGCGACGATGATCGAATCGTTGTCTTCGAGCAGTTCGAGGGCGCGCTGGGCGATAAGCCGCTTGGAGTCGCGGTTGATGTTGTCCTTGACATGCACGTCCATATCGGCCACATGGGGGTTGGCGGGACGGGCGCTGCCGTGCACTTTGTAAAGCAACCCTTTGCTTTCCAGTATCTTGACATCCTTGCGGATCGTCACCTTCGTAACCCCCAGTTCGTTGGCGACGTCGGTAATACGCACGAACCCGTATTTGTTCAGGTTATCGAGGATGTATTTGTGTCGTTCGGCAATACTCAGCATATTACTCTGTCTTTTAGCAGTTAACTGAACAAAGGTAACAATTTTTTTCTCAGATTTCAAAATAAAGTGTCCGAAACCGCAACCGGCTTCGGACACTTTCGGACCCGAAAGTCCATATCGTTTTTCCGTCAGCGGACGAACATGCCTAATTCCGCTCCGGTCCGGCATCGTAACCGTCGGCACGGGCGCCCCACATCAGCAGGAAAACCAGCATGCCCACCACCGCCATGCCGAGAATGCCGACATAGGCCCAGTTCCAGCCGTAATGCTGCGCCACATAGCCCAGTCCGACACCCGAAACGACGGTGCTCGCATAACCGAACAGCCCCGTAAGGCCGTTGGCCGTCGCGGCGGCGTTCTTCGTAGCCTGATTCGCCGCGGCGATGCCGATCAGCGCCTGCGGACCGTAGATGCAGAAGCCGGCGGCGCAGAGAGTCGTGAAGAGCAGCCAGACGGGAGCGTCACCAGGCAGCTGCCAGAAGAGGAAGACGAAAACCGCGGCTCCCGCCATGCAGAATACGCAGGTGCGGTGGGCACGGCCCTTCAGCCACCTGTCCGTCGCCCAGCCGGCGACCAGCATGCCGACGATGCCCGCGATCTCGAACATCGCCACCAGCCAGCCGGCATGCTCCATGCTGACGCCCTTCGACTGGCTCAGCAGCGAAGGCCCCCAGTCGAGGACCGAAAAGCGGACGACATAGACAAAGAAATTGGCAAAGCCCAGAATCCAGATCAGCGGGTTCTTGAAGACGTGCTTTATCAGGAACGCACGGTGCTCGGCACCTTTGGCGGCTTTCTTCTCCTTCCTGACCTCGGTGCCCTCCAATTCGGGAAGCCCCACCGACGAAGGCGTGTCGCGCAGGAAGACTACAAGCCCGACAGCCCCTGCGAACGAAATGGCAGAGGGAATCCAGAAACACCATTTCCACGCCCCGGCATGCGCGGCGGCCGCCATGACGCGCTCCATACCCGCGGCGTCACCGGGCTGTACGCCCAGATTGGCGGCCATGGCCGCCACGGCGTCGGGATCGGCCGAGACGTTCATGCCCAGCGTACCCATGATATATCCGCAGAGGATCACAACCAGACCGGCCCCGATCGAGTGCGAGGTATTCCACACCGACATCTTCGTCGCCAGCTGCGTGGGCGGAATCCAGTGGGTCAACAGGCGGGCGCAGGGCGGGAATCCCGTTCCCTGCAGCATGCCGTTTATCACCCACATGATACCCATGAAGAGAATCATCGTATTGGTGAACTGCGAACCGTCGTGCTGGCCCGTGATCCAGTAGGAGACGTCTTCGCCGAATCCGAAGGCGAAGTTGGCCAATGCGCAGAGCGCAAGTCCGACAGCCATGTACCAGCGGGCGTTCATCCGGTCGGCCAGAATGCCGTTCACGAAACGCGAAAGTCCGTAGACCACGCCGTTCAGGGTCAGGAAAATTCCCAGACTGGTTTTCGAGATCCCCAGATCGGCCTCAAGGCCGGGCATGGCCAGCGAAAAGTTTTTACGCACGAAGTAAAAGAGCGCGTAACCGATCATCGTGGCGACGATCGTACGGGTCTGCCAGTACTTGAAGCGCTTGGTTTGTTCAGGAGTCATTTCGGAATGAAAGTTTAGTAATTTCAGAAAGCAAATATACTACTTTATTTCCCAAATGCTACTTTATTTCCCAAATTCCGCCTTTTCCGAAGAGTTTGTCGAGCCATTCATCCATCCATCCGCAGCGGAACGCGATATCGATCACCGTAAAGCGGCTGCGCATGTAGGGTATCTTTTCGAAGCTGGCGCGGAACTTGGCGCGCGAAACGCCGATATGCTCCGGCTCGTAAGGCGCCCCGACCAGTTCGAGACGGCGGCGGACCTCGCCGAAGGGAATGATCTGCCGGCGGATATGGCCGCTCAGCGCGGGCCACGCCTTCTGCAGACGCTGCAGCTGGCGGCGCAGCCCCTCCTTATCGACATACTTGCCTTTGGTCTCGACCAGACCGCGGGCCACGAACTCAGGATCGTTGTCGAAAATCCGGTAGATATCCTTTTCGGTCTCCTCCCACGATTTCCATGCGGCGACGCATTTTTCGACGTCGAGCGTCTCGACCGGCGTATCGAGCAGCATCTCGATAAAAGCCGTCGAAGCCAGCGTGCCGATGCCGACCTTGAAACCGTGCGAGACGGATGCGCCGTTGTATTTGAGGTGCTCCATGTCCCAAAGGTGGCTGAACTGGTGTTCGGCGCCCGACGCGGGGCGGCTCGACTGCGTAGCCTGCATCGCGAAACCGCTCAGCAGCAAACCTTCGGCCAGCTGTTCGACCTTGGCCACATTGCCGGCACGCACGCCTGCGGGGTCGCAGAGGGCGTCCTTCAGTCCGTCCTGCACCACCGAAAAGGCGAATTCGTCGAGCAGTTCGGAGCCGACCGCATCGGCGAGCATCCAATCGGCCCCGGCCGGAATCTTCGCAATCAGGTCGGCATATCCCGACGCCGACATTTTCGCAGGCGCGGCGGCGGCGATCGTCGGATCGAGCACCATGCCCAGCGGAGCCGGACAGTCGAAGGTCTGTTTGTTGCCGTCCTTGGTGATCGAGGCTCCGTAGGCCGTATAGCCGTCCATCGACGCCGCGGTTCCCACGACCATATAGCGGCGCCCGTTGTGGTGCGAGCAGAGTTTGGTCAGGTCGTTGATAACGCCCGATCCCACTGCGACGGGAATGGCGTCGGTGCGGGACAGCACCCCGTCCAGCTGTTCGACGAACGTCCACTCGGCATAAAGTTTCGGGTCGGTGAAAACATGCGGCTCGTCCTGCGCAATACCCGCCTGAGCCAGAATCCGGTGAACATCGCTGCCGGCCGCCCGCCACGTATTGGCATCGGCGACGACAAGCGCACGCCTGCCGGGAAAGAGTTCCTTGAACATATCCGCGACCCGCGGAAGGGTTTCGATTCCGATTACCAGAGCTTTGGTATCGGTCGTGCGCGACAGAGCGCTTTCTACTTTATTCATTACTATTAACGATTGAATTAATTCACACAGGAGCGACAAAAGGGCATCCAAAGCAAAGGCAAATATATATAATTATTTGTTTTCACACAACAAATAGCGCTTTATTTTTTCCTTTTTTATTTCTTTACACCAAAATCACAACATAAAAACAGCAAAAAAGATTTCTTTTTCAGGATTATTCCATGTAAAACAAAGGTCCGGACTCTCCGTAACAAACAATCGTCCGGCACGACAACCGCCCCCATTCCGTCCGTTCCACCACAAAACAACCCCTCTGACAGTAAAATCGAAATAAATGCAAAATCTATTCGGTTTCGGTTTGGAACCTGACGGATTTTACCTATTTTTGTAAATCCGAAGCACAACAGAAAGAAACAATATGAAAAACATACTATTTCTCTTAATTAGCTTTTCAGCACTTTTTGCCGCAAAACCGGCCATTTCCCAACCGTCGGCGCGCATCGCCGGAGGCCCCTACCTCCAGAATGTGACCCCGGACGGGTTCACCGTGATCTGGACGACAACGACGGACGCGGCGGTGTGGGTCGAAACGGCCCCCGACGACGGAACGCATTTCTATGCGGCCGAACGCCCCAAATACTACGACTCGCACCTCGGACGGCGGCGTCTGGGCAAACTGCACCGGGTGCGCGTCGGCGGACTCGAACCGGGCAAAACCTACCGCTACCGCATCATGCAGCAGGCCGTGCTCAGCGACGAAGGCAACAAACGGGTCGTATTGGGCGAGGGCTACGGCAGCGACATACTCAAACACGCGCCCTATCCCGTCACAACGCCCAGCGCGGACCGGAACGAGCTGGAATTCTGGATGGTGAACGACATCCACGGCCGCGATTCCGTCTTCCGGCTGCTTATCGGGGACGCACCGCGCCAGAAACCCGACTTCGTATGCCTGAACGGCGACCTGCTGAATTCGATCGAATCGGAGAAGGCGCTTTTCGAAGGATTCCTCGCATCGGCGTCGGAGCTGCTCACCCCGGCGGGCATTCCGCTCGTCGTGACGCGCGGCAACCACGACGGACGCGGCAAGTTCGCCCGGCACTGGCTCGACTACTTCCCCACGCCGACCGGCGAAAGTTACTATACGTTCCGCCGCGGTCCCGTCTTCTTCGTCGTACTCGACGGCTGCGAGGACAAACCCGACAGCGACATCCGCTATTACGGGCTTTCGACCGCCGACGCTTACCGCGAACAGCAGGCGCAGTGGCTCAGGGGCGTAGTCGCCGGCGAAGAGTTCCGGTCGGCGCCCTACCGCATCGTCCTGATCCACATGCCGCCCAACAAGGGACGCGGCTGGCACGGCGAGCTGGAGATCGAACGGCTGTTTCTCCCGATACTCGACGGAAGCGGCATAGACCTGATGCTCTGCGGCCACTACCACCGTTACCAATGGATCGACGACCGGAGCCGCGGCGCCGATTTCCCGATCCTGATCAATTCCAACAACGACAAAACGGTCGTCAAGGCCGACGAAAAGGGCATCGACATCCGGGTAGTCGATACGGCAGGCAATGTGCTGAAAGAACACAAGATTACGAAAAACAACCGATAAAAACCATCCATGAAAACTTTCAGACTACTGACAGCCCTTACGCTGGGCACCCTGCTGTGGGGATGCGCCGAAAGCGGCAAAAAGGCCGAAGGACCTTTTTACACCGACATCGAAAGCCGCGCCCAGCTGCACGACTGGTTCCGGTACGCACCGGAGCGTCCGATCGTCGTCAGCGGCCACCGCGGCGGCATGGTGACGGGCTATCCCGAAAACTGCATCGAATCCTTCGAGAAGACCCTCTCGATGATGCCTTCGTTCTTCGAAATCGACCCGCGCCTGACCAAGGACAGCGTGATCGTGCTGATGCACGACGCCACGATCGACCGCACGACCACCGGCACGGGCAAGGTGTCGGACTACACCTTCGAAGAGTTGCAGCAGTTCTTCCTCAAGGACCGCGAAGGCAACGTCACGCCCTATAAGATTCCGACGCTCGAAGAGTGCATCGTCTGGAGCCGGGGCAAGACCATCCTCAACCTCGACATCAAGGACGTGCCGCTGGAGGTGATGTCGGACTTCATCAACCGGCTGGCGCCCGCCAACGTAATGTACACCGTGCGCAACGCCCGGCAGGCCCGCACCTACTTGGACCGCGACCCGCAGGCGATGTTCTCGTGCTGGTGCAAGAACATGAAGGAGTTCGGCGAATACGCCGAAGAGCGCATTCCGTGGTCGCAGATGATGGCCTATGTCGGCACGATGATGCTCCCCGACCAGCAGGAGCTTTACGACAAGCTGCACGAGAAGGGCGTGATGTGCATGATTTCGCTCGCCCCGACCCACGACCGGCGGGCGACCGACGCCGAGAAAATCAAAGGTTACGAACTCGAAATCCCCACGGGATGCGACGTGATCGAAACCGACTATCCCTACCTGTTCCAGCATCTCAATCTAACACGAAAATAATGGCAACATTCGACAAATTCCGCTCGGTTTACACACACGACGAACTGATGGAGCGGCTGCGCGGCATCAAACACGTGGCGCTCGACATGGACGGCACGATCTACATGGGCATGTCGCTCTTCCCCTACACCAAACCCTTCCTCGAAGGGCTGAAAGAGCTGGGAATCGGCTATTCGTTCCTGACCAACAACCCCTCCAAATCCATCGCCGACTACCTACACAAACTCGAAACGCTGGGCATCCATGCCACACGCGAGGAGATGTATACGACGGCGCTGGCGACCATCGACTACATCAAGGAGCACTACCCCGCGGCCAAACGGCTCTTCCTGCTCGGCACGCCGAGCATGATCTCGGAATTCGAAGCCGCCGGGTTCGAATCGGCGGCGGATTCAGCCGACGACGTGCCCGACGTAATCGTCGCGGCGTTCGACATGACGCTGCAGTACGACCGGCTCTGCCGCGCGGCGTGGTGGGTGTCGCAGGGCGTGCCCTACATCGCCACCAATCCCGACCGCGTATGCCCCACCGACCAGCCGACGGTGCTGGTGGACTGCGGCTCGATCTGCGCCTGCATCGGGCATGCCACGGGACGGCATCCCGACATCACGCTCGGCAAGCCCGATCCCAACATGCTTTCGGGCATTCTTTCGCGCCACGGCCTCAAGCCCGACCAGATCGCCATGGTCGGCGACCGCATCTACACCGACGTGGCGATGGCCCACAACGCCAAAGCGATGGGCGTGCTGGTGCTTTCGGGCGAAACGACGCTCGACGTAGCCGACAAAGCCGATCCGCAGCCGCACATCACCGCAGACAGCATCGAAGTGCTGGGCCGGCTGATCCGCGAGGCGCACGGCAAATAGGCAGGCCCGCCTCCGCACCGGGGGCATATCCGGCAGAACGGAGCGGGAAAGCCATGTTCGGACCAACGGAGCGAAAAAACCCGTCCAGACCAAAGGACGGGAACAACCGCACACGGACCGGCAAGCCGGAACGACCTGCACCGACAAAGGGGCCGGAACAGCCGCGCACGGGCAAACAGACCGGAACAGCCGCGCACAAATAAAACAGGCTGCAATTATGCCGGCATCAGAAAAACCGAATCCAAATGGATTCGGTTTTTCCGTCTCTTTCGCCGGAAAAGCACTATATTTGCGAAGTCAACGACAAACCGCATATCAATATGGAGCACAATATCCTCATCCCGCTGCTGCTGACGCTCGGAGCAGGTCTGGCCACCGGCATCGGCAGCGCGATCGCCTTTTTCGCCCGCCGCACCAACAAGCGGCTGCTGTCGTTCTCGCTCGGACTGTCGGGCGGCGTGATGATCTACGTCTCGTTCGTCGAGTTGTTCCAGCAGGCGCAGATAACTCTTTCGGAGGAGTGGGGCGCGCATACGGGGATAATCGTCACCGTGGTCAGCTTCTTCGCGGGCATCCTGCTCATCGGCGTCATCGACCGGCTGGTTCCCTCGTTCGAGAACCCCCACGAAGCCCACATGGTCGAGGAGATGGACAAACAGCCCCGCAACCCCAAACTGATGCGCATGGGCATGATGACGGCGCTGGCCATCGGCATCCACAACTTCCCGGAAGGTATCGCCACCTTCACGTCGGCCGTGGACAACATGGCGCTGGGCGTGGCAATCGCCGTGGCGATCGCCATCCACAACATTCCCGAAGGCATTGCGGTCTCGATTCCGATCTTCTACGCCACGGGCGACCGCAAAAAGGCGTTCAAACTCTCGCTGCTGTCGGGGCTCGCCGAGCCGGTCGGCGCACTGCTGGCCTATCTGGTGCTGATGCCCTTCATGTCGCCGACGCTGATGGGCTGCATACTGGCCGGAGTCGCGGGCATCATGGTCTTCATCTCGATCGACGAACTGCTGCCCGCAGCCCGCGAATACGGCGAAGCTCACATTTCGATTTACGGCGTGGTGGCCGGCATGGCGCTCATGGCCGTCAGCCTGATTCTGCTTGCATAGATTATGGACATTCTGCTGCTGATCGTCGGACTGGGACTGATTCTCGCCGGCGCAAATTTCCTGACGGACGGCTCGGCCGCCGTCGCGCAACGCTTCCGGGTTCCGGAATTCATCATCGGCCTGACGATCGTCGCCGTAGGCACCTCGACGCCCGAACTGGTCGTCTCGGTACTCTCGGCCGCGGCGGGCAACAGCGACGTGGCGATCGGAAACGTCGTCGGCTCGAACCTCTTCAACGTCTTTCTGATCCTCGGCGTCTGCGCCCTGATCCGGCCGCTGCCCCTCACCCGGAGCAACATCCGGCGCGATATTCCCTTCGGCATGGCCGCGTCGCTGATCCTGCTGGCCGTCACTTCGGACCGCCTGATATGTGCGGGGGCGGCGGACAGAATCGGCCGCATCGACGGCATCGTCATGGTGGCGCTCTACATTGCGCTGATGTGGTTCACGATCCGCACCACGAAACGGCCCGAAGCGGCGCCCGCCGATGCCGGCGCCAAAAAGCCGGCGGCCCTCTGGCTGGCGGTCGTCATGATCGCCGGAGGACTCGCCGGGCTGATTTTCGGCGGCGACATGTTCCTGAAAAGCGCCACGGAGATCGCCCGCAGGCTGGGCATCAGCGAATCGGTTATCGCCATTACGCTCGTCGCGGGCGGCACGTCGCTGCCCGAACTGGCCTCGTCGGTCGTATCGCTGCTCAAAGGAAAGTCCGAAATGGCGCTGGGCAACGTCATCGGGTCCAACATCGCCAATATACTGCTGATCCTCGGCGTAAGCGCGACGATCCGCCCGCTGACGATGGGCGGCATCACGACGACCGACATTCTGATGGTGGTGCTAAGCTCCCTGCTGTTGCTGCTGACGGCGTTCACCTTCCGCAGGAAGCAGATCGACCGCTGGGAGGGCGCGATCTTCCTGATGATATACGTCGCCTATATCTGGTATCTGATACGCTGACGGACAGATACACGGGCAAAACGTGCCGTCTCCCGGCGGCGTTTGCACACAAGACGAATCCCTGCCGCGGCAGGGATTTTTCACGGCTGCCGGTCCAGATAGCGGTCGATCAGCCGCGGCACGGCATAGTCGCCCAGCGTGGCGGTCGGCACGGAGGGGAAATCCACAGGGGAAAAGATCTCGAAGCGGTGGAACACGGCATGCAGCGTCTGGTGCGAGAGCTGGTGTTTCGGCATTGCAACGCTCCGCAGCAGACGCCATTCGACGCCACCCAACACGGTTCGGAACTCTTCCGAATCGGTTAGTTCCGAGAAATCCGCCGCACGGTCCGTCTCGATCATCGGAAACTCGTACAATCCCTGCCAGATGTCGCCTTCCCCGCGCCGCCGCAACAAGGTCCGGTCGCCGCATGTGACGTGCAGGTAGTTGAACCAACGGTCGCGCACCTTGGTTTTCGCCTGCTTGACGGGACGCTCCGCAACCGTTCCTGCGGCCAGAGCCAGACAGCGCGCCGCAAGCGGACAGTCGGCGCATCCGGGCTGCGCCGGAGTGCATTGCAGCGCCCCGAAATCCATGACGGCCTGATTGTAACGCCCCGGACAACGCATATCGAGCTGCGTTTGCGCCAATTCAGCGAACGTGCGCTTTCCGGCCGTGGAGTCGATCGGAAGGTCGATATCGAAAAGCCGCGCCAGCACCCGGAAAACATTGCCGTCGAGCACGGCGCAGGGAGCGTCGTAAGCGGCCGAGCAGACGGCCGCGGCGGTATAGTCGCCGACGCCCCGCAGCGAGCGGACCTCGTCGTAAGACCGGGGAAACACGCCTCCGAACCGCTCCGCGACCTGCCGCGCCGCAGCGTGCAGGTTGCACGCACGGCTGTAATAGCCGAGTCCCTGCCACAACTTGAGCACCTCGTCCTCCGGAGCGGCGGCCAGCGACCCGACGTCGGGAAAGCGCTCCGTGAAGCGCAGGTAATAGTCCATGCCCTGCGCGACGCGGGTCTGCTGGAGGATAACCTCGGAGAGCCATATGCGGTAAGGATCGCGGGTGCGTCTCCAAGGCAGATCGCGGCCGTGCCGGGCGTACCAGTCCAGCAATATGTCGGAAATGTTGTCCATATTCTGTCTGCAAAAGTAGCAATTTTCCCGTTTAGGCTCTATATTTGAAGAAACAAAGCCGACATCTAAAACTCAGGATTATGGAAAAGAAACACGAACTGATCGACAACGCTGCGGAAAAGCGATACGAATTCGACCTCGGCGGGGACCTCGCCATGATCGAATACATCAAGGCGCAGGGATTCATCGTCCTGACGCACACCGAGGTTCCCGAAAAATACGAAGGACAGGGCATCGGCTCGGAGCTGACGCGCGCCGTATTGGAGGATCTCCGCGCCAAAAAACTGCCGATGATCCCCCAGTGCCCCTTTGTGGCACAATACATCTACCGCCATCCCGAATGGGCGGACGTGGTGCTGAAGGAAGTACCCGCCAAATAACGCAGGAACCGGCCGGACAAGCGGTCTCAGACGAATTCACCCCTGCCGCATTTCGCTGCGGCAGAGGTGAATTTCATTTTTCAGAGGCCGGGTCCTGCAATTCCGACGGTCAGCAAACTCAGAAATCGTCCGTACGGAAAGGAACGACCGGCAGTTCGCGGGTATCGCCCAGATTGCCCGGCTGGAAATCGCGGAAGCAGTAGCGCACGGCCACGGGTTCCGGCACTTTCTCCGACGAAACGACCAGAGCGAACTGGTTTTCGACGACCGCATCGGCCGGATAAAAAACCTTGTCGGCGCCGCAGATCTCGAATCCGCGGATGTCGGCCATCCGGTTGAAACCCTGATCCATATACTTGAACCTGACATGGGCCTTGCCGTCGCGGATCTCCATCGACTCGTACTGCGGGCTTTGGCAGGCGATCTCCTTCATCCCGTAGGTCTTGTTCAGCGCCATGAAAGCCAGCCGGTACCCCACGTCCCGCTTGTTCTTCGGGTGGACATTGCAAAACTCATAAGGCTCCACCAGATCGTTGGTGCAGATCATGCCGCTGTTGGGAATCAGCTCCTGAGCCCGGCACTGCGCTTCGCGCAGATAGGGCGACTTTCCGTTGCCGTACTCGAAAGGAGCGATCTCGACGTAATAGAACGGCAGGTCGTCCCGCCCCCACAATCCGCGCCACAACGAGACCATATCGGACAGCCGCGCGGCGTAATCCATGTAGCGGCCGACGTTCGATTCGCCCTGATACCAGAGGAATCCGCGGACGGTATAGCCCGCCACAGGACGAAGCATAGCATTATACATGACCATCGGACGCAGGTGCTGCGCGACGCGGGAGATTCCCTCTTCGGTCAGGTCGATGTCCGAATAACCGCTCAGCACTTCGCGGCTCATCCAGCTTTCGACGCGGCTTCCGCCCCACGAGCAGTCGATGATGCCGACCGGAACGCCGAGCACGTCATTGAGCATTTCGGCGAAGAAGTAACCCGCAGCGGTGAATTTCGCCGCAGTAGCGGTCATGCAGGGCGTCCAGCTTCCGGCCGTCCGGTCCTGCGGCATATAGGCTGCGGCATGCGGAATCTTCACATAATGGAGTTTTCCGCTTTTGGCGCCCGCGCGGGCGATGATCTCGTTCGCATCCGTAACCGGACACTGCCAGAAGCCGCCGAGCGGCATCTCCATATTGCTCTGCCCTCCGGCGAACCACACTTCGCCGATCAGCACACGGTCGAACGTCACACGGTCGCCGCTGGCGAAGGTAATCCGCTGCGGCTCGTAACTTCCGGCCGGCGTCCTGACCGATACGACCCAGCGGCCTTCGGCGTCACTTTTCACGGCGGCTCCGGCGCCCCACGAGGTCTCGACTTTCACCGCGGCATACGGCTCGGCCCAGCCCCACAACCGGACCTCGGCATTCTGTTGAAGCACCATGTCGTTGCCGATGATTTCGGGCAGCCGGATTTTAGCCGCGGCGCCCCATACGGCCGCAAGGGCGATAAAAAGCAGGAGGATTCTTTTCATAACGGATCGGTATCGAATTTCTGCAAGAATACGATTTTTCGACGGATGAAAAACAGTGGGAAGCGGAAAATTTCCCCGCAATTAATATAGGTATCTGTTTTTTTTGAAGAAATCCCGCCGGAAAATTTGGTTTATTACATAAATTACTTTACATTCGCAATATATTTATGGTACGACAAAAGAATCTTAAAAAACCGAACAGCATGGAACTCACGAACACCTCCCCGGACAAACGCCGCCTTTTCGGCCGCTGGTTCGCCCGCCGCATCACCACCTACCTCGTAGTCTGCGCATTCCTCGCCTTCGTCAACTGGCAGACCTCGCCCCATTACTGGTGGGTGGCATGGGTCGCAGCAGGATGGGGGCTGAATCTGGTGCTGTCGCTGGTCTGGTATCTCACCGACTGCGACGACGAAAACAATTACCGCTAAAACCTCCGCAACCATGAAAGCTTGGAAACTCGTCCTGACCGTCGTTTTTGCGCTGGCATCCGTTGCCGCCGCGGCCAAAACCCTTGAAATCACCGTAACGGACATCCGCAGCGACAAAGGCAATGTTCTGGCGATGGCGAAAGTCGCCGGACGTGAACAGCCCGTATACGGCATGTCGCCCGCCAAGAGGGGCGAAGTCGTGGTAACGCTCGAAGGCATCGACGCCGAAACGGCCGAGGTATCGCTCCTCCACGACGAGGACGGCGACTACAAAATGAAGACGGGCGAACGCGGCCCGGCCGAAGGCTATGCCGCGAAAAAGTGCACCCTGCCCGCAGAGCGGAACGCCGTGACGATACGCCTCCGCTACCCTGCCGCGGAATAGACCGCCGCCCCGCGTACGGCTGAAACGCCGCAGAAGACGCGCAGACATCCGGTAAAAAGCGAGGAACACCCGGAATAAATTCGTAACTTTAACCCCGAAATCCGACAGACATGGAAGACAGAAAGCTGGACGCCGCCGAGAGTTTGGCGCTCATCGGGCGGATGATCGAAAATACCCGCAGCCGCATGGTCCGCAACGCCGGACGGCCGTTTCTGGCGTGGGGCTATGCGACCGCCGCGACATTGATCGCCGTATGGGCCGCAGTGTCCTGCACCGGCGACGCACGCTGGAACTACCTTTGGTTCATGCTTCCCCTCTTGGGCGGCGCGCTGATGTACTTCACGCGCCCCAAGGCGGCCGAAGGCTCGGTGCACACCTACGTGGACCGCGTACTCGACCTCATCTGGAGCGTAATAGGCCCCGCCACCCTGCTGATAAGCACGCTGGCGATCTGTTTCGTCGTCCGGTTTCCGGTCGCATTCACCGTATTGCTGATGATCGGTCTGGGCACGACCATCAACAACCTGATCATCGGCTTCAAGCCCGGCGTGGCGGGCGGCATTGCCGGAATCGTGCTGGCGTCGGTCTCGCTCGTCGTCACCGGAAACTGGCACGCCGGACTGTTTCTGGCAGCCTTCGTCCTGATGACGATTATTCCGGGACATATCCTCAATTACCGGTACAGACACTCCCGCAGCGACGTGAGACAAGCGGCCGGACCGCGGCCCGGCAAGGCGACGAAAGACGGCGCAGCAGAGGAAGACGGCAGTACGGAGGAAGACGGCGCAGCGACCGAAAACGGCACTGCGGAGGGCGGCGCGGCAACGGACAGCACTGCGGCAGATGGCGCGGCAACGGGCAGCGCAGCGGCGGACAGGCCTCTGAACGCCGCCGAAAACATCGCACTCGTCGGCCGCATGATCGACAACACCCGCAGCCGCATGGTCCGCAACGCCGGGCGGCCGTTCCTGATATGGGGCTATGCGACCGTCGTCACGACACTCGCCGTATGGGCCGCCTACGCACTCTTTCCGGGTCGGAACTGGTACTACTTATGGCTGCTGCTGCCCGTGTTCGGAACCGCGCTGAGTCTGCTGACGATGCCCAAGGCGGACGACGGCAGGGTCTACACCTTCATCGACCGCGTAATCGGTCAGGTGTGGCTGGTAATGGGTCTCACGGCGTGGTTCGTCAGCCTGCTCTCGGTATTCGGCGACATGCCGGTCCCGATCCTCTTCGTCATCCTGCTGATGATGGGCATGGGAACTGCCATCACGGGGCTTGTCATCCGCTTCGTCCCGGCCGCCGTCGGCGGGGCCGCGGCGATCATCCTCGCCCCCGTATCGCTCGCCGCAACCGGTTACTGGGTGCCGGCGCTCTTTATCGCCGGATTCGTCGCAATGATGATCGTGCCGGGGCATATCCTCAACTACAAGTCGAATCATCCGAAACAATAGCCGTATGGAAGAACGGAAAATATCCGAGAAAGAGGCGATGGAGCTGATCGCCCGCTCGCTCGAAGCGCAGCGCCGCAAACTGAGTTTCGTGCGGAGCACGCTTTTCTTCGGCGCAGGAGCGCTGGCGCTGGCCGTCACAACGGCGGATTACGTCGTCCGGCGGACGACGGGCCGGGATATGACGCTGATGCTGGTCCTCGCCGGGACGGTCGCCGGGCTGGCCGCACTCTATTTCCATTACAGAAGTCACCGCACGGTCACGGCCAACGACCGGACACTGATGAACGTCTGGGCCTATGCGCTCGGCGTATGTCTCTACACTGCGGGATATGTCGCCACGGGCGACGGGCTGCGGCTGCCCGTCATGGGACTGCTGACCATGGGCGCAGCCATTGCGGCGGGCGTCACGGGCGAACTGTTCCGCCGCAGCGAAGCCAACCGGTCGAACCAGAGCGGATCGCTGGCCGGACTGCTCTTCATCAGCATTGCGGGGGCATTTCTCGCCGCATGGATTTTCCGGGCCGCAGCAGCAGGAGAGACCGTCTCCCAATTCATACTCACCCTTGCGACAGCCGTCATCCTCTTCTTCGGAACGGGAATCGTGCTGCGCTACAACGAACGCAGGAACCGTGTTTAAAGAACTCAACCCCCTGCTGCATTCCGAACTGCGTCTGGCCGTGATGTCGATCCTCATCGGGGTCGAAAGCGCCGATTTCGTCTTCATCCGGCAGCAGACCGGAGCCACGGCGGGCAACCTTTCGGTACAGCTGGACAAGCTGGCGAAAGCGAATTACATCGAAATCGAAAAGACCTTCCGGGGCAAGATGCCCTGCACCGTCTGCCGCATCACCGACACGGGACGCGACGCCTTCGCCGAATACGTCGCGGCGTTGCAGACCTATATCCGGAAATAAAGCGCCCGCAGGAAACAAGAGGCCCGCAAAGACAAGAGGTCCCCGGCCGAAACCGGAATTACCGCACGCACGGACTCCCGGACTCGGCAGCAGCCCAGCAGTCCGATTCCCCGCACGTCCGGACTCGGACCGGATTCGACCTTATCTCCCTGCTCCGGCGGGGATTTTTATTGCGGCCAACAATTACAGCGTACAGAAAAACGTCACCAGAAACGGAACGCTGAAATCGAGCGTGCAGCCGTGGAAAATCGAAACCACAGCATAGGGTTTTCCGGCCGCCTGCGTGATGACGGGGAGCGTGGTGTCGAAGGTGGTCGCACCGCCGATCGAGACGGCCGCCAGCGGTCCGCACCAACGGGCGACCAGCGGCGCAGCCAGCAGCGTGAAGATCTCGCGCATGACGTTGCATAGCAGAGCGACGGTTCCCAGTTCCGCGCCCCGGAAATCGGCGA
This sequence comes from Alistipes sp. DJF_B185, assembly GCF_964250025.1. Taxonomy (NCBI): domain Bacteria; kingdom Pseudomonadati; phylum Bacteroidota; class Bacteroidia; order Bacteroidales; family Rikenellaceae; genus Alistipes; species Alistipes sp. DJF_B185. Next base: position 79,988 of record NZ_CAXUDY010000005.1, read on the forward strand.
TAAAGATGCTCGACAGCGAATAATAGCCGAAACCCGAACCGACGGCCAGCGTATCGGTCACGGCCAGCGGCGGCAGAAGCGGCGTCGCGAGAGCCGCGCCCGCCAGCGTTCCGACGGCAGTCATCACGGGCAGCAGCGCCAGCCGCGGATCGAGCCGCCGGACACGTCCCGCAAGGGTTTCATCATGGCCCAGCGTCACGCCGACACAAAACATCAGCGCATAGAGAACATACGTGCTGACGCGCGCCCCGGCGACATCGAACGGCACGAGAGCGAAAAGTCCCGCGACGCATCCGGCGACGAAGAAGGCGACGATCACCAGACTCCCTTTCAGTGCATTCCACATCGACAGCGGCTTTTCCGGATCGGATGCCGGACAAGCAGGCGCGGGCGTCGGCTCGCACGCCGTCGGTTCCGAAGATTGGGGAGAACACGGCGCGCGAAACAATGCCGGCTCCGAAGGTTCGGGCGAGCATGACACGCGACCCACCGCTGAATCCGAAGGTTCAGCAGAGCATGACACACGACCCACCGCTGAATCCGAAGGTTCAGCAGAGCATGACGCGCCACACGCCGCCGGATTCGGGAACGTTTCGGAAGATATATCCGCAACAGTCCCGGAAGAGCAATTCGCACCGCAGCCCCCGCCTCCGGTCCCAAGTTCCCGGCCCGAAACAGAGCCTGCAGATGCCGGATTTGCCCCGGTGCCCTCCGTCCCGGAAGCACTGCGGCCCCGGATACGCCGCCACAACAGCCACGAAGCCCCGATGCTTCCCGCGACCGAGAAGACGAAGATCACGAAGGCGGTACGCCCCAGCGTCGCCATGCCGCCCACGACGGCGGGATCGGAACCGACCTCCAGTCCGAGCAGGAACAACAACGCCCAGATGATGACGGCGATCAGCCGGGAGACGAACGCGAGGCGCCGGCTTTGCAGCAGGCGCCCCGTGACGATTCCTCCGAGAATGACGGCGAAAAGAACAAGCATTCCCTACTCCTGCTTCGCCGTGAGTTTTTCGATCTGTTTTTCAGCTTCGGCGCTGAGTTTGCTGGCCTGCTTCTTGGCCTCTTCGACCAGCTTGTCGCCCGCTTTCTCGGCTGCCAGCTTCGCCAAAGCGCCCTTCTCCTTGGCGCCGTCCACAAGTTTCGTGCGCTGCGCTTCGGCGGCTTCGACCAGCTTGTCGCCGGCACGTTTGGCCTCCTTGCGCAGGTTGTCGGCCTGCTTCTGAATCTCCTCGCCGAGCGATTCGCTGCCCGTAAGCTTCTGAATCTGCTGGTCAATGACGTTCTTCACGGCCTGCTCGGCCGCTTCCTTCACGCCGAGCGTAATCTTGGGCGAGGTAAACGTGCCGCCTATGCCGACATTGACCGACTCCAAGATCCCGCCCGCAGAACCCGCAGGCAGGGCCACCTTGGCCGTATAGTCGATGGTCTGGTCGAGTCCCGTCGAACCGGACATGTTGATCTTTATGTCGCCCATCTTCAGGTCGAAAGGCTGGGTCGTAATCCGACCGTCCCTGATCGAGAAACGGACGGCGACGTCCTTGGCTTCGATTTTCCGCAGTTTGTCGTTGTCGAGCGCCTTGGCCAGCGCATCGAACGCTTCGAGGTTCTGGATATGGATGTTCGCCGACTTGATTTTGCCCGTGGCGCTGAGCGACTGCAGGTCGGGTTCCATATTCGGATCGAGCGCGGTCGTCATGTCGAGCGACAACGAATAATCGCCGCCCGTTTTGGCGAACAGCGGCACGAGTTTCTGCACCATCTCCAGTTCGTCGAACGTCTTGGAGAACGAAGCGCCCGAAAGCCCCAGCGACAGCTTCAGCGCCGGACGCTGCGGATCGGCCGCCGTCGAATAGCTGCCCGAAGCGGTCGCCGAACCGCCGAAGAGCTGCATGCGCAGCCGTTCGAGCGAAAGGGCGCCGCCGGCCACGCGCATCTCGCCCGATATGCCGGATACGGTCATTTTCTGGAAGAGCACCTTCTGCAGTTCGGTATTGAGCGAGAGGTTCAGGTTGCGCGGCACTTTGAGGGCCTGCACCGGTTCGGAGGAAGTCCCGGCCGACGACGTCTCCGGGGTCTCTTCCGGTGCGGAATCGGGCATGACGTTCATCATTTCGTTCAGGTCCAGCAGGTCGGACTTCACATAGAGACGTCCCGAAAGCATGTCGCCCCGCAGCAGGTAGCCGATGTAGCCCGAAAGCTGGCCGTTGGCCGCCAGATCGCTCCGGCCTATCGTAAGGCCGAGTTCGCCGAGCGTCATGGCCGCGGGCGTAATGGTCGCTGCGGCACGGCGGATATGGACCGCAGGCAGTTCGGGCATGGTCAGACCCAGCCGCTCGACGACGAACGTTCCCGACGCGCCGATCCGCTCGTAGCGGCTCTTTTCGATGTCGGACATACGGCCCGAAACCTTCACGTCGGCGGTAATCAGGCCGCTCAGTTCCATCCCCTTTTCGAGCGGATACACCTCTTTGACGGCCCCCAGATCGACACGGCCGTCCACCGCGGCACGGAACGTCGGGTCGCTGACCAGATTGGTCGCATAAGCCGACGCCGAAAGCGAATTCCCGGCCATCCGGAGCGTGAATTTCGAGAGGTCGATTTCAGTCTTATCCGCCACGCCGCCGGGATTGGCGATCCGGACGTCGATGTTGATGCCGTCCACCGCCTTGGGCAGCGACGAGTACTGGAAACTGCCGTTGCGCACCTCCGTCCTGAGCTCGAACGCCGGAAGCGCCGCACCGCGCATTTCGCCGCGCGCCCAGAGCGCCATCGAAAGTTCGCCGCCGGCCGCAAGATTACGGAAGTCGCGGGTGTAGAAGGCCGGAACGAGCGAAAGCACGTCCTTGAACTGCACCTTGTCGCAGCCGGCCGTGACGTCCATGGCCACGGCGTCGTCTTTCAGCTCCACCCAGCCGTCGAGACCTACCTCGATGGCGTTCAGGCGCAGTTTGTTCTGCGAGAAGGTAAAGCGGCTGTTCGCCAGATCGGCCGCAATCACCGCATCCAGCTCCGCTTCGGCGCCGCTGAGCATCGGAATACCGCCCGAAACCAGCCGCATGCCCTTGGCCGTCAGCCGCAGGTCGAGGTCGGTCTGGTCGGCCGACATGTCGCCCCGCAGGCGAAGTGACAAAGGTGCGGTCGAGAAGCGCATGCCCGTCGAATCGTCCTCGTAACGGATCGCCGCGTCGCTGATCCTGAAGTCGCGGACCGAAAGGCGGAACGACGAAGGTTCCGCATCGGCGGGGGTCTCCTCTTCGCCCTGAGCCTCTTCCGAAGCCTTCACAACGTCCCAGTTCACCCTGCCGTCGGCAAGTTTGTGCGCATGAAGCGCAGGCTCCGAAAGAATGATCTTCGTCACCTCGAACCCCTCGTCGCCGAAAAGCGACATCACGTTCACGACCACCGAAATCCGCTGCGCGGCGACGATCGTATCGCCCGCGAAAGGCTCCTCGCCCACCAGCGTCAGTCCCTTCAGGTCGAGCGAAGCACGGGGAAAATGGCGCAACAGGCTGATGTCCAGCTTCTCGAAATCGAGCCGCGCATCGAGCATCGCATTGGCCTCACGCTTCACAATCTCGGCGATCTTGCCCCGCAGCACCATCGGCGCCACCAGAGCGATCACCAGCACGACGGCCACCACGATGGCCGCAATCTTCACGAATTTTTTCATCACTTATCTGTTTTAAAGGCGAAAACCGTGGTTTCCACCTCTTCGAATCCGACTTTGCGATAAAGCGCCCTAGCGGCTTCGCGCGCCGGGTTCGACGTCAGCATCACCTTCCCGGCGCCGATGCGGGCCGCATGCTCCACGGCGGCGCGCACCAGCGCATCGCCCGCGCCGCAGCCGCGTGCCGCGCCGTCCACCACGACGTCCTCGATCCACGCCTTGCGCCCCGAAGGCGCATCGTACCACGCCAGCGTCAGCACCCCGACGATGCGTTCCCCGGCCACGGCAGCCAGCAACTCCCCGGTTTCGCTTCCGGCCACACGCCGCAACACCTCGCGGGAGGGCGCGCCCAGCCGCGGCGAAAGCTGCGGCATCAGCCGCGCGAACGCCTCTTCGAGCGCATCCGAGACTTGGGTTATCCGTCGTATCTCAACCGTCATAACATCCGATTTTCGGGCAAAGTTAATCTTTTTTTCACAACAGCTCCGCCGATCACCCTCGCCGGAGTCCGCAGAGCCGCAATTTACTCAACAAAGTTAATATTTTCGTCCGAATCTTTGGGGCATGTCTCGAAAAAAGATTACTTTTGCGTCGCATCGGTTCCCGAAACGCCCCGGAAGGGCGCGGGGATTAAAAGGGAATGCCGTGAAATCCGGCAACAGTTCCCGCTGCTGTAAGTTACGCAACATGTTCCGGCACTCTTTGGCCACTGTCCTCCGGGACGGGAAGGCGCCGGAACGGTAACGAGTCAGAAGACCTGCCGCATGCCGTTCAACCAATATGCACCCTGCGGAGAATGGGGCGCAGCAGACCGTCGCCGACACCGGCATCCGACACGTCAGCCCGTACCAGCCGCAGTCATTTGAAAGCCGATGAAACGCGTTTTACGACATATGGCGGTTTTATGCGCCGGCGCAGGATTCTGCTGCGCCTGCATGGACTACGGACCGCAGCATGAAGAGCCGTTCGCACAGTCGCAGCGCGGCGTGTTCATCACGTGCGAGGGCAACTTCGGCTGGGACAACGCTTCGCTGTCGTTCTACGATCCGGCAGCACGGAGCGTCGAAAACGAAATCTTCATCCGCGCGAACGGCATGAAACTGGGCGACGTCGCCCAGTCGATGACCCTCCACAAAGGACGCGGATACGTCGTGGTGAACAATTCGGGCGCGGTCTATGTCATCGACCCGGCGACTTTCCGCGTCACGGGAGTGATCGAAGGGGTCGTCTCGCCGCGTTACATCCACTTCCCCAACGACACGACGGCCTATATCACCGACCTTTACGATCCGCGCATCACGGTCGTGGATTCCCGCAGCAACCGTATCCGCGGCCGGATTCCGATGAACGGCCACAAATCGACCGAACAGATGGTGCAGTGGGGCGACGAAGTGTTCGTAAACTGCTGGTCGTACGACGACAAGATTCTGGTCGTGGACGCCGCACGCGAAACGCTGGTGGACTCGATCGAGGTCGGGCCGCAGCCCTCGTCGCTGGTCCTCGACCGCTTCGGCAAGCTTTGGACCGTCACCGACGGACGCACCGCAGGCATTCCGGCGGCGCTCTACCGCATCGACGCCGCTACGCGCCGCGTCGAGCAGACCTATACGTTCGCCGCGGGCGACCATCCCTCGTCGGTCACCCTCAACGGCACGCGCGACACGCTCTACTTCATCAACCGCGACGTCTGGCGCATGCGGGTCGATGCCGAGGAGCTGCCCGTCACGCCATTCCTGCCCTATACGCAGACCACCTATTACGAAGTGGCGGTCGATCCGCTGACCTCGGAGGTCTACGTGGCCGACGCCATCGACTACGTCCAGCACGGCGTGGTCTACCGCTTCACGGCGCGGGGCGCGGCCGTCGACACGATACGCGTCGGCATCACCCCCGGATCGTTCTGTTTCAAACCGTAAAAAACATTCGAAGAAGATGAAAAAATACGCATTCCCTCTGGCGGCTCTTCTGCTGGCCGCCTGCAACTCCGGCGAAGAGGTCACGACCACGCAGACGGACGAACCCGTAGCCCGGATTCTCGAATACACTCCCGCACCGGGACAGTTCATCAACGAAGAGGCGCGCTCCGGCGGCGCGTTCGACAACGTGGATACGCCGGAGAAAGCCTGCCGGTACGCTGCCGCGCGCTTCGCCGAGAACAACTGGGTTTCGCTCGGCGGATGGGGCGGATACCTCGTCGCGGCATTCGCCGAGCCGGTACCCAACACGGGCGGTTACGACCTTTACGTCAAGGGCAACGCCATGAACACCTCGTCCGAGCCGGGCGTCGTCTGGGTCATGCAGGACGCCAACGGCAACGGAGTGCCCGACGACACGTGGTACGAGCTGAAAGGCAGCGAGTACGACAACGCCGCGACGATCCGGGGATATGCGGTCACCTACACGCCGCTCGCCGACGGCTCCGCCGCATGGACCGACGACCGGGGCGGCAGCGGCACGATCGACCGAATGGACGAACATACGCAGGCGTCCTACTGCCCGGCATGGATCGAGTCCGCCGACCTGAAATTCACGGGCACGCGGCTGCGCGACAACGTCGAACAGGCCGACGGACAGTGGAGACCTCAGGCGTTCGCATGGGGCTACGCCGACAACTTCTCGACGGTGGACCGGATCGGAACGACCAACCGCCTGCGCATCAGCGACGCCGTGACGGCCGACGGTTCGCCCGCCAACTTGCAGCAGATCGACTTCATCAAGGTGCAGACGGGCGTGAACGCCAAAGCCCCGCTGATCGGCGAGATTTCGACCGAAGTGTGCGGCATCGGCTGCTACCGGACCGTAACCAAACGCAACTGACCGCGTGCTGCGCACCGCGACGATACTCCTCTGCCTGACCTGCGCCCTGCCCGCCGCGGCGCAGCGTGACTCGACGGCCCGCACCATCGCCATCGAGTCGGTCGATATTTCGGGACGCCGCCCGATGAAGGAGATCGGCGTGCAGCGCACCGAGCTGGACACGCTCGTCCTGCGCGAAAACATCACCGCATCGCTGGCCGACGCGCTGGCGACGGGTTCGACCATCTTCATCAAATCCTACGGCCGCGCAACGCTCGCGACCGCCTCGTTCCGCGGCACGGCGCCCTCGCACACGCAGGTGACGTGGAACGACATGAAGGTCAATTCGCCGATGCTCGGACAGGTCGATTTTTCGCTGATACCCGCCTATTTCATCGACGACGCGACGATCTATCACGGAGCCAGCTCGGTGGGCGTCACCGGCGGCGGGCTGGGCGGCGCGGTGACGCTGGCGACCAAAGCCCCTGCGGAGCAGGGATTGGGGCTGCGTTACGTGCAGGGCATCGGGTCGTTCGCCACGTTCGACGAATTCCTGCACCTGACCTACGGCGGCGCGCGGTGGAGCAGTTCGACGCGCGTGCTCTACAGTACCTCGGACAATGATTTCCGCTTCCGCAACTACAACTCGAAAGAGTTCGTCACCGACGACAACGGCCAAATCGTCGGCGAATATTACCCCCTGCAGCGCAACCGCAACGGCGGATTCCGCGACCTGCACGTCATGCAGGAGCTTTATTACACCACGCGCGGCGGCGACCGTTTCTCGCTGGCGGCATGGTACCTCGACTCGCACCGCGGACTGGCGATGCTCACGTCCGACCGCAACAAAAGCAAACAGAAGAAGAATACGCAGGACGAACGCACGCTGCGGGCCGTGGCAGGCTGGGAGCGGCTGCGCCACGGACTGAAACTCGGCGCACGCGCGGGTTACACCTACACCGATCTGCGCTACCTGCTCAAGCAGGATCCCGAAGGCAAAGGGCGGTTCGTCGTCAATACCGACGCCCGGAGCCGCATCCACACGCTCTTCGCCAAGGCCGAAGCCGAATATGCGCTCGGCGAGAAGTGGCTCTTCTCGGCCAACGCCGCCCTCCACCAGCACCGGGTGCGCAGCGGCGACCTCTCGGTGATCGGCAACAACGGCCTGCGGGCCGATACGCTCTACCGGCAGGAGCGGTTCGAACTTTCGGCGTTCGCCGCCGTGAAATGGCGTCCCGTGCCGCGGCTGGGCGTCGCCGCCGACCTGCGGTGGGAGTTATACGGAGACCGTACCACGCCCGTCATCCCGGCGCTGTTCGCGGACTACGTGCTCTCGAAACGCGGCAGCGTGGTCGTCCGGGCTTCGGCCGCCCGCAACTACCGCTACCCCACGCTCAACGACCTCTACTTCCGTCCCGGCGGCAACAAGAACCTCAAACCCGAACGGGGCTGGACGTTCGACGCGGGCTTGGAAACGACGCTCAAAGGCGACGCCCGTTCGCTGCGCGCGTCGGCCACGGTGTTCGATTCGCGCATCGACGACTGGATACTCTGGATAGGCAGTCCCAAACTGGGCATCTACACCCCGATCAACATCCGCCGCGTCCACAGTTACGGCGTCGAGACCAAACTCTCGGCCGAAGCCGAGACTTCGGGTGGCTGGCGACTGCTCCTCGACGGCAATTTCGCATGGACCCGTTCGATCAACCGGGGCGATCCGTTCAGCCCGGCCGACGAATCGGTCGGCAAACAGCTCGTCTACATTCCCGTCTATTCGGCGGCCCTCACGGCGCGCGTCGAATGGCGGCGGTGGGAGCTGACCTACAAATGGAACTGGTACAGCGAACGTTACACCATGTCGAGCAACGATCTCGGCGTCTTGGGCCGCGTGAAACCCTACTTCATGAGCGACCTCTCGCTCGAAAAGGGCCTCGACTGCAAATGGGCGTCGTTCTCGCTCAAAGGCTGCATCCACAACCTGCTGAACGAAGAGTACGAATCGGTGCTTTCGCGCCCCATGCCGCGGCTCAACGTCTCCTTTTTCATCGGCATAACCCCCAAATTCGGCAAACGATGACGCTGCGTGAACAACTGCTCGAACTCACCGAGCCCAAATACATGAAATTCACCTCGGCGCTGATGCCGGGCGTCGAAAACGTGCTGGGCATACGCCTGCCCGTATTGCGCAGCATCGCCAAGGAGATCGCCGCCGGGGACTGGCGCGCATATCTGGCCGAAGCCGAGGATTTCTACTTCGAAGAGCGGATGCTGCAGGGGCTGGTGATCGGCTATGCCCGGTGCGAACCCGCCGAAAAGCTCGCACACGTGGCCCGCTTCGTACCCAAGATCGACAACTGGGCCGTCTGCGACTGCTTCTGCTGGCGGCTCCGCGCCGCCGAGCGGCAGCCGATGTGGGAATTCATACAACCCTATTTTCACGCGCAGGCCGCATACGACGTGCGTTTCGCCGTAGTCATGGGGTTGGGCAATTTCGTCGATGAACAGCACCTCGAAGCGTTTCTGCGGCAGCTCGACGGCATCCGCCACGAAGCCTACTACGCCCGCATGGCCGTGGCATGGGCGGTGTCGGTCTGCTACGTCAAATTTCCGCAGCGCACGCACGTGTGGCTGGGCACCTGTTCGCTGGACGACTGGACCTACAACAAATCGCTGCAGAAAATCATCGAGTCCTACCGCGTGAGCGACGCCGCGAAGCAGGAAATCCGGGCGATGAAACGCCGCCGGTAAAAAGCGTGCGCGGCTCCCGCGCAAAGCGCCGGAAATATCCGCCGTCCCCGCAGAAAAAGAGCCGGGGCGGCGCGTTTTTGCAAAATAATGCTACCTTTGTATAGAAAATCCGAAAACAAGGCCCTATGCGCAAACTGGTAATCATTCCGACCTACAACGAGAAGGAAAACATCTCGGCGATGATCGACAAGGTCTTTTCGCTGCCCGAACCTTTCGAACTACTCGTCATCGACGACGGTTCGCCCGACGGGACGGCTGAAATCGTCAGGCAACGCAGGAAAGAGCTCCCCGAAACGCTTCACCTGCTGGAGCGCAGCGGCAAACAGGGGCTGGGAACGGCCTATCTGACGGGGTTCCGCTGGGGACTGGACAACGGATTCGACTACATTTGCGAAATGGACTGCGACTTCTCGCACAATCCCGACGATCTGGTGCGGCTGTACGAAGCCGCCGCCGAGGGCAACGACGTGGTGGTCGGCTCGCGCTATGTGCAGGGCGTAAACGTCGTCAACTGGCCGATGTCGCGTCTGCTGATGTCCTACTTCGCTTCGATGTACGTGCGCATCGTGACGCGCATGCCCCTGCGCGACGCGACGGCGGGATTCGTCTGCTACTCGCGCCATGCGCTGGAGACGCTCGACCTCGACGCCGTAAGGATGAAGGGATACGGCTTTCAGATCGAGATGAAATACTCGGCGTGGCGGCTGGGGCTGAAACTCAAGGAGGTATCGATCATCTTCGTCGAACGCCGCGAGGGCACCTCCAAGATGAGCGGCGGCATCTTCCGCGAAGCGTTCTTCGGCGTGCTGGGACTCCCGCTGCGCAAAATCAGGGCCGCGAAAAAAGCATAGAATATGAAAAATAGAATTTAAATCCGATCCTAACCAAAAGTAAAAATTTTTGTCGGGATCGGATTATGTAATTTCTTCGTCTATTTTATGAGATACTATTTTTTGTATCTCTGTGCCCGGCGCCGCTCCCGCTCTTCCAAGAATTCTTTGCGCGACGGAAATTTCTTTTCACCGGACAGCACCTTTTTATCCCAACGTCGCTGCATAAAATAGCCGGATATCTCTGGCCCCCAGACGATTGTGACCCAGACAGCAGCCTGTCCGGCGCAATAACAAGCGATTTGCACCCACGGCGTCAAATTCGTTCCCTCGGCAATAAGCACTTTATAGGTCAATAACGGCTCGAAAACGGCAAGGAACATAAGTATGGCTTGCGCCTGCCTGTCGCTCCGCGTAACGCCGAGATATTTCCAACCTGCCGCAACGATCAGCAAATTCGCAAAGAAGATGAACAGCATCAGCATTGGCCACGGAGCGATAAGGGTTACGTCCGACTTTATCCATAAAAACACCAACCCGAAAATAGCGGGCAACATCCCCTGAATCAGGGTTATGGCAACGATCCGCAGCATACGCCTATTCGACGGACAAATTCAGCTCAGGATTTTGGCGTGCAATCTCCCTGCAAAGCATATTTTTCACCTCTTCCACTGTGAACATTTGATTTCCTATCCGATAATATCCCATGCCGTCAGCACTGGCATGGAAAATTATTTCATAAAAAACCAAATAACGAATCGCAGCATATGCACTGCCGGAAGCACCTGCTGCAAGCATAGCTTTCCAGAATACGAGAGCATATATTTTTGCTTTCCAACAAGCCCATGCTGTTGCTTTAACATCTGCAATAACAAGTTTCTTGAGGAACGACTTAATCGTACGGGTAGATTTCAATCCAATCTCCCACGCTCTACCATTGTCTGTCCAATATTCCCAAGAACCCAAAAAGACATTATACGAATCTGCGATCAACTTTCGATCATCGTCATCATCAGCCGCACGATACCACGTCAGATATGCTTTCTGCATTTTAGATTTAAATACAGCATCAGAATCATTTGCAGTTTCAAGACGCTCCACTTCCTCCATATAACCTTTCACGGCAGCAGTCAAAGGGGCGTCCCGATTCATTTCGGGAATAATGGAAAAACCTTTCGTCGTCAGGGAGGATTCAACGGCAGCAATAATTGCCGGATCAACCGAAACATCCACACAATTTCGCACAAAGGCATTTATCTGTGCAGTGGACATGTTTCTGAAATTCTGATTTTTCAATGCAGCCGTCTGCACACTTGCCATCTGTTTGATAAAATCCTCTGCGGTCCCTGAAGCACGCGTCATAACATCAGGATTCTCGCCAAAATAATTAAGGATCTCTTGTAAATAAAGATTATGTTCCGCACCCGCTTGCAATGGCGTTTCAGAAGGAAAATTCGTGGCGGATTCGCTTTCCTGAGTTTGACACGACATTGCGAAGATCGCAAAACCAATCACAATCAATGTAATACGTTTCATAAAACTGAAAAGTTAGTGACACAAAATTTGAATTTGAGAACACAAGTGGATATCCAAAACCTAAAATACTATAAAACATTAAATATCCCACACACATTTACTAAATATTTCATATTTTGATGAAAATTGAATTTTCATCAAACCTTAGATTTTATAACACATACAAAGGTTGCGGACCGCAATAATAACAATTGCATCGAAAAACACGGCGGCAATTCCGGCGGCAATCCGATATCGTTACGCCCGCTCCAGCAAAGAGGTCAGAACGTAAAGAAATAGTTCATGAAAAAGTTCCAGAAGGTGACCACGCCGATGGCGAAAAGCTTGGCCAGATAGAAATTCAGGCGGAAGCGGCCGTGCAGCAGCCAGATCGTCAGGTTGTTGATGACAAGTCCCACGGCGGCAATGCCCAGAAAGCGGAGGTACTGTCCCGTAATATCAGGATTCTCGTTGTGGAAAGTCCAGATCCGGTTCAGGATGTAATTCGTCGTCGAGGCGCAGAGAAAGCCGAGCGAATTGGCGACGTACTTGTTGAGCCTCAGCCACTCCTTGCAGAGGTAGGTGATTCCGAAATCGACGAAGACGCCCGAACCGCCCACGATGCAGAATTTGAGAAACTGCTCGATCATCGCGCAACCTCCGTGCGGAGGGGTTTTCCGTTAAACCAATTCGTATACCCTTCCCGGCGCAGGGCGAAGCCGGCGTCGAAATCGGTCCCGGCCAGCTGTCGGGGCACGACGAACGCCACTTCGCGCCGGATCTCCTCCTCGGCGGGAATCCGGAAACGTTCCCCGGTGTCGAACTCCTCGACGCGGAAACGACCGTGCTTCCAGAGCATGACGAGCGACATGTCGCCGCCCAAGTCGATGTTATAAGGATAGGGATTTTCGATTCGCAGCGAAAGCCGCAGCGTATCGCCCGCGGCAACTCGTTCGGGAAGCCCCGTGAAGGAGATGTCCACAAGGCGGGTCGGATGGAAATGCGTATCGACGAACCACGTGAAACGCTTGCCGTTGGGCAGTACGACGCTCCGGACGCGGCCCGTCGTGTCGGCTTCGTCATAAGGCGTCTCGACCAGCACTTCGCGGCCGGCAAAGCGCGTATCGTCGTCACGGAACTGCCATTGGTGGGTCCGGTAGCGGATATTGGGCTGGCAGTAGGCCTCTCCGCCGGTATAGAAGGCGTATTTGGCTGCAACGGCGTAACCGTGGCGGAAAACGACGGGACGGCCGTCGGCGATTTCGGCGATCTCCCCGTAACTGGTGCGGTTGTCGAACACTTCGTAACGGATGCCCAGCGGATTGAAGATCATCACCAGCCGCGTCAGGGCGATCAGGGCGAGCGTCACCCACCCCATGCGCATCAGGTAGCGGCGCGTCCGGGGATGACGCCGGGCGTAGGTGAAGAGCGTATAGAGCAGTCCGAACACGGCGACGATCACCCACTGGGGCTGGACGTATCCGCGCAGCGTCGAAAGCAGGAAAAAGACGATAAACGCCGCCGGAATGAATTTCAGCGCGCGTTCGACGGCGTTCTGCGGCTTCACGGCGATCCACGACCGGACATAGAGCGGCACGAAGAACGGGTTGAAGACGACCAGCAGGTTGAGCAGGTATTCGGCGACGTAACCGGGCCGGAAGACCGAGTTACGCCCCGCCAGATGATAGGCCAGCGACGCCCAGTCGTGCTCGTACTGCCACACGAAATGCGGCACGAGCAGCAACAGCGCCACCGCGCCGCTGAGATATAGGGTCGGACGCAGGAACACGCGGGGGGGGGTCGCCGCAAGCGCGAAGAGCACCACCAGCGCCCCGTGGTACTTGCTGTAGGCCATCAGCGCCATGGCCACGCCCATCCAGAGCCACGCCGCGCGCCGCCCTTCGGTGAACCATTTGAAGGTGAGCAGGAACAACGCCGCGGTCATCATCAGCGGACCGTCGGGCACGGCGATAAAACCGTACAACTGCAACATAAGCGTCGCGGCCGAGAGCATGACGAAAAGCCCCGCATCGCGGCGGTCGGCATCTGTGGGCCGGATGATGCGCCAGAAGACAAAGAGGTAAAGCGGCTGCAGCAGGGTAAAGAAAAACCGCACGCCGAACTCCCCGCCGAAGAGATGCTCCCCAAGCCAAACCAGCAGCGCCGTCATCGGCGGATGGTCGAAATAGCCCCACGAGAGGTTTTCGGCGAACATATGGTAGTAGGCCTCGTCGTTGGCCAGCTCCGTAAGCCCGGCCTGAAAGAGGTTGCACACCCACCATACGCCCAGCCAGAACGCGACCAAGGCGTCGGGACCGAACGAAGCGTATATCTTTTTGACGGATGCTCTCATACGGCGGCAAAGGTAGCAAAATTTATCGGTTTTGCGCCACCCGGCCCCCAAAGAGAGGCGCATGCGGACAGCTTTTGCGAAAAATCGCCGCATGAGGGCGGACGCGGCATATTTTTTCCGCGTAGGCCGCCGTCGGCCGTATTGTTTACAATTTGTTCATTAATTGGAGCGCCGAACGATTGCCGCCTCGGAAACAATCTCTATATTTGCTCCCGGTCAAGGTTCCCCGCCGGCGGCTGCCGGCTTGGGATCAAAAGGGAACTCCTGTGCAAATCAGGGACTATCCCCGTAGCTGTAAGCTCCGTTGCGCTCCGCACACTCTCTGAGCCACTGTCCGTCGGACGGGAAGGCGTGCGGAAGGAGCGAGTCAGAAGACCTGCCTGACCGATATACGGCACCCGCTTTCGGGATATAGAGCGGTGCAGCAACTTTGTTTTACACTGATTTTTTTGGTGAAACCATGCTTTTCAGGCGGCCGTCCGCCGGCAAAAGCGGGCTTTATCGCATAACCGGCCAACAACAAAACAGGAGAAAATATGGGCATTTCCGAACTTTACATCGTAAAACGCGACGGCAAGCGCAAAGCGTTTTCCGTCGAGAAAATCAAACGCGCCGTACGCAAGGCCTTCCTTTCGGTCGGCAGCTACGCCACCGACGACGACATCACGTCGATACTGAGCCGCGTACACGTGTCCGACGGCATGAGCGTCGAAGAGATTCAGAATCAGGTCGAAGTGGCGCTGATGGCCGAGCGTTACTTCGCGGTGGCCAAGAGCTACATGCTCTACCGCCAGAAACACACCGAAGAGCGCGAAGACCGCGAGAAACTCGAATTTCTGATCAACTACTGCGACGCCTCGAACCCGGCGACCGGCTCGAAATACGACGCCAACGCCAACGTCGAAAACAAGAATATCGCCACGCTGATCGGCGAACTGCCGAAGCAGAACTTCATCCGCCTGAACCGCCGCCTGCTGACCGACCGCATCAAGGAGATGTACGGCAAAGAGCTATCAGACAAATACCTGCACCTGCTCAAGGAGCACTTCATCTACAAGAACGACGAGACGTCGATGGCCAACTACTGCGCCTCGATCACCATGTATCCGTGGCTCTTGGGCGGCACGCTCTCGGTGGGCGGCAACTCGACCCGTCCGACGAACCTCAAATCGTTCTGCGGCGGATTCGTCAACATGGTTTTCATCGTGTCGTCGATGCTTTCGGGCGCATGCGCCACGCCCGAATTCCTGATGTACATGAACTATTTCATCGAGCAGGAGTACGGCGAAGATTACTACAAGCGGGCCGACGAGGTGGCCGACCTCTCGAAGAAACGCCGGACAATAGACAAGATAATCACCGACTGCTTCGAACAGATCGTCTACTCGATCAACCAGCCGACCGGGGCGCGCAACTTCCAAGCCGTGTTCTGGAACGTGGCCTACTACGACCGCTACTACTTCGAAAGCCTGTTCGGGGAGTTCGTATTTCCCGACGGTTCGCATCCGCACTGGGAGTCGCTGTCGTGGCTGCAGAAGCGTTTCATGAGGTGGTTCAACCGCGAGCGCACCAAGACCGTGCTGACTTTCCCGGTAGAGACGATGGCGCTGCTGACCAAAGACGGCGACGTGATGGACCGGGAGTGGGGCGACATCACGGCGCAGATGTACGCCGAGGGGCACTCGTTCTTCACCTATATCAGCGACAACGCCGACTCGCTGTCGAGCTGCTGCCGTCTGCGGAACGAGATTCAGGACAACGGGTTCAGCTACACGCTCGGCGCGGGCGGCGTCTCGACCGGCTCGAAGAGCGTGCTGACGATCAACCTCAACCGCTGCATCCAGTACGCCGTGAAGAACGGCATGCACTATCTCACCTATCTGGAAGAGATCACGGATCTGGTACACAAAGTACAGACGGCTTACAACGAAAACCTCAAGGAACTGAAGTCCAAAGGCATGCTGCCGCTCTTCGATGCGGGCTACATCAACCTTTCGCGCCAATACCTGACCATCGGCGTAAACGGACTGGTCGAAGCCGCCGAATTTCTGGGAATCCACATCGACGACAACGACGACTACGTCGCTTTCGTGCAGAACGTACTGGGGCTGATCGAGCGTTACAACAAGAAATACCGCACCAAGGAGCTGATGTTCAACTGCGAGATGATCCCCGCCGAAAACGTCGGCGTGAAGCACGCCAAATGGGACCGCGAGGACGGATACGCCGTGCCGCGCGACTGCTACAACTCCTATTTCTACGTCGTCGAGGACCAGTCGCTGAACGTCGTCGACAAATTCCGGCTGCACGGACGCCGCTACATCGACCACCTCACGGGCGGCTCGGCGCTGCACATGAACCTCGAAGAGCATCTTTCGAAAGAGCAGTACCGCCACCTGCTGCGCGTGGCCGCGGCCGAGGGCTGCAACTACTTTACGTTCAACATTCCCAATACGGTCTGCAACAAGTGCGGGCATATCGACAAACGCTATCTGAAAGCGTGTCCCGCATGCCATAGCGACGATCTGGATTACCTGACGCGCGTGATCGGCTACATGAAACGGGTCTCGAACTTCTCGGCCGCACGCCAGCAGGAGGCCGAACGCCGCTATTACGGCAACATGAAACCGGCGGCGGGCGGCGCGAAAACACCCGGACAGCAGGGTGCACACCCGCAGGAGGGACCGCACCCGCAACGGGAACCGTTCGCACAGAAAGAATCGGCCGGCCAGAAAAGTTCGCCCGCTCAGGAGGCCGTATGACAGCTCCGGAAACAGTAGTCCGATACTACAATTTCGACATCGTATTCGCGGAGATTCCGGGCGAGACGACGCTGGCGATCAACATCGCCAACTGCCCGAACCGCTGTCCGGGGTGTCATAGCCCCCACCTGCAGGCCGATGCGGGGCATGTGCTCGACGCCGCGGAACTGCGCGCCCTGCTGGAACGGTACGGCCGTTCGGTGACCTGCGTCTGCTTTATGGGCGGGGATGCCGCGCCGCACCGGATCGCCCGGCTGGCGGAGGTCGTGCGGCAGGAGTTGCCGGTCCTGCACGTCGGCTGGTATTCGGGACGGCAGGAGTTGCCGGAAGGATTCGCGCCGCAGGTGTTCGACTACATCAAACTGGGCGGCTGGGTCGAGTCGCTGGGGCCGCTGACTTCGCCGACGACCAATCAGCGGCTCTACAGAATCGGTCCCGATGGCGCAATGGAAGACATTACGGAGCAATTCCGTCACAAACCGTAAACGGAACGGCGTTTTGTTCAGGGGAACCGGAGCATAGGAGATTAGTTAAGCGTTGTCTGCCATACAACGATTTACCTCCGGTTCCCGGAACAAAACCACCCTCGGCCGGAGCCGATCGGAACAGCGGCAGAAAAACCGGCGCGTCTGTTTACGAACGCCGCATATCGGTCATCGGACGGGTTTGCACGATACGGGATTCCGAAACCGTGGACGGAACAAGAGTTTATCTTGTAACGTGGATCGTACGGCGGTATTCCGTGGGAGACATGCCCGTATGCAGGCGGAAAAAGCGGCTCAGCGAAGACTGGTTGGCAAAGCCGGCGCGCCGCGCCACGGCCTTTATGTCGAGCCTCGCGTCCCGGAGCAGGGTCTTGATCTCGATAACGACGTAGTCGGCAATCATCTCATGGGCGGACTGGCCGTTTACCTCCTGAACGACTTTGGTCAGGTATACGGGAGATATGCACAATTTATCGGCATAAAAAGCGACCTCCCTGCGCGTTTTGTGGTGTTCGCCGACCAGCATGGCGAACCGCATGGCGATATTTTCCTTGTTGGTATTCACGAAAGGGCGCTTCTTGGCGCTCGTCGTCTGCTGGAAAAGGACATAGAAATCCCAGTAATAAATCCGCAGCAGGTGCAGAATGGTCTCCCGCAGGAAAACGGGATCGTCGTTGCTGCCCCTGAGATCGATCGTCCGGCAAAACCCCAGAAACCGGTTTCGGTCCACGTCGTTGACGCTGTACAGGAAATTCTTCCGCATATAGAAGAAAAAATCCGGGGTTATTTTTCCCAGCCCGCTCATGATGTCGAGGAACATCTCCTTGTCTACTTTGAAAAAGGTCATCGAGAAATCGTCGCTGACCTCGCGGATCGACACCAGCTGCAACGGCAGAATCGTAACGATATCGTTTTCGGAAATCGGACTGCGCACCGAAAAAACCTCTATCACAGCGGTACCTCCCGTGCAAATACCGCAGAAACCCTCCTCCTGATAGGCCTCGTGTTCGCTTATCGGCAGAGACGAAATATCGGTATATATTTGGAATTTAGGATGCATGCTGATTTTATTGCATTAAATATACGACATTCGCCTTCCCCGCACCTCTTTAATGCAAAAATTGAACTCGAATGGCAAACTTAAGTATCAAAACTCAAAATCGCACCGGAGAGGCGGCATAACGCGAAAGCGCATATCATGCTCCGCCGCAGGAAATTTCCCGAACGGGCAAAATCACGCTCCTTCTCAAAAAGCGGCACCGCCCGAACAAATCTGCGAAAAGCAAACCGCCGCAGAAGGGCATGGCAAAAAAGAAAAGGAGTCAAAACCTTGACAATCAAAGTTTTGACACCTTAATCAGTACCCGGAGCCGCATTTGAATATATTAAATTCTATTAAACTTAAATAGAGGCAAGAATGAATAAATTTATATTTATTTTATTTATTATCAATAGTATATAAATATTTAATCATTTTACCAGATAAATTCCGATTGAACATATTTTAGCAGATGTGGGGAAAATGTGGGGAATTTTTCGTATTTTTGCTCTGTCAATCCGGAATCTGGGTACTATGAAAATAACTCTCATCATCAAAAAGAGCGTAAAACGCTATGATACAGAATCGAAGGCGACCATTTACGCACGTCTGCGGGATGGCAGACAGGTAGATATGGTCGCACCGACCCGGCTCACCATCAATCCCAATCTTTGGGATGACAAGGCCGAACAGGTCAAAAGCAAAATCGTTTGCGACGACGAAATGCGTTCCTATTACAACGATGAAGCCCGCAAACTCAAGTCCTACCTCGAAAAAACCTATCAATCCCGACAGACGACAGAACCGCAGAAAGAGTGGCTGAAAGAGGCATTGGAACAATATTACAATCCGCAAAAGTACAATGTCGAAACGGCCACGGAAGAAACCGTCAAGCCGACGTTGATCGCATTGTTCGACGAATTCCTCGAGAAGCACCGTCTTTCCGATGTCCGCAAAAAGAATTACCGGGTCATCAAACGAGGATTACAGCGGTATGAACTTTATATCCGGACAACCAAGAGGGGGCAAAAAGCATTCGTATTGGACATCGATCAAGTAACGGCCGACACCTTGCGGGATATTTGGGAATTTTTGGAAAATGAATACCGCTACTGCGCTCTTTACCCGGAAATCTACGAAGCTATACCCGAAGCACGCACGCCGCAACCCAGAGGAAAGAATACGTTATTGGATTGTTTCTCGCGCATCCGAACTTTCTTCTACTGGTGCAACAGCAACAAAAAGACCCGGAACCGACCGTTCGACGATTTCCCGTTGGAGGAATGCACATACGGAACGCCTTATTATATCACGGTCGAGGAGTTGCACAAGATTTACGGCACGAATCTGATGCGGCATCCGCAACTGGCCGTTCAGCGCGACATCTTCGTTTTTCAATGTCTGATCGGCTGCCGGGTGGGTGATCTGCTGAAAATGACGAAATCGAATCTGATCGACGGAGCCATCGAATACATACCGCGCAAGACCAAGGAAGGGCGACCGCTGACCGTGCGGGTTCCGCTGAATCAAACAGCCAAAGAGATCGCAGCCCGTTACAAAAGTCTGGATGGCGACAAGCTGCTGCCCTTCATCTCCGAGCAGAAATACAATCTGGCGATCAAGCGGATTTTCAAAGCCGCCGGATTGAAACGGCTGGTTACGGTCATAAACCCCACCACCCGCGAAGAAGAAAAGAGGGTGCTTTACGAGATCGCCTCGTCGCATCTGGCCCGCCGGACATTCGTCGGAAATCTGTATAAGCAGGTCAAAGACCCCAATTTGGTCGGAGCTTTGAGCGGACATAAGGAAGGCAGCAAGGCTTTCGCACGTTACCGCACCATTGACGATGAAATGAAGCAACAGTTGGTCGATTTGCTGAAATAATATATTGCTTTTTAGAATTTACTGAAAAGAATCCATATTTTTGTCCTAACAAATTGAGAGCCGCATTATGTTAACACAGAAACAACTGGTACAAATACTTGGCAATCCGGAAAGCTACAACATCGAGATAACGACCTCGACAACCAATATGGACAAATTTTGCCAGGCGATTTGTGCTTTTTCCAATGATTTACCCGGCGATGACAAAAGCGGCTATCTGATTATAGGAGCCGAAGACAACGGGAAGTTATCCGGCCTGCGTGTCGATGATGGTCTACTACTCAAAATGACCAATATCCGCACCGACGGCAATATTCTCCCGCAACCGGTAATGACTGTCGAGCGCTTTGTTTTGGAAGGTGGCGATTTACTCGTGGTCGAGGTCAAACCGTCCGAATTTCCTCCGGTCAGATACCGGGGACGTATTTGGGTACGGATAGGTCCGCGCAAAAGCATCGCATCGGAAGCCGAAGAAAAAATATTGATGGAGCGAAGAATCTCTAATATTCGAACGTTCGATGCCATGCCGTGTATCGGAACGACGCTTGCCGACATTGATATAAACCTTGTTCGGTCAGAATTTTTACCAAAAGCCGTAGCCAGTGAAATTCTTGCAGACGATAAGCGCCCTCTTGAAGAACAGTTGGCATCACTCGGATTTTTCGACTTGCGATATAACTGTCCGACGAACGGATGCATTATTCTGTTCGGGGGAAATCCGGGGCGCTATTTTCCGGGAGCTTATGTCCAATATGTCCGTTTCAAAGGTGTGGATCGTGCAGGGGAAATCATCAATGAACACAAGTTCGGGAATAACCTTTGCCATGACCTCATTAAAATAGACGCATTCGTCGAAACGAGTGTGTCGCAAAAACGCCCGATTCCGATTAGTGTTCTCCGGGAAGAAACCGTTGCGAATTACCCATACTGGGCAACGCGGGAACTTCTGATGAATGCGATCATGCACCGGGATTATGAAACGAATGCCCCGATACAATTCTATGAATACGATGATCGTATTGAAATACAAAATCCCGGCGGTTTATATGGAAAAGTCAGTCCGGAGAATTTTCCGAATGTAAGCGATTACCGCAATCCGTTCATTGCCGAAGCGATGAAAATTCTCGGTTATGTCAATCGTTTCAGCCGAGGTGTTTATAGGGTTCAAAAAGAGCTGACGGAAAACGGCAATGAAAAAGCCGAATTCGACTTTTCATTTGTCACGGCATTTCGGGTAATTGAAAAAGCATCGAAACGATATTACGATGCAGGCTTCGGTGCTGAGAGAAACCCACAAGAAACCCACAAGAAACCCACAAGAAACCCACAAGAAACACCCCAAAATATTCGGGAAAGGATCATCTACGAAATCCAAAAGAATCCGGCAATCTCCGGCAGGGAATTGGAAGCGTTATTAGGACGTACCTCGAATAGCATTAAGCATTATCTACTGCAAATGAACAAAGAGGGGATTATCAGTCATGAAGGGCCGACAAAAGGCGGCAGATGGGTTGTCTTAAAAAAGTAGTACAATACTATGGGCCAGCAGGAATACGAGGCTTTCAAAGCGAAGTTGCGGGAATGGATGAACACCCACCCCGACGAATACGCCGCATTCGAAGAGGCGATGAACGCCCGTGACTATGCAGGGTGCCAGTCGGTCATATTCCAAGCCATGTCCCTTATCCCCCGGTACCGGCGCCTCATGTCCGACAAAGCCAATGAAGGACTGTTCGAGCATGTCGATGAGATCGAACAGGCGGCCCGACAACACGACCTTGCCGGCAAGATCATCCGGGAGTGCGAACAGCCCGGCAAGGATTCGACCCTTCCGGCGATGCTTTGCTGGCTCTACTTCGGCAAGAGTTTCGAACGGATGGTGGAGCGTTGTGAAGAGCTGCGGCGCTCGCCCGATCTGGGATTCTTGCAGAAGATGACCATGAGTGCCACGATCAAACTGCTGATTTCACGGTCCATCAAATTAGAACTGCGCACCAAGCAGGACTGGAATGCCCACCGCGAAGCAATGCGTCTGGCCGAAAGCGATCGGGTGCTGGAATGGGCTGCGGGCACTCTTCCGGCCGAAGACTCCGACGAAAAGAGAAAACCCGGTCGGCCGAGTACGACCAAATCGTTGGTGGAAATGTTTTCTCCGGTCGTCGCACATCCCGACGAGTTGCGGCAAAAGATCGGCGAATACCTCACGAAGAAACACACCCAGACCGACATCGCACGGCTGAAGATCGCACTCGATGAATTGCGCTATCTGGTAGTTCCCATCAACATCAAACCGTTCCGCGATGCCCTGCAAGCAGAATACGGCTCTGACATCCGCATCGTCCACGAGCGGGGCATACAGGAAGCATACAGCCGTCTGACAGAACCATTGCTTATCGGACCAAGTATCGGCAGTCGGGGCAGCGAAGCCCTCATCATCCGGGAAATAAAAGATTTTCTATCGGAATAAGGCTCGTTAAATTCGTCTTAATACAACGCGAATTAAACGCTTAAATATCGCTCAATCACAACATTATATTTGCGCCGTCGCTCGGATTTCCGGGCGGCGGCGTTGCTTTCCCGTCCGCCGGAAGGCTACGCCTCACAACGGGCGGAAAGCAATGTATGAAAGATTTATTATCCATCCTCCGGGATGCTCCGGGCAGCATCCGGCTGGAGGTAAGCGGCGAGGATCTGTTGGCTTTCTCCAAAAGCCTTATCGACCGCGCCAAAGAAGAGCTGGCAGCACAAGTCGCCGAAGCCCGCAAGGAACGTTACCTGACCAAAGAACAGGTCAAAGAGCTATGCGGCGTTTGCGATGCGACGCTCTGGCATTGGAACCGCAAAGGATATCTGAAAGCCGTTAAGGTCGGTAACAAGGTTCGCTACCGCACCTCGGACATTCAACGGATTCTCGGCGAGCGCGATGGCAAATAAGGTGTCAGACAGCGTTGCAGTCCCCGGCAAGCAGTCCCGGAACGAGCGTATCGAGGGGTTTCTGCGGGAGCATTACGCCTTTCGCTACAACACGGTCAAAAGCCGTGCGGAGTTCCGCAGCAGCGACGGCGAGTTCCTCCCCGTGACCAAATACCGGCTCAACTCCTTCCGGCGGGAGCTCGACCGCACCATCGGCATCTCCACCTCGGCGGAGAACCTGCGCAGCATGCTCGAAAGCGACTTTTCCGAGCGTGTGAATCCCGTGCAGGCGTATTTTCATAAACTGCCGCCGGCAACGGGAACGCAGGCCATCGACGAACTGGCCGCGACCGTCACTGTGCGCAACGCCCTGCATTGGTCGGAGTACCTGACCAAATGGCTCGTCGGCGTGGTCGCCAATGCAACGAACGACCTCGGATGTCAGAACCACGTCTGTCTGGTATTGACCGGCGAGCGGGGAAAGTTCAAGACCACATGGCTCGACAACCTCTGTCCCCGCTCACTCGCCAGTTATCTTTTCACGGGAAAGATCGACCTGCAGAACAAGGACGTGTTGACGCTGGTCGCCGAATACCTCTTCATCAACATCGACGACCAGCTGAAGGCGCTCAACAAACGGGATGAAAACGAGCTGAAGAACCTCATCACGGCTCCTTCGGTCAAATACCGGCGGCCCTACGACGTCTACATCGAAGAGTATCCCCACTTGGCGAGCTTCATGGCCTCGGTGAACGGGAACGACTTTCTGACCGATCCGACCGGCTCGCGGCGCTTCCTGCCCTTCGAGGTGTTATCCATCGACATTGACCGGGCGATATGGGTCAATATGGATCGGGTATATGCCGAAGCCCGAACACTCCTGAGCAACGGATTCCGCTATTGGTTCGACGAAGCCGAAATCGAAGAACTGCACCGGGGAAACGCCGCATTCCATGTCCAGACCATCGAATACGAAATGCTGCTGAAAGGGTTCGAGAAACCTCCGGAACATGCCGTCACGGATTGCTTTATGACCACCGTGGAGATTCTGGACTATCTGCGCAGCTATTCGTCGCTGAACCTCTCCGAGAAACGTATGGGCGAAGCCTTGCGCAAGGCCGGGTTCGAACGACGCTCGAAACGTGTCAACGGAAATCCCGTCTACGGCTGGGTCATCGAGAAGATCACACCCAATCCTTTCGTCTCTTACGGATTGTAGTTACTACGCTACTACACACAGCTGCAAAACATTGAAAAAGAACACGCAGGCGTGTAGTAGGATGTAAAAACACACCTTACTGCATCTTACGACGCTACTACGTCAATTACTACGGTAGTAAGGTGACATAAACTTGGTTACTACACATAGCGAATTATTTATCAAACGATTACGCAAATGTAGTAGGTAGTAAGGCAATATCGGCAAACTTCGAAAAACAAAAATTATGAATGATCTGAAAAATATCGGCATCCGGCAATTCCTCGCATGGCGGGGCATTCTGCCCAAATACGAACGAAACGGTTACGACATGTATCTTTCACCCTTGCGGGAAGAACGCACGCCGAGTTTCAAAGTGGACTACGTGCAAAATCTCTGGTACGACTTCGGACTGGGCGAAGGCGGCACATTGCTCACCCTCGTGATGCGGTTGGAGCGGTGCGACAGCCGTGAAGCCGTCCGACGGCTGCAAAACGGTGAAAAAAGGGACGCCGGTTCCGTTTCTCTTTCACCGGGTGTTGGCGAACGTCCAGCTGCCGGAGGTCCCTTGCCGGTCTTGCGTCCAGCCGCCGTCCCCGCGCTCCGCATCCTCTCCGACGCTCCGCTCCGGCATCCGGCATTGGTCGGTTATCTCGCCTCGCGCGGCATCGTCCCGTCGGTCGCCGCAGCATTCTGCCGCGAAGTTCGCTACAAGGTAAACGGCCGCGCCTTTTTCGCCGTCGGGTTCCGCAACGATGCCGAAGGATGGGAGCTCCGCTCCGAGCGGTTCAAAGGCGGCTCCTCGCCCAAACACATCACCACCCTCGACAACCGTTCCGACACGGTGATCGCTTTCGAGGGATTTATGGATTTTCTCGCTTATCTTTCGCTGAAACATCCCGAACGACTGCGCATCGACGCCGCGGTTCTGAACTCGGTCGTCAACCTGCCCAAAGCCATCCCGTTTCTCTCCCGGCATCCGGTGATTCACGCCTTCTTTGACAACGACGAAGCCGGGCGTAAAACGACCTCCGATCTGATCCGTCTTTGCCCCCGCAGCGAGGTAATCGACCAAAGGCATTTTTACAGCGGGCACAAGGACGTAAACGACTATCTGATCGCCCGCATAAAAGACCGACCTAAGACCACGAAAACTATATCCGATAAGCAAGATCACTCTTGTCGGAATAATCTGCAAGCTCTGAAAGCGGAAAGGGCGGAAATTGAACCACCGTGTCGGAAAGGGGTAAAGATTTAAGGAAGGCAAGGTTGTGTTTTCGTAGACGAAAACTGCGCCTTCCCCGCTGGTCGGCGTAAAATCCCGCTGGTCTGAAAAAAAATGCTTACAAACCACTTATCATGGAAACACCGAAAAAAACATACGGCAAACAAGGCGGACGCCCGAAAGTCAGTATCGGCCGCATCCGCAAATACGTCGTCAGCACGCGGCTCAGCCCCGAACGGAAACTCCGATTCTCGGCCCTCTGCCGCGAGGCAGGGCAACCGCCTGCCGAAGTCCTGCGCCAGCTGATCGACCGAGGAACGGTAAGGGCGCGAATCACACGCGAACAGCTGGATTTCATGGCCCAGCTCAAAGGCATCGCCCGGAATCTGAACCAGCTGACCCGGCTGGCCAATGCCAAAGGTCTGGCGGCTGTCAGGGTACGGCATGCGGCGATCATCACGGCCATCGAAAAACTCCTGAAACAAATATGCGATGGTCGGTAAGGTAATATCGGGATCGTCTTTTTCGGGGACGGTAGGCTACGTGATGAAAGAAGAATCCCGGATATTGGAAGCCGAAGGAATCATGCCCCCGGAAGTGAAGGATATGGTGCAGGACTTCAAAGACCAGACCTTATTGAATCCGCGGCTGAAAAACACCGTCGGGCATATCTCGCTGTCTTTTTCACCCAAGGACGCTCCGCGGATGACCGACGCCCTGATGACGCAGATCGCAAAGGAGTATATGCAAAAGATGGGCATCACCGATACGCAGTATCTATTGGTGCGCCATCTCGACCAGCCCCATCCGCACTGCCATCTGGTCTACAACCGGGTCGGGAACAACGGGCAGACCATATCGGACAGGAACATCAAGATCCGCAACGCCAAGGTCTGCCGGGAGCTGACCGAGAAGTACGGATTGTATCTCGCACCGGGAAAGGACGACGTACGGCGGGAGCGGCTGCGCGAACCCGACAAGACCAGATACGAAATCTACGATGCGATCAAAGGCTGTCTGCCCAAATGCAAGAACTGGAACGAGTTGGAAGGTAAATTAAAGGAACAGGGCATCAACGTCCGCTATAAGTATTGCGGAAATACCGACCGCAAGCAGGGTATCCTCTTCTCGAAAAACGGCTTCGAGTTCTCCGGATCGAAGATCGACAGGGCATTCAGCTTTACGAAACTCGACAACCGGTTCACCCACCTGCAACAGCAGGCGCTGCATCGGGCCGAGCTCCTCGGAAACCTCTCGGCGGCGGCAGGCAATTACCGTTCGGCATTTGCCGGGTTGTTCGGCGGCATGGGCGGCGGTACGCGCGAAGAGCCTGCGGCGCCTAGCCCCGGCGGAAAGATCGACGCGATTCCGCTTCCGCCGGCCAGTTCGCCGGTCGGAGTATCGGCCGCACAGTTGCAGCGCAAGCCGGGAGAAAGTCCCGAAGAGCATATAGCACGAATCACGGCACTGCTCGATGCCGCTGCTGCAGCGATGGCCATAGCCGCAATGGAACGTCGCCGCAGGATGGAAGAACAGAAAAGAAGAGCCAAAATGAAAATATAACCTTAAAACCGGAAAGCCATGAACGACAAAAATAAGATCGACCTCTCGATTGAGATGTACGAAGACCTCAAGGAAACACTTGTCAAAGCCATTAAAAACGCCAAAGCAGGCGGCGTAGGGAACGCAGGTTGGGAGAATACGCAGCTGGAACGGATCGAACGGCTGATAGAGGCCGCGGAACGCTCGCAAGGGCAGATCGCACAGCAGCTCGAACAACTGCAACGGAATACGGCCTTGTCCGGAGCAAAAACCGAGCAGATGCAGGAATTTACCGACAGATACAACGCGTTGCTGGCGCAGTTAGCGGGGAGACTGGAGGTGATCGACAAGGAGAACCGAACAATAATTACTGAAATTCTAAATTTCAAAAAGTCTCTATCCGAGTTCAAAAACGAAGTTGATACGACAAAGTTCGAAAAATTATCCAACCATACATTATGGGAAATGAAAACCCAGATACGCTATCTCAAACAACCACCTATTGTTCTGAGAACGATCGTATTTCTAACAGTATTATCAATTCTAACAATATTGGCAACCGGGTATTTATATAGAGATCGGAACGAATGGCGGGGCGAAGCTACATATTGGTATAAACAGAACGACCAATATAAAACGACACAGACTAATAAAAAATAAAAACATTTTTTATTACTGGTAAATTTTGTATCTTTGCCACGCAAAGGTTCGGAAAGAAGGCCATATAGCCTCCGACCGATTAAAAGGGAATGCCGTGAAAGTCGGCAACAGTTCCCGCTGCTGTAAGTTCCTGCCCAGAAACGGGCACATGAGGGATCGACAATCTCAGCCACTGGTGAAAACCGGGAAGGCGTCGTAACCGGAATAAGTCAGAAGACCTGCCTTGCATGACAGATTGGTTTCGCAGCCTGCGGAGAATGGGCGTGAATTGATAATGCATGTAAAGCACTTTTCCATTTTGTTTCGTTGCATTACGGCGGAATCAATGGTTACCGAACAAACTATTGATACCAAGCGCATAATGAAGCAATTCTACCTTTCGATCCTATGTCTCACATTTATTGCGGGGGGGGGAATTTCCACAGCAGTTCAGGCATCCGATAAAGCCGATTCCACCACGAACTGGCGTTACGTCGGAAAACTGGACAGTATCCAGAACATCAACGAGGTCGTCATCGACGGCACCCCCGTCATCCCCAAATACCGCGAAGTCATCCCCGCACAGGTCCTCAAAGACGTCGATCTGCAACGGCTGAACAGTTTTTCGGTGGCCGACGCCATCCGCTATTTTGCCGGCGTGCAACTCAAAGACTACGGCGGCGTAGGCGGTCTGAAAACCGTCAACATCCGCTCGATGGGCACCAACCACATGGCGGTCTTCTACGACGGAATCCAGTTGGGTAACGCCCAGAACGGGCAGGTCGATCTGGGGCGCTTCTCGCTGGACGACGTGGAGGAAATATCGCTCTATAACGGACAGAAGAGTGACATTTTCCAGTCGGCCAAGGATTTCGGAGCCTCGGGAACCATCTACATCACTACGCGGCGTCCCCGCTTCGAGGAGGGCAAACGGGCTAATTTCAAGGCCACGATGAAGACCGGTTCATTCGGACTCATCAATCCCTCGATGCGCTACGAGTATAAGATCTCCGACGCCGTCAGCTCGTCGTTCAGCGGCGAGTGGATCAATGCCACCGGCCGGTACAAATTCCGCTACCGCCGCCGCAACACGCTGGGCGAGATCGCCTACGACACAACGGCCTACCGACAGAACGGCGACATCAACGCTACGCGCATGGAGGCCGGACTCCACGGCAAGATGGCCGACGGACAATGGACCGTGCGGGCCTACACCTACAACTCCGAACGCGGCATCCCGGGAGCCATCGTCAACAACGTCTTTCGCCATGGTGAGCGGCTGTGGGACACCAACTCGTTCATCCAGGGAACGCTGACCAACCGCTGGTCGAAGAAATTCCGCACGCTGTTCAACACCAAGTACGCCGCCGACTACACCCATTACGAGAATCAAGACGCCAAGTTGATCCAAACCAAGAACACCTACAAGCAGAAGGAGTTCTATTTCTCGTGCGCTAATCTCTACAACATCTTCGAACACTGGGAGGTGTCGCTGGCCTATGACTTCCAATGGAATACGCTCGACGCCACTTTTTACATGCCCACAGAAAGCGATGGCACCTTCCCCTTTCCGACGCGCTATACCCATATGGCCGCATTGGCCACGGCATTTGAATGGGGACGGTTGAAGATGCAGGCCAGCGTGCTGGGTTACTTTGTCCACGAAAAGGTCGAGCGCTTCGAAGCCCGGCCAGACAAGGCTGTGGCTACCCCGGCGTTCTTCGGATCGTTCAAAGTGCTGAAAAACCACGACCTCTCTGTACGCGCCTTCTACAAACGGATGTTCCGTATTCTTCATCGTCCGCAACGGAGAAAAGATTCCGGCAGGTTTCACCGGACAGGTCGTGAAAGCGGGAGCGAGGCGCATCGTTTGCCTCTCCTCTACTTATGTGGCGATGCTCGATGCGTTGGGACAGGCCGACCGGGTGGTAGGAGTTTCGGGAAGAAACTATATTTCGAATAAATATGTAACGACACACCCCGAAGCCGTGGCGGACATCGGCTTCGACGGAAATATCGACTACGAACTGCTGCTCGCACAACGGCCCGATCTGGTGCTGTTGTTCGGCGTGAGCGGCGCAAGCGGCATGGAGTCGAAACTGCTCGAAATGGGCATTCCGTTCTGTTACATCGGCGAGTACCTCGAAGAGTCGCCGCTCGGCAAGGCCGAATGGCTGGTGGCTATCGCCGAGATCACCGACAGCCGCGAAAAAGGCGAAGCAGTCTTCGAGCCGGTTCCCGAACGTTACGATGCGCTCCGGGCAAAAGTCGCGGCGGCGACTTCGAAACATCCGAAAGTGATGATTAACACGCCCTATGCCGGGTCGTGGTTTATGGCGTCGACCGAAAGCTACGTCGCCCGGCTGATCGCCGATGCGGGCGGAGATTATATCTACGAGAAAAATACTTCGAACCGTTCGCTGCCCATCGACCTCGAAGAGGCCTATCTGCTGACCTCGGCGGCCGATATGTGGCTCAATGCGGGCAGTGTCTCATCGCTCGGGGAGCTGAAGGCGCAGTATCCAAAATTCGCAAACACCCGATGCGTTAGAAACTGTGCCGTTTACAACTGCAACAAACGGCTGAATGTCGCCGGAGGCAACGACTACTGGGAGTCGGGTGTGGTACAGCCCGACGTCGTCCTGCACGACCTGATCGCGATCATGCACCCCGAGGTGCTGGCCGCGGACGACCGGGAATTATACTATTACCAGCGGCTCGAATAATCAGCGGTCGATTCCGTCGCGCGACTGGATGCCCTGTGCGTAATAGTGCTTCACATCGCGCATTTCTGTCACAAGATCGGCAGTCTCGAGCAACGCCTGCGGTGCATAACGTCCTGTGATAACCACTTCGACGGCCGGATGACGGTTACGCAGCACATCCAGCACGACAGCGGTCGAGAGCAGTCCGAAATGCAGGGCGATGGTCAGCTCGTCGAGGATCACTACGTCGTACTCCCCGCTCCGGAGCAGATCCGCACAACGGGCCCAGCCTTTGCCAGCCGCTTTCCTGTCGGCAGGTTCCGGGTCTTTTCCGATAAAACAGCCGCGCCCCAGTTGTTCGATACGGATACGACCGAATGCCGGGTCCGAGCCGTTGAACAGCCGTTCGATCTTCGTTTCATTGTATTTCATCGATTTGACGAACTGCCCGACATAGACGCCCTTCCCGGCGCACAACGCCCGCAGGGCCAGTCCGAATGCCGCCGTGGTCTTGCCTTTGCCGTTACCGGTGTAAACGTGTACATAGCCTTTAGTCTCCATTCCTAAAAATTGATTTGATTCCCCTCGGCGAACAGCGAATCGAGAAGCAGACAAAGTTCCGATACCAGTTCCTCTCCGTCCAGATCACCGTTCAGGGTGAAGAATTTCCCCAGCGGAGTGCAGTACTGCACCGTGCTGACGGCCTCGCAGGACTCGGCACCGCAGATAATGACCGCATCGACATCGTCCTCATGCCGCAGCATGGCGTTGTAAAACGCCAACAGGTACCGCGGGGCGTTTATCGACGGAACAAGTACCATCGTTCCCGATGCGTCGAATTTGTCGGGCGAATTTATCACTTTCAGACCGTATCGGTCTGCAATCCTTCCGGCCGTTTCCGCCGGAACTCCGTATAATACGATATTCATAACTATTCAATTAAAAAAAGGCGCGGCCGGCTACTAATCTCTATGCAATGACTTGTTATGGCAGTAACGGGTCTTTGTTTGGCCGCGCCTTTTTGAGTTATCCGAAAATCAAAATCAAAAGCTGGGCCGCCAGCACCCGCAGGAACATCGACAGCGGATAGACCGTAGCATATCCCACCGAAGGTGCGTCGGACGTGGTCTGCTCGGTCGAATAGGCCAGTGCCGGCGGATTGGTCGACGCGCCCGAAAGCACGCCGATCAGCGTATAATAGTTGAGTTTGTAGTAAAAACGTCCGAAAAGCCCCGCCAGCAGCAGCGGAACGATCGTGATTACAGCTCCGTAAGCGATCCAGACATATCCGCCCGCGACGAGCGTAGGCACGAAATCCTCGCCGGCACCCAGCCCCACGCCCGCAAGGAAAAGCGAAATGCCCACTTCGCGCAGCATCAGATTCGCCGACATCGTCGTATAGGTGATGAGCCGGTAGTACGGACCGTAGCGGCCGATCAGGATGGCGACGATCAGCGGACCGCCGGCAAGGCCCAGTTTCACGGGCTGCGGAACGCCGGGAATCCAGAACGAAATGCTGCCCAGCACGACGCCCAGCGCGATGCCGATGAAAATAGGAATCAGGTTGGGATGGTTGAGACGCTTGAGAGAATTGCCGAAGAGCCGCTCGGCATGGGCTACCGAAAGTTCGGGACCCACGACCGTCACCCGGTCGCCCAGCTGCAACTGCAGATTCCCCGCAGCCACCAGGTCGATACCCGAACGGTTGATGCGTGTAATGGTGACGCCGCTCGTGGAGCGGATGCGCAGTTCGGCAAGTGTCTTGCCGTTCAGCTCGGGTTTGGTGATAAGTATTCGCCGTGAAATCATCTTCCGATCCTGCATCATCGGACCGGCGTCCACCTCCCGGCCGAGCAACGCGACCAGTGCCTCGGCATCTTTGGGCGCCGCCACGAGCAAAATCCGGTCGCCGCAGCGGAGCGTCGTCGCAGCATCGGCCAGTTCAGGAGCTTCGCCCGGACGGCAAATCCGCGACACGACGAAATCGCGCAGGGCCAAACGGCGTATTCCGGAGATGCTTTTACCCTCGACGGCAGGATTGCAGATTTCGACGGAAATCCGCCGGGTCGTCAGGTCTTTCAGCACGTCCGTACCCAAACCTGCCGCCTCTTCCTCCTGCCGCACGTCGATACGCAGCAGATAGCGCAACGCCAGCAGGGTCAGGATGGCTCCGATCACTCCGAGCGGATAGGCCAATGCATAGCCTGTCGCGATATCCGGGGCATCGGCTCCGGCGTGCAGGTCGCTGAAAGCCTGCTGCGCGGCACCCAGCCCCGGGGTATTGGTCACGGCACCCGACATCACGCCGACCATCGTCGTCATCGGAAGCCCGGTGACATAATAAAGGGCAACCGTTGTAACGACGCCGAGCGCCACGACCAGTACGGCCAGTTTGTTCAGCGTGACGCCGCCCTTGCGGAACGAGGAGAAAAATCCGGGACCGACCTGCAAACCGATCGAATAGACGAAGAGAATCAGTCCGAACTCTTTGAGGAAGTGCATCAGGTGCTCGTCGATGTTCATGCCGAAATAGCTGAACGCGATGCCGACGAACAAAATACCCGTCACACCCAGCGACACCCCGGCGATCTTCACCTTGCCCAGCATGATGCCGAGTGCGATGCCCAGCGCCAGGATCATCACCGAGTGGGCGACACCGCCGCCCCAAAGCGAATCGGAACCAAATAGCAATCGTTCGAGTAATTCCATACCGAATCCCGTTTTAGGCCGAGCCGTTCCCGCAAAGCAAAACCCGTGTGCCGAAAACGGCACAACAATCCTTGTAACAGCATCGGAATTAAAATTATCATGCAGTATACAACCGAAATCAAACACCCATCCCTCGGGGCCCTTTGACATCGAATCGACTTGGCAGGTCTTCTGACTGACTCCTGTTCCGAAGCCTTCCCGATCCTTGCGGATCAGTGGCTGAGATGTTCGAAACCTTCACGGAGTTTCACAGCAGCGGGACTGTCCGGGATTTGCACCCGATTCCCTTTTCATTTCCTCCCCGGCACGGGGAACGGAAAACCAAATCTGGGGCAAATATAACGGTTAATCCCGAAAAACAGCGCTCGACAACAAATTATTTTCGTGAAACAGCATTACAAACGCCCGAAACGACTATTTTTGTTTCATGGATTTTTCATTTCGATATACCGCAGAAGACCATTGCGCTGCATTGCCCGTGGCTGACTATATCGCCCGGTTCCGTGATGCCATGCGGTTTTTGGAGTGTTGCCGTGCCTGCCGCAATTACAACCGCAGCTGGGGATGCCCGCCGTTCGGATACGATGTCGGAGCATATCTCTCGCAATATACGTCGGCATTGATTATCGCGACGAAGATCACTCCTGCCGAACAGCACGTTCCGATATCGGAAGCCGGCCGGCTGATCCGCCCCGAACGGCAGCGGCTCGAACGGCGTCTGCTCGAAATGGAACGCAGGTACGGCGGACGGTCGTTCGCCTATGTCGGCACCTGCCTCTACTGCCCCGAAGGAACCTGCACCCGCCCCGAAGCGAAACCCTGCCGCCACCCCGAACTGGTACGCCCATCACTCGAAGCATGCGGATTCGACATCGCGCGAACAACCTCCGAACTGTTCGGCATCGAACTGAAATGGGGTTCGGATGGATTAATGCCGGAGTACCTGACCCTTGTCTGCGGATTCTTCCATAATGCAGAAAATATAATATGGAACGGATAAAAGCCGTATTCAACTGGAGCGGCGGCAAGGATTCCGCCCATGCGCTGTTGCGGGCACAGCAATCGGGCGAATACGAGATCGTCGCGCTGCTGACTACCGTAAACCGGGATACGCACCGTTCGACGATGCACGGCATCCCGACGGCATTACTGCAAATGCAGGCCGAAAGCATCGGCGTTCCTCTTTATATCGTAGACCTGACGCCCAAAGGCAATATGGAGGATTACGACGTCGCCATGTCCCGGGCCGTGGAGCATTTCAAGACGCAGGGCGTGACCCGTTTCATCTTCGGGGATATTTTCCTGCACGATGTGCGCAAATACCGGGAGCAGCAACTCTCGCCGCACGGAATCGAAATCGTGGAACCGCTTTGGGGAAAATCTTCGGAAGAGGTGATGAACGATTTCCTCGTATCGGGATTTCGGACGGTCGTCGTAACCACGATGGCCGACGGACTCGGCGCCGACGCCATAGGCCGGGAGATCGACCGCGGCTTCATAGCCTCTCTGCCTGCCGGAGTCGATCCCAATGGAGAAAACGGCGAATATCATACATTCTGTTACGACGGTCCGATCTTCCGACAGCCCGTGCCGTTCCGGCTGGGCCGATCTTTTTCACAAAGCTACAACATCCGCCTAGACGACGGAACGGTGAAAACTTATTCCTATTGGTTTGCCGACCTTCAAGCTCTAAATACAAATTCGGATGCAGGAACCGGCCCTGCATCCGAATAACACGGTACATCTTGGTCACAGCGCGAATTTTGCTCCGATAAAGTAAGTGCGCGGAACTGCCGGACCGTAGATATAAGCGGCATCTTTGTTCTGGCCGAAATCGAGGTCCTTCTGGAAGCTGTCGAAAAGGTTTTTCACCCCGGCATTCAGTTCCAGCCGCAGTTGTTTCGTGAGCCGGAAATTGTACGACAGCCGCAGGCCCATATCCCAGAAATCGGGCGTCAGACGCTCGGTATCCCTCTCGATATACCCAGCATTGTGCTGCACGAGCATCCGGCCCGTGTAGTTGCCGAACACCGACGCCGTGAAATCACGCGTGAGGTTGACGTTCGCCGTCAAGTAGCCGTAATGGTCCGGCGAACGGAACATCCGCCGCTGGGGCGTCACGTCGTCCGACCATTTTTCGGGTTCGTCGTAACGGCTGCGCTGGAAGGTGTAGCCCAGCTGCAGCTCGAACCGTCCCGGAATACCCGCCTTGGCTTCGGCTCCCACGCCGGCCACGGTGGCTCCCGAAGCGTTGCGGCGCTCCTTAATGATGTTGCCCTGGGCATCCTCGCCGATTTTTTCGAGCGTAAACACGTCCTCAAGCATCGTGTAGAATCCTTCGACGAGCAGGTTGGCCTGCACTCGCCCGAAATTATGATACAGATCCACCGATGCACTCAGGCTGTGCGAGTATTCGGGTTTGAGATCCGGAGCGAGTCGAATGATCGCCACCTTGTTGTCCAAAGCGTCGATGTGCAGGTCCTCGTTGTAGGCCTGCGGCGCGCGGTAACCGCTCGAATAGCTGGCCCGCAGGCCGATCTTTTCCGTCGGACTGTAACGCACGTTCACGCGCGGCGAAAAGACGACGTTCTTCATCATGTTGTGCTTGTCCACGCGGCCGCCGATCAGGAAGTTGAGCTTTTCGCTCCGCCACTCGTTCTGGAAAAAGAAACCCGTGCTATGGGTGGTCTGCTCGAAGTCGCGCCCGAAGCCGAGGTATTTGTCGTGCAGCGTATTGTAGTTGTACTCGACGCCCGCCGTCAGTTCCGAGGGCAGGAACAGCAGTTTATGGAAAGAGTAGGTATATTGGGCTCCCGCCACGAACGTCTTGTCGTCCGTAGCGCCATAGGCGTCGGGATTCTTGTCCGTGCCGAAATAACTGTCACGGTCGATATTCTGCGCCGAAGTATAGATGCCCATCCGGTGGCGGTTGTTCGGACTGAACCAGTCGAATTTCAATCCGCCGCCGTCGATCTTGTGATTGAGCTGTTCGGCGATATCGGCCATGTGGGGCGGCTGGTCGAACTCGTTGCCCCCACGGCGAAACTCGTGAATATGGTGGTATTCCGCCGTCAGACGCGTATAGGGCGAAGTTTTGTAATAGGCCCGAAATCCGGCCGTCTCGGAGTTGAGTTTTGGGATGTCCGAGAATCCGTCCCCGTTGCGGTCATCCGAATCGCGGTCCTTAATCATGCCGAACAGGTAGACGCCCATTTTGTAGTCGTCGGAGACGAACGAGCCGTTGAGCGAGGTGTTGAAGTCGGCCGTACCGCCCTCAAAGATATTGGTCGTATTGGAGAGTGTGACGGAGTTGCGCAGCGGCTCCTTGGTGATGATGTTGACCACACCGCCGATGGCATTCGCCCCGAACAACGCCGAGCCGCCTCCGCGGATCACCTCGACCCGCTCGATCATGGCGACGGGCAGCTGTTCAAGGCCGTAGACCGATGCCAGCGAACTGAAGATCGGGCGGCTGTCGAGCAGTACCTGCGAATACTGCCCTTCGAGTCCGTTTATGCGCAGCTGGGTCGTACCGCAGTTGCCGCAGTTGGTTTCGACGCGCAATCCCGACTGGAAATTCATCGTCTCGGCCAGATTGCACGAGGCGGTCGATTCGAAGAGTTTGGCCGAGGCCACCGATACGATAGTCGGTGATGTTTTCTTGTTGGTCTCCGTCCGGCTGGCCGACACGACGACCTCTTCGACAGAAAGCGCCTCTTCAGTCAGGGAAAAATTGACCTCGATGGTCTTGTCGGGCGAGATCTCGACCGTCTGCTCGGCACTCCTGTAACCCACAGACGAGGCAACGAGCGTAAAACGGCCCTGCGGCAGGTTCTTCAGGAAATAGTGCCCCGTGGCATCGGTAGCGATGCCGATGGTCGTGCCTTTCACGGCGATGGTGGCAAAGGCCAGATGTTCGTAGGTTTTGGCATCGACCACATGGCCGGTGATATTTGCGTCGCTCTGCTTTTGGGGCTTCATGGCAGGCTCCTCCCCGGCGGAGCATACCGCGGGGAGCATGAGCATGAGAAATGCCCCCAATATTTTTTCTTTCATGGAAAAATCCGGTTTTTGATAATTACTGATACATATACATGGCAACGGGTGCGGGCAACAAGCCCGTCCCGTTCAGAATGGAATGTGTATCAGCAGACGGGAGGTGCACGCAGCCCGTAAATCCGGATCGGAGCGTCCTGCCGGACGGCCGGTTTTTGCGTTTTGAAAATGAAGGAAACTCCCAGCAGCCGTAAGGCGAATGCGACGAGCGTCGCCACCATCATTACCAGCAGCGACAGGTGTGCGATCAGTTGAAACTGCTGCGGGGTATGGCTGTGGCCGGGATTATTCGAGGTACCGGAGAAAGGATGCGAGTGAACATAGATATGCCCGTCGATATTGTGAGCATGGGGAAACAGCGTAACAGAACTCCAGTACCATGCGAAGAGTACCAGTAGCAATACCGCACCTATGTTCCGTTTGTATTTTCGCACTATTCTTTATATGATTGGCTCCAAAGATAACGAAAAAAGATGAAAAATGCATTGTCATCATAAGAAATGCAGACAAATTGCGGATGCAAAATACGAAATACAAATCTCATATTATTAAATACCAATCATTTGACATTTCCAAAAAGCACCCGAAAGCTCAATGATCTTTCCTTATTCATTAGCCTGTGTGATTCGATATAGAGAAAATACAACACCTAATTTTACATTTTTCGGGTGTAAAATTGGGTATCAATCGTATAAAAGATTGATATTCAGAAATTATTTCGGCACGTATGGTACTTGAATATTGATATGCAACAAGACCTTTTCAAAATGGCTCATATCAAACTTGAAGTCCCGTATCAACTGAACCAAAAGAACCGGAAACAACTCTCATGAGCTTACAATCGTTCCAGAAAGCATATCAAAAGATTTCTCAACTTAACCAGTTCTTGATTAGTATGACATACGGGCTGTTTACCCGTACAGCCGTTAAAATCGAGCTTGGTCATGCTGCAATACCTCAGCTTCTACAATCATCGACAAAATTTGTATTATCAAATATGCTTTATTTTAATTCAACCAACAGGTTACACAATAACAAAAGGGATATCCAACATTTGGTTTTCACATTACAACCATTTCTTCTCTGTGGGGAAAATGCGGGGAAAATCCGAAAATAAAAAATCGCCTAACTTGCCATAATCAACAAATTAAGCGATTTTACTTGTACCCGGAGCCGGGGTCGAACCGGCACGACATTGCTGTCATTGGTGTTTGAGACCAACGCGTCTACCGATTCCGCCATCCGGGCAAACCTCATCCGTAGAATCGGGATGGCAAAGATAGTCGAATCTTTGCAATTTTCAAAGAATCCGGCTATTTTTCAAAAAAAGCCCTGATTTTTTTCGCCTTGGCCGGACCGACCAGCGCCGAAAGCTCCTCGGCCGGAGCGGCCTTGACCTTCGCCACGGAGCGGAAGTGCTGGAGAAGCGTGCGGATCGTCTTGTCGCCGATGCCTTCGATCTGCTCCAGTTCGCTATGGATAAACGCCTTGCTGCGTTTCTGACGGTGGAACGAGACGGCGAAACGGTGCACCTCCTCCTGAATGTGCGCCAAAAAGTGGAAAAGGGGCGAAGTGGGACGGATGCCGACCAGCACGGGCGGATAGCCGCAGAGCAGTTCGGAGGTCCGGTGGCGGTCGTTCTTGGCCAGTCCGGCCACAGGTATGTCCAGCCCAAGATACTCCAGCACCTCGTGAATGATGCCCATCTGCCCCTTTCCGCCGTCGGCAATGATGAGATCGGGCAGCTCGGCCCCCTCTTCCTGAAGACGGCTGTAACGCCGGAAGACGACTTCGCGCATCGAAGTGTAATCGTCAGGCCCTTCCACGGTCTTGATGTTGAAGTGACGATACTCCTTGCGTGCGGGTTTTCCATCGCGGAAGACCACGCACGAGGCTACCGGATGGGCCCCCTGCAGATTGGAGTTGTCGAAACATTCGATGTGCCGCGGCTGTCTGTCGAGACGCAGCTCCTTTTGCAGGGCGTTCAACAGCCGTTCGGTATAGCGTTCGGGATTCTTGATTTCGAGGTTTTTGAGCTGCTCGGCGCGGTAGATGCGGGCGCTCTTCTGCGAGAATTCCAGCAGTTCGAGTTTTTCGCCGCGTTTCGGCACCGTGAAGGTCACGCCGTCGAACAACAGCGTCGTCGAAGGCAGGAACGGAACGACGACCTCTTTGGCGAGCGTTCCCGCGATATGCTCCACGATATGCTGGATGGCCAGCGTCAGCATGTCGCGTTCGTCGCCGCCGACGCCCGTCGAGAGTTTCACCGTATAGACGCCCACGATCGAGCCGTGGCGGATGCGCACGAAGTTGCAATAGGCCACATCATCGTCCGGAAGAAGCGAAAAAACATCCACATCGACGATCTTCGCGCTCACGATCACCGACTTGCTCGAATAGTTGTCCAGCGCGTCCAGACGCTGTTTGTAACGCTGCGCCAGCTCGAACTTCAACCCGGCGGCGGCATTCGCCATTTCGCCTTCCAGATAGCTCCGCACGGGACGCAGGTCTCCCTTGAGCACCGCGACGACCATATCGACCAGCTTTGCGTACTCCGCTTCGCTTTGCTCCCCGACGCAGGGGCCCTTGCAGTTGCCCAGATGATACTGCAGGCAGACCGAATACCTGCCTTTGGCGATCTGTTCGGGCGCCAGATTGAGCTTGCACGTCCGCAGCGGCACCACTTCGCGCACGAATTCGAGCACGCTGTGCTGCATCATCACCGAGCTGTAGGGACCGAAATACTGCGAACCGTCGCGCGTCAGCTGGCGGGTGGACTGCACGCGCGGAAAATGCTCGCGCCGCACCACGATCCACGGATAGGTCTTGTCGTCCTTGAGCAGGATGTTGTAACGCGGCTGGAGGGTCTTTATCAGCGAATTTTCGAGCAGCAGCGCGTCGGTCTCGCTGTTGACGACAATATGGCGGATCTCGGCGATCTGCCGCACCAGCACACGCACTTTGGCACTGTGCTCCTTGCTCTGCACGAAATAGGAGGAGACCCGTTTGCGCAGGCTCTTGGCCTTACCCACATAGATAATCGTTCCGGAGCGGTCCACGAACTGGTAGACGCCCGGCGACAGCGGCAGCATCGCCACCTGCTCTTTAAGGTTGTTTTTTCCGGTTTCGGCCATAACGACAATAGCAACGCAAATGTAGCAAATATTTCGCAAAACCCGCAGATGCACCCCTGAAGCCCGTCAGGGGATGATATTGCGGCCGGATTTGTCCGCTCCGCTGACGAATTTGTCCAATTCTTTGGTTTATTCGTCGGAACGGCATATATTTGCAATCCAATGCAAACACCCTCAAACCTATGAGATTTATTTTACCACTGTTTCTGTTCGGTATGCTCGCCACTTCGTGTATCGACAACAATTACGACTTGTCGGAAATCGACACGGACGGCGTCGTCATCGGCGACGAATTCCGGCTGCCGCTGGCTACGGTCACCGTCAGCATGAGCGAACTGGGCAAGGACGGCACCGACATCAAAGCCCTCTTCGACGAAGCCGACATCTGGCTGCCTTCGCCGCTGCCCGCAGACGGAAAATACGTGGATCTTCAGAAGATTCAGCACACCCCGTCCTATATCGACGAGCTGCTCGACGAACTGATCGAACAAATGAAGAGGTCCGACGCCAAAATCAACGCCGTGGCGGACCTGCTCTACGACAAGTATCTCGGCACGTTCCTGCCCCTGCTTCCGCCGAACACGGACCCGAAAGATTTCAAGCAGGTATTCATCACGATGTTCCGCGCTACCACGGGATTGCAGGAGGAGCTGGCCGGCGAGGTCCGAGATTTGGCCGGCGGCTACCTGACGGATCTGAAAATCGAAGACGTAACCTACGACCTCGGCAGGATCGACCTCGGCAGCGACGTGGTAGACATGCTGGCCGACAACCTCGATCCGAAAGGCACGGCAAATCCCCGAAACACGCTGGACATCTACGGCGAAATCATCAGCGCACTGCCTGTCAGCCTGCAGTTCAGCCCCCGGTTCTACCCCACGGAGGTGGAATTCGACATACGTGTCGAACCCAACGTAAAGACCAAGATCGGCGAGACGCGGCTCCACGAGAACGACCTGCGCCAGATCATCGACGGCACGGAGATCATCCTCCCCGTCAAGTTGGAGAAATATTTCCCCGGCTCCGGATTCACGCCCGACCAGAAAATCGTCATCGCACTGCGTCTTGTCAAGCGCGGCGGTCTGAAACTCAACCTCTAACCCGGCACTGCACATGAAAAAAACATACGCTTTTCTCGCAACGCTGCTGCTGGCATCAGGCGTTGCCGCCCAAAACCCGACGGCTTACTTCATGGAGGGAACGACCTTCCGCAGCCAATTCAACCCGGCTTTCGCACCGCTGCGCGGCTATGTCAACATTCCCGGTCTGGGCGGCATCGACATCAACGCCAGCGGCAATCTGGCCGTGGACAAACTGCTCTATCCCCGCAACGGGAAACTGGTCCCGCTGCTCGACGAAGCCGTTTCGACCAGACAGGCGCTTTCGGGACTCAACGCCGACAACCTGCTGGGCATCGACACCCGCGTGAACCTCATCGGCTTCGGCGCCTTCACGCGCAACCACAAGAATTTCTGGTCGTTCGACCTCAACGCCCGCACGACCGCCGACGCTACGCTGCCCTACTCGCTCTTCGCATTCCTCAAGGAAGGCACGGGCAGCGACATCCACAACATCGGCCTCACGGCCGACAGCTACCTCGAAGCGGCCTTCAGCTACTCGTTCCCGCTGCTCGACGACCGGCTTTACATCGGTGTCCGCGGCAAATTCCTCGTCGGAGCCGCCCGCGCCCGCATGTACTTCACCCGATTCAACGTGACGCACGGAGAAGAGGAGTGGCGGATCGACGCCGCAGGCGGACTCGACATCACCGCCGCCGGTCTCGACGTCACGACCAAGCGCAACGACGCCGGCGAGGAGGTTTACAAGCTGGACGACATCGACTTCAAACCCACGTCGCCCGCAGGCTACGGCTTCGCCGTCGATCTGGGCGCCACGTACGACATCCTGCCCAACCTGCAGGCGTCGCTGGCCGTAAACGATCTGGGATTCATCGGCTGGAGCAAGAAGAAAAACGTCACGGGCTTCTCGTCGAAAGAGCTTTCGTTCACGGGCGTCAACGTCACGGAGGACGGCACCGAATCGCCCGACTTCGACATCGACGTGCTGGAATTTCACAAAGGAGCGCCCCAAAGCGTGTCGCGCATGCTGCGCGCCACGATCAACGCCGGACTCGAATACGAAGTATGGCGCCACAAAATCGGCATCGGCCTGTTGTATTCGGCCCGTTTCTGGGAATACAAGACCCTCCACAACATCACCGGTTCGGTCAATTTCCACCCGATCCGCTGGTTTACGCTCACCGGAAGCTACTCGGTGATCGACAACCGCGGCGGCGCCGTAGGGCTGGGACTCAACCTCTGCCCCAACTGGATCAACTTCTTCATCGGCACGGACGTTCTGATAACCAAACACACGCCGCAGTTCGTACCCGTCAGACAGAGCATCATGAACGTCACGCTCGGCATCGGCGTTCCGATCGGCAAACGCAGCCACCGCATCCCGGCCTACGTCTACGGCAAGGACAGACGTTAGTCACGCATAAAACGGATTACACGAAAACGTTCCGGCGGCAAGGCCGGAACGTTTTTATTTACAGCCGCGGAAAAAACCGGCAAAACAAGCCGTAAAGTCAGCCCATATACGAGAAAACAACAAGCCCCGATGCCCAAACAGTCCGCCCGTTTCCATATTTTAGGCGCACGAATACCACTTTCGGTCAAGGGCATTGCAATTCCAGAAACTTTATTTACCTTTGTAGTGCAGAGTACTATAAAAATCCCCGGAGGACAAAAACTGCGTCCGTCCCCGGAGATATCCGCGTCATAAAAACCATTGCGACGGCCCTCAAATCTGTGTGAAGTTGCGTCACTACTTTTGAATTCTTCAAAATTCGGGCCGTCGCAATCTTTTCTTCTTCCCCAAGACAAAGATCATGCCACAACGGCCCGGTTTTTCCTGCATTCCGGCAGAGGATATCCGCTATCCGGCGACGACCATGTGCTGTTCGAGTGCGGCGCGTGCCGCCAGACGGCCGGCTTCGACGATCTCCCGCGCACGGTAGAATTCGAAGATTCCGAAACGGTCCGCCGGCAGCTCGATCAGCAGGTCGGGTTTGTAGATCTCGCACATCAGACGCGCGATATGCTGCTGCATGATCTCCGACGAAGCGGTAATCACCTTATAATAATTCAGCGAGGACCTGACCCGCGCGGCCATCTCGTCGGAAAACGGCGCGCTCACGTCCACGGCGACCAGCACATCGCCCGGTTCGCGGCGAACGCGGTTCAGCGGAAGCGGATTGACCGTACCGCCGTCCACCAGCACCATGTTGCCCCGGCGGACGGGCCGGAAAACCGAAGGAATCGAAATCGAAGCACGGATGGCGTCGTACAGCCCGCCCCGTTCGAGCACGACCTCACGCCCGGTCAGCAGGTCGGCCGCCACCGCCGCAAAAGGCAGCGGCATCTGTTCGATCTTCACGTCGGGCACCAGCTCCTTCATGGCGCCGATCACGCGGTTTCCCTTCACGAGACCTTCGGTGCTCAGCGCAAAATCGACCAGACTGAAAACCTTGTATTTATCGAGCGTATACATCCACTCCTTGAATGCTTCGAGGTGTCCCGAAGCATACATGCCGCCGACCAGCGCCCCCATCGAAGTGCCTGCCACGGCATGCACTTCGAATCCCTGACTCTCCAACTCCTCGATAGCCCCGATGTGGGCCACTCCACGCGCTCCGCCGCCGGCCAGCACCAGCGCCGCTCTTCTTTTTTCCATAAAATCAATTGTCGTTATTAATCCGTTCGCGAACTTTGCTCCACGCATGCGTATCGAACAGACAGCTTGCACGCATCATGCCGCACATCTCCCGAAAGCGGGACA
Source organism: Alistipes sp. DJF_B185 (assembly GCF_964250025.1). Classification (NCBI taxonomy): domain Bacteria; kingdom Pseudomonadati; phylum Bacteroidota; class Bacteroidia; order Bacteroidales; family Rikenellaceae; genus Alistipes; species Alistipes sp. DJF_B185. Next base: position 124,037 of record NZ_CAXUDY010000005.1, read on the forward strand.
TCGGAACTACGAAGCTCAAAACATCCGGCTCCACCCACGGGCGTACCGACGGATCGAAAAGGCCCAGAAAACACCTCCTGCCGCCGTTGCGGTTCTCCTGCACGGCCTGCGCCACGACCGAGCTGCACCCCGACCCGAAAGGCGACGCCACGGCGTCCGCCGCATTGTTGTCGAACGTCGCCCACGTCACCAGTCCCGCCAGCGCATCGGGCGCCGCGAAAAAGAGGACTCCCTCCGCTCCGTCGAACGTCTCCGCAACGTCCGCCCGCACGAATTCGAGCCACGCCTTCGGCGCGGGACGCAGGTCGAGAGCGGCGATGAACTCCAGCACCATTTCGGGCGTCCGCTTATAGCGCTCCTTGAGCGACACGAACTGCGGAACGAATTCGGGCATCGGGCTGAATCCCGTGTAGAACTTCCCGCCTCCGCAGCCGATATTGCCGGCATTCAGACTCACGGGCAGCCCCCGGCGCGCTTCGGCCAGCGCCTTGAAGAAACAGCCCCCGACCTTCTCGACGGGGCGCAACGGAGTATCCGTATAGCGGAACAGCAGGGGCAGTTCGGGCCGTTCGCCGAAAGCCTCCCTGTAGGCGGCGGTAAATTCTTTCACATCCATATCTCTTCAATCATTGGTGACAACGTAATCCATAAAAACGTCGTGCGGCTCGACGGGCAGTTCCCCGACCAGCTGATGCGCATAGCAGACTCCGGCCTTCACGCCCCGGAAACCCGGCTGCGACAGGTATTTGTCGTAATATCCCCGGCCGCGGCCCATACGCGCTCCGGCGGCGGTAAAAGCCACTCCCGGAACGACGATGAAGTCGATTTCCGCCGGATCGCACGGCCGCTCCGCAACCGACGGCTCGGCGATTCCGAAAGCGCCCCGGCAAAGTTCTCCGGGCGCATAGTCGTAAAACCGCATCGCATCGCCCTCGACCCGCGGCACGACGATGCGCTTCGCGGCGCTCCATCGCGCCAGCGCGGCACCGGTCTGCGGCTCGTCGGGCAGCGCGCAGAAAAACGCCGCGCAGCGGGCCGCCGAAAATCCGGGCAGACGCTCCACCCGGCCGAAGATGCGTTCCGACGCCGCATCACGCTCTTCGGAAGAGAGCGAGAGGTTCCGTTTTTTCATCGCAGCGCGCAGTTCTTTCTTGGTCATAAAATCCCACCTTTTCGGCCTAAAATTCCCGCCCGTTTCTATTGTTATTCTGCAAACAATGGCTATCTTTGCGTCCGGGAACACAAAACTTTAACAAATATAACAAAATTTAAATCATTATGAGCTGTTTTTTATCTAATTCCTCGCTGGGCAAGAAGTTAGTGATGAGCGTAACGGGGTGTTTCCTCGTGCTCTTTATTCTCTTCCACATGTCCATGAACATTGTGGCGATCATCTCGCCTGAGGCTTACAACATGATCTGCGCGCTGCTCGGAGCCAACTGGTACGCTCTGGCCGGCACCGCAGTGCTGGCGGCCGGCGTCGTCGTGCACTTCATCTACGCGGTCATCCTCACCTTGGAGAACCTCAAGGCGCGCGGCAATCAGCGCTACGCCGTAACGGTAGTCGAACCGGGCGTATCGTGGGCGTCGAAAAACATGCTCGTACTGGGCTTCATCATTCTGGGCGGTCTGGCGCTCCACCTCTTCAACTTCTGGGCTAAAATGCAGCTCGTGGAGGTATTGGGCGGCCACGAGAACTCTCTCGGACTCCATCCGGCGGACGGCGCTTCGCTGATCGCCTACACCTTCTCGCAGTGGTATTACGTGGTGATCTACCTCGTGTGGTTCTTCGCCCTCTGGTTCCACCTCACGCACGGCGTATGGTCGATGTTCCAGACCGTGGGATGGGCCAACGACACGTGGTATCCCCGCCTGAAGTGCATCGCCAACATCGTGGCGACGGTCATCTTCCTCGGCTTCGCCGCCGTTGTGGTGATCTACTTCATCAAGAGTGTCTGCCCCTGCTGCGCAGGCGCCTGCTAACCGATTATCCAGAACAATAAACACACAACAGATATGGCTTTCAAATTAGATGCTAAAATTCCTGCCGGCGCTCTCGCAGAAAAGTGGAGCAACCATAAGGCAGCTATCAAGGTCGTAAGCCCCGCAAACAAGCGCAAGCTCGACATCATCATCGTCGGAACGGGTCTGGGCGGTGCGTCCGCAGCCGCTTCGCTCGGCGAACTGGGATATAACGTAAAGGTATTCTGCATTCAGGATTCGCCCCGCCGCGCGCACTCGATCGCCGCGCAGGGCGGTATCAACGCCGCGAAGAACTACCAGAACGACAACGACTCGGTATACCGTCTGTTCTACGACACGATCAAGGGCGGCGACTACCGCGCCCGCGAAGCCAACGTCTACCGCATGGCCGAAGTCGCCAACCTGATCATCGACCAGTGCGTGGGACAGGGCGTGCCTTTCGCCCGCGAATACGGCGGCCTGCTGGCCAACCGTTCGTTCGGCGGCGCGCAGGTGTCGCGTACGTTCTACGCCCGCGGCCAGACAGGTCAGCAGCTCCTGCTGGGCGCCTACTCGGTACTCAACAAGGAGATCGCCGCCGGCACGGTGAAGAGCTATCCCCGTCACGAGATGCTCGACATCGTCGTGGAGGACGGCGAAGCGAAGGGCATCATCGCCCGCAACCTCGTCACCGGTGAGATCGAGCGCCACGGCGCACACGCCGTCGTGATCGCAACGGGCGGATACGGCAACGTATTCTTCCTCTCGACCAACGCCATGGCGTCGAACGGCTCGGCTGCATTCCAGTGCTACCGCAAGGGCGCAGGCTTCGCCAATCCCTGCTTCACGCAGATCCACCCCACCTGCATCCCGGTTCACGGCGACCAGCAGTCGAAACTGACGCTGATGTCGGAGTCGCTGCGCAACGACGGCCGCATCTGGGTTCCCAAGAAACTCGAAGACGTGAAGGCGCTGCGTTCGGGCGCCAAGAAGCCGTCGGACATCGCCGAAGAGGACCGCGACTACTATCTGGAGCGCCGCTACCCGGCCTTCGGCAACCTCGTGCCGCGCGACGTGGCTTCACGTGCCGCCAAGGAGCGCTGCGACGCAGGCTTCGGCGTAAACGAGACCGGACTGGCCGTATTCCTCGACTTCAAGACCGCCATCGAGCGTCTGGGCAAGGAGATCATCAAGAAACGTTACGGCAACCTGTTCGACATGTACGAGGAGATCACCGACGTAAGCCCCTACGAGCAGCCGATGCAGATCTTCCCCGCCGTGCACTACACCATGGGCGGCATCTGGGTCGATTACAACCTGATGACCACCATCCCCGGCCTGTACGCCATCGGCGAGGCCAACTTCTCGGACCACGGTGCGAACCGTCTCGGCGCTTCGGCCCTGATGCAGGGTCTGGCCGACGGCTACTTCGTACTGCCCTACACCATCGGCGACTACCTCTCGCACAAGATTCAGGCTCCGAAGGTGAAGACCGACACCAAGGCTTTCGACGAAGCCGAAAAGGGCGTCAGGGAGAAGATCGCCAAGCTGCTGTCGATCGGCGGCAAGCAGTCGGTGGACGACATTCACAAGAAACTCGGCCATATCATGTGGGAGAACGTCGGCATGGCCCGCTCGAAGGAATCGCTCGAAAAGGCGATCAGCGAGATTCAGGCGCTGCGCAAGGAGTTCTGGAAAGACGTGAAAGTCGTAGGTCAGGAGAAGGATTTCAACGTGGAGCTCGAAAAGGCGCTGCGTCTGGCCGACTTCCTCGAACTGGGCGAGCTGATGGCGCGCGACGCACTCAACCGCGAGGAGTCGTGCGGCGGTCACTTCCGCGTAGAGCACCAGACCGAAGAGGGCGAAGCCAAGCGTGACGACGAAAACTTCGTATACGCCGCCGTTTGGGAATACAAGGGCGAGGACGCCGCTCCCGAACTGACGAAAGAGCCGCTGAACTTCGAATTCGTACACCCCGCTCAGCGCAACTACAAAGACTAAGCTTTTGACGTTGAACTTTAATAACAATTTGAAATTATGAATTTTACATTAAAGATATGGCGTCAAAAGGACGCTAAGACCAAGGGCGGTTTCGAGACGTACAAAGTCGAGAATATCTCGGCAGACACCTCGTTTCTTGAGATGCTCGACATCTTGAACAACAACCTGATCCACGAGGGCAAGGAGCCCGTAGCGTTCGACCACGACTGCCGCGAGGGTATCTGCGGCATGTGCTCGCTGCACATCGACGGTCACGCCCACGGTCCCGGTCAGGCGGCTACCACCTGCCAGATTTACATGCGCAAGTTCAAGGACGGCGCAACGATCACCATCGAGCCGTGGCGCTCGGCGGCGTTCCCCGTCATCAAGGACCTCGTCGTGAACCGCTCGGCTTACGACCAGATTCTTCAGGCCGGCGGTTTCATCTCGGTACGTACCAACTCGGTGCCCGACGCCAATGCGATTCCGATCGCGCAGGCCGACGCCGAAGAGTCGATGGACGCTGCCGCCTGCATCGGCTGCGGCGCCTGCGCGGCAACCTGCAAGAACGGTTCGGCGATGCTCTTCGTCGCCGCCCGCGTATCGTCGCTCGCCAAACTGCCGCAGGGCCGTGTGGAGGGTGCACGCCGCGCCAAGGCGATGGTCGCCAAGATGGACGAGCTGGGCTTCGGCAACTGCACCAACACGGGTGCCTGCCAAGCCGAGTGCCCCAAGTCGATTTCGATCGCGCACATCGCGCGCCTGAACCGCGAGTTCCTTTCCGCGAAGTTCGAAGACTAATAAAAGTGCCGGAACAATCCGGAGAAGGGCGGGAAGCATATTCCCGCCCTTTTTCATGCCCCGGAACGCAGACGCTTGATCATGCCCCCGCCCCTTCATCCCCGGCAACTCACCGCCGGCAACTCTCCTCAGTCATTCACCCCGATCCCTCTCCGGACACTATTCTCCCGGCACTATTTCCGGCCGCAGCCGCGGAGCGTCCCGGCGAATACCCGAAACGACGGCAGCCCATGCTTTTCTTCCGCACAGTTCCGCAGCAACGGTATCGTTCTTGCGACGAAACGCGAAAAACCAAAACGACAAAAGCATGGACATCGTAGAATTTCCCAACGACCGCACCGTCATCTCCACGGAGAACAACGGATTCGCAGGCGGCGAACGCGACGAAAACCTGATCGACGAAGAGCTGTTGGAGACGGAAATCCCGCTCGACGACCGGATTCCGGACGCGGCGCACGAAGATGGGGAGAACGACCGCCCCGTCTACGACGAGGAGGGCTACCGACACGATCCGGGCGGAGAGTGAAAAATCCCCGGAGTAGCCTCCGGGATTCCGTCCGCAACGACGCAGACACCGGCCCTGCAACAGCACGGGAGCCGCGCCGGCTTCCGCAGGATTCGCATGCAGCAAATGCCGCTCATCAGACAGCAACAAGCATCGTCCATACAACGCCGAAATCCGGCACAGAATACAGAAAAAAAATACGCCACGGAATCCGTGGCGCATCTACTTTTCATACCGGCGACCGCTTGATGAAGCCGCCCGAATTTTCCGAATCCGGCCCTTATTTAGGGCGAATCGTCGAAAGGCGGGCGACCTGCCGGAGATCGAACACCCCGAAGATATTCACCACGACCGTCTCCTTCGCACCGTAAGTTATCATCACCAGTTCCGATTTGACCGACAGCGCGGTTTCACGGATATAGAACTTCGTGGTCTGCCCGTTCTCCGAGCCGGAAGTGACGGGCTGAAACTTCCGGTCGGCGGCAACGGCCGCCTCGGCATCCCGGACGAACCGACCGCCGTCACCCTCTTTCAGAGCGATGATGCGGATATACTGAATGTCCTTCAGCAGTACGGCAAGCCCCTTGTCGCCCCGTTCCGCGGCCTGACGGCTCATCAGCTGCATCATCTTCTGTTCCAGCTGCACGCTCGTAAAGCCTTCGGCGGCGGCATAACGGCTGAAAAAGTCGTCTACGGAATTGCTCTGGGCCGCAGCCAGCCGAGGAAGGAGCAGTATCAAAATCAATAATAGTCGTTTCATGTCCGTTCGTATTTGGTTACATGAGCAGCGAGATGCCGAAACTGAACGTATGGCACTCCGGTCCCGCATGCTTCTTGAACAGCGGGGTCACGCCGTAGCTGGCGAAGATGCCGATGCCGTAATAGGAAACCGTTCCTCCTACACCGAACTGATAGGTTCGCAGTCCCGACAGCTCGTACTCCACGCGCGGTTTCTTGTGGAGCGACGTCAGCTCTATTCCGAAATCGGAATAGGCGATCACCGAGGCCTGAAAATGTTTGAACGGCTTGTAGATAAGCCGGAGCGGAATTCCCAGCGACGAAGTGACGAATTTCGATTTGTCGGCGGGTTCGTCCAGCGCCACGGGCAGCAGACGGCCCTTTTCGTAGCCCAAGCGGATTCCGGCATTCGCAAGCCGGTAGTTGTCGACGGCGAACCGCAGATCGGTGGCGAAGTAGAGCGTCCGGCTCTTGTTCAGGGCGACCTGCACCTGCATCACCGAAGCGGCGCAGTGGAACGAATTCCCCAGTTTCTGATCCAAAAACCCTTTCTCTTCGGGGGCATAGCTGCCGTAATCGACGCCGACGAGCTTCGTAAAGCCGAATTCGCCGCTGTTAAAAAAGTAGAGTTTCACACGCCCGGACTTCATGACCAGATCCGCCTGCGAATCCGTCTCCGGCGCACGGCCCAGCGTCAGGCCGAAACCGGCCACTTCGAGTACCACACTCCCCTCGCACCCGTCTCCGCGCAGCGTCATCAGGTCGCCGCCCATCGCATCGAGCCGCCGCAGGGTGTCGAGCCCCAGCGAATCGCGGTCCACGGTTCGGATGGCATATTCACGGCCGGTACGGCGGCCGGCCGAATTGGCCGGTATCCGGTCGGCAGTCTGCGCGGCAGTCCGGTCAACGCTCTGCACGGCACTCCGGTCGGCGCTCTGCGCGGCAAGCAGCTGCGGAAGGAGCAGAATCAGAATCAACAGCAATCGTTTCATAATCGACATGTATTAGGTTGCAATCAGAGCATGAGTCCGACACCGAACGAGAAGGCATGGCAGTCGGGTCCCGCATGCTGTTTGAACAGCGGAGTCACGCCGTAACGGGTGAAGAACCCGAAACCGCGATAGCTGACACTGAGACCGACCCCGAACTGATAGGCCCGGAATCCGGACAGGCTGTTTTTCTCCTTCGGTTTCTTATAAATCGCGTCGGCGCCCAAGAGGAAGTCGGAATAGGCGACGGCTGTAATCCGAAGGTGTTTCGCCGGAGTGTAAGTCAGCCGGACGGGAATGCCGAGCGAGGAGGTGACGGCTTTCGACTTGCCGGCGGGTTCGTCCAGCGCGACCGGAACGATACGTCCTCCGTCGTTGCCGAGCGTGACGGTATTGTCGGAGAGCCGGTAATTGTCGAGCGTGTACTGCATGCCCACCCCCAAGCAGAGCGAACGGCTCCGGTTGAGCGCCAGCCGGAGCTGCACCGCCGAAAAACTGAAATGGAACGAAGACCCCAGCCGCTGATCCAGAAAGCCCTTGTCCCCGGACGCATACCCCGAATAATCGACGCCGACCAACTGCGTGAATCCCAATTCGACACTACTGAACGCGTTGAACCAGACGCGGGGCTTTTTCAGCTCCATTCGTTGCATCGGCGTATGTCCCAGCGTAAGTCCGAAACCCGCCACTTCGAGGATCATGTTGCCGTCATGGCCGCCGTCGCGCAGCCGGATCAGATCGCTGTCCACCGTATCAATCCGCCGGAGCGTATCGATTCCCGTCGAATCGCGCTCCACGGTCTCGATGGCAACCGGTTTTCCGTCGGCCCGGCGGAAACAGGCCGAATCGGCTTTCTGCGCCGCAGCGACTTCATGGGCCGGAGCGAGCGAAACAAAGAACTGCGCCACAGCAGGCGAAACCGCCAGCAGGAGCAGCGCTCCCGTACAAACAAACAGTTTTTTCATACCCGTATCGTTTTATTCGTTTATTATCAGTTCATCCACCATGCGGACCTGATCGCCGAAATCCGAGAGTCCCTGCAGGTAAACCGTCGCCTGCATGGCAGCCTCCTTGTCGTAAATCGCCACACCGTCGATATAGCAATAGGGCTTGCGCAGATATTCGGCATAGAAAAACACGCCCAGCACCACCGCCGCAGCGGCAGCCACGCCCCAGAGGGGACGGAGTTTCCGGCCGCCCCGCGCCCCGCGCCCGGCTGCGGAACGCGTTTCATAACGCCGCATCCTTTCCGCCGGACGGACAGCCGGACCGGTTTGCGCGCCGCCCTCTACGGGATACCGCTCTTCGGCCAGAGCGTCCAATCCGCCGAACATCGTCCACGCATAACGCAGGGATGCGGGAATCTCATCCACGTACCGGAAATAGTCGCGCAGTTCGCGCTCTTCGGCTTCGGTCGTCCGCGCATCGAAATAGCGCTCCAGCAGCCGCTCAATTCTTTCGTCCTGCTCTTTCATCGTCCATCATTTTTTTCAGTACCTCTCTCAGTCCGTTGCGGGCGCGGGAGAGAATCACGCGCACCTGCGCTTCGTCGCACGCCGCTATCTCGGCGATTTCGCGGGTCGGATACCCCTCGATATCCTTCAGGTGGAGCACCTCGCGCTGCCGTTCGGGCAGGCAGGCCATCGCGCGTCGCACCAGATCGCGCGCCTCCCAGCCCTCCGCATCGCCCGTCGTCGAACGTTCGGCCCACCCCGCGACCGCATTGTCGCGCCGCTCGCCGGCCTGCCGGCTGCGGAACCGGTCGTAACAGCAGTTACGCACCGCGACCATCACGAAGGAAGCGACGTCGCGGCAGCCGTCGAGCCGATCACGCTCCCGCCACAACCGCTCCAAGAGGTCGTGCGTCACGTCTTCCGCCTCGTCGGCGCAGAGCAGCAGACTCTGCGCGTAGCGGAACATACGATCGCGCAGCGGCACGACATATCGGGTGAATTCGAATTCCTCCATTGTATCTGTAAGACGAAACCGACGGGCGAAACGCAACATCGGATCATCAAATATCGCAATTTTTTCCTGCAACACCTCCTTTCTTCCGCAGCAACCGGTGATTCTATATTATAGGTATCCGAAAAAAAATCGCATCTTTTAAGAAAATATAGTACTTTGTATTGCATAATACTAAAAACTGTATTATATTTGCAGTACCAAAGTAGTAGTAACCCGGACACATTAACCCTAAATCAGCTTCTACGACTATGAAAGAGACAGTAAACGTAAACATCGGTTCGCAAGCCTTCACGCTCGACGAAGACGCCTACCGCGTACTGAGAAACTATCTCGAAGATATCCGCAGCCGCCTGCCCGAATACGATACCGAGACCATGGGCGACATCGAAGCGCGCATCGCTGAGATTTTCCGCGAGATCGTTTCGTCGCCGATGCGGGTCATCACCCTCGACACGGTCCGCCAGACCATGAACCGCATGGGATCGCCCGCCGACTTCGGCGAACGCCGCGGCAGCGCCCCGCAGGAGGAACAGCCCGAACCGGAACCCCGTAAACTGTTCCGCTCGCGCACGGACCGTTCGATCGCCGGCATCTGCGGCGGACTGGCCGAATTCTTCCATGCCGATACGACCGTCCTGCGCCTGATCACCCTGTTCCTGATACTTTTCGGCGGACTCTCGATCTGGGCCTACATCATTCTCTGGATCGTCATTCCGGAAGAACCCGCACGCAAATTCAGCATTCACAACAAAAACCGATAAAACCATGACAACGAACAACACCAAGAGACTGCTGCGCACTCCCGACGGCATCATCGCAGGTGTCTGCGGCGGACTGGCCGAATTCTTCGGTCTCGACGTATCGCTCATACGCATAGCAACACTGATCCTCATACTCTTCGGCGGCCTTTCGATCTGGGTCTACATCATCCTCTGGCTGATCGTGCCGAAGGCTCCGAAGCGATTAACCGAATAGCACAATGGCCGAAGACAACGTAAAAGCGCAGATGCGCAAAGGAATTCTGGAGTACTGCATCCTCGCCATTCTCTCCCGCGAAGATTCATACGCTCCGAAGATCATCGCCGAACTCAAGCAGGCCGAGATGATCGTAGTCGAGGGTACGCTCTACCCGATCCTCACGCGGCAGAAGAACGCAGGGCTTCTGACCTACCGCTGGGAAGAGTCTCCGCAGGGACCTCCCCGCAAGTACTACACGCTCACCGAAAAGGGGCGCGAATACCTCACGACGCTCGACGAGGCATGGGACGAACTCGTAGGGCAGATCCGCATCATTCGTCACGGCAAACAATAAAAAACCTCAAAAAATCACAACCATGAAAAAGATACTCCTGATCGCAGTCCTGCTGGGCGCCATGCTCTCCGTAACGGTCTATTTCGTCTGCATCGCAGCACCGTCCGTCTTCTTCGGCAAAGGGCTTAAAGGCAGCGGCAACATCGTCACACGCACCATCGAGGCCCCGGCCTTCGACCGCATCGACGCCGCACGCGCCGTCAAGGTCGTCATCACCGACAAGACCTCCGGCAAAATCATCATCGCCGCCGACGACAACGTTATGGATTACGTCGTAGTCGAAGCCAACGGCGGCCGGCTCACCGCGACGATCGACAAGTCGATAAACAACCTCTCGAACGCCGACGTCACCGTGACGGTTCCGGCCAACGGCAGCATCCGCGCCCTCGACGCATCGAGCGCCGCGAAAATTTCGGGCGACGTGGTGCTGAACGCCGACAAATTCGCCATGGACGCATCGAGCGCCGCCAAGATCGACGTTTCGGTCAAGGCCCAATCCTGCGCCGTAGCCGCATCGAGCGCATCGAAAATCAACGCTTCGGTAGAAGCGGTCTCCTGCAGCGTGGAAGCTTCGAGCGCATCGAAAATCACGCTGAAAGGCTCGGCCGCGAAGTGCACCGCCGACCTCAGCTCGGCCTCGAAGCTTTCAGCCGGAGACTTCGTCGCCGCCGAGTGCTCGGTAAACACTTCGAGCGCGGCGAAAGCCGTCGTAAACTGCACGGAGCGTCTGCACGCCGACGCATCGAGCGGCAGTTCGATCCGCTACAGCGGCGACTGCCGGACCAGCATCAACAAGTCGAGCGGCGGCAGCGTCGGCCGCAACTAACCCCTAAACCGAGCAACCATGAAAGAGGTTAAGAAATGCAGCATTTCGGGCGTGGCGTTCACGATGGATACCGACGCTTATCAGGAGCTGGAAGCCTATCTCGAAAGCCTGAAAAAGACCTACAAGGAGACTCCCGACGGAGCCGAGATCGTCGCCGACATCGAAGCCCGCATCGCCGAACTGATCCTCTCGGCTCAGGACAGCACCCGTGTGGTCGAGAAGCCCCTGATTCTGAACATCATCCGGCAAATGGGCACCGCCGAGGACATCTCCGAAGAGGAGCCGGGACGAAGCCCCGAAGAGCCGCGCATCCCGCGCCGTCTCTACCGCGACACCGAAAACGCCAAGCTGGGCGGCGTCTGCGCCGGCATCGGCAAGTATTTCGACGTCGATCCGGTCTGGATACGGCTGGCCATGTTCCTGCCGATACTGCTCACCGTCTTCCAGTGGATTCCCTTCATGCGCTGGACCGGTCCGATGATGGGCAACCTGTTCGGCATCTTCGTCATCTGCTACATCATCATGTGGTTCGCCGTTCCGGCTCCCCGCACGGCGCGCCAGAAACTCGAAATGAACGGCGAGAAGATCACGGCGCAGTCGATCCGCGAAACCACCGAAGCCAGCGCGAGCTGCGATCCCGACGCCAAGGCCAAACCCATCGTCGCCGAAGCCGTATCGGTATTCGGCAAGGTGGTGCTCATCCTCCTCAAGCTCTTCGCCGGAGTGCTCGTATTCGGACTCATCATGGCGGCCTGCGCGCTGATTATCGGACTCTTCGCGCTCATCATCGGCGGCGCCAGCATCTCCATTCCGTTCTTCCCGCTGGGCATGACGCTGTGGGTTCCCGCGCTCGGCATACTTATTGTACTGATACTGGTAATACTGCTCATTTACGTACTGATGTGCCTCATCGCTTCGCGCAAGCCCGGAGGCAAGACCATACTGGTAATCTTCCTGTTGTGGCTCGCCGGCATCATCGCCTGCACCTGTATCGCCATCCGCGAGAACGTCGGCGACCGTATCCGGACCAGACACAGCGTTATCGAACGGATGCTCAACAGCGAGATAATCATCGACAACGACACCACGACGGTCGAGCGGCTGCTGGAGGAGTACGACAGCCAGAACGTCATCGAGGACGGCCGCAAAACGCTGCATATCAGCGTCCCGAACCAGTCGATCGACATTACGATCGACAGGGAGAAGGCCGGACTGGAGGTGAAAGCCAACGGCAAACGGGTGAAAGTGCAGACGGGAGACGACAAAACCGAATCCGCAAAACCGGATTCGGTCCGACAGCCGGACGCCGGACGAGTCCCCGCAGAGCAGACCGAATAAAGGCCACAGGCGTTAGGTAAAATAAAAAGTTTTTTCGAAACGCAGGGCGGATCCTCCGGGAACCGCCCTCGTTTTTTGAAAAAATTGAAATAATTACTACCTTTGAGCGATTTTGTTTTCTAAACGAAAAACTATGGCTGGAATCAAATGTATCGGTATTCTGACTTCGGGCGGCGACGCTCCGGGAATGAACGCCGCCATACGCGCGGTAACCCGCAGCGCAATCTATAACGGCTTCGCCGTCAAGGGCATCATGCGCGGATACAAAGGTCTCGTATTCAACGAGATCGTGTCGTTCAAATCCCAAAGCGTAAGCAACATCATCCAATTGGGCGGTACGATCCTCAAGACGGCCCGCAGTCAGGAATTCACCACGACCGAAGGCCGCAAGGCGGCATACGACAACATGGTGGCGGCCGGCATCGACGCGCTGGTGGTCATCGGCGGCGACGGTTCGCTCACGGGCGCCGGCATCTTCGCCGAGGAATACAACGTGCCGATCGTGGGACTTCCCGGCACCATCGACAACGATCTGGGCGGCACCGACTCGACGATCGGCTACGACACGGCGCTCAATACGATCGTCGAAGCGGTCGATAAACTCCGCGACACGGCGTCGAGCCACGAGCGGCTCTTCTTCGTCGAGGTGATGGGCCACACGGCGGGTTATCTGGCGATGAACAGCGCCATCGCCACGGGTTCCGAAGCGGCGATCATACCCGAAATGGAAACCGAAGTGGACCAGCTGGCCGAACTCATCAACCACGGCTTCCGCAAGAGCAAGAACTCGGCGATCGTCATCGTGGCCGAGAACCCGAAGACGGGCGGCGCCACGGCGCTGGCCGAACGTGTCAAGAAGGAGTTCCCGCAGTACGACGCGCGCGTCACGATTCTGGGCCATATCCAGCGCGGCGGATCGCCGACGGCCGTAGACCGCATCCTCGCCTCGCGCATGGGCGAAGCCGCCATCGAAGCGCTTCTCGACGGACAGCGCAACGTGATGATCGGCACGATGAACGGCAAGATCGTCTACGTCCCCTTCGCCAAAGCCGTGAAGCACGACAAGGGCATCGACCGCAAGGACCTCGAACTGGTCAAGATACTCTCCATATAATCCAAAACGCAATCCCGAACTTACCGAATGAAACGTGTTATAGGCATCGGCAATGCCCTGACGGACATGCTGGTCAATCTGAAATCCGACTCCGTGCTGAGTCGCTTCAAACTCGCCAAAGGCTCCATGAGCCTCGTGGACACCACCCTGCAGACCGAAATTTCGAAATCCGTGGCAGGACTGCCCTACTCGCTGTCACTCGGCGGCTCGGCGGGCAACACCATCCGCGCCATGGCCAAACTGGGCTGCGATGTCGGGTTCATCGGCAAGGTCGGACAGGATACGACGGGCGACTTCTTCGTGCAGGCGCTCGAAAACTTGGGTGTGGAACCGGTCATCTTCCGGGGCACGGAGCGTTCGGGCAAATGCGTGTCGCTCATCTCGCCCGACGGCGAACGCACGATGGTCACCCATCTGGGCGCCGCGCTCGAACTGACGGCCGAAGAGATCGAAACGTCGATTTTCGACCATTACGACTGTCTCTACGTCGAGGGCTATCTGGTGCAGAACCACGACCTGATTCTCAAAGCCGCCAAGACGGCCAAGGAGTGCGGGCTGAAAGTCGCCGTCGATCTGGCCAGCTTCAACATCGTGGCCGAGAATCTCGAATTCCTGCGCGGTCTGGTCCGCGACTACGTGGACATCGTTTTCGCCAACGAGGACGAAGCCAAGACCTTCACCTGCGAAGCCGAACCGCTGAACGCCCTGCAGGTAATTTCTGAAATGTGCGAGCTGGCCGTGGTGAAGATCGGCATCAAGGGTGCCATGATCAAGCAGGGCGACGAAGTGGTGCATGTAGGCATCATGGCCGCGGCCAAACGCGTGGACACGACGGGTGCGGGCGACTTCTACGCCGCGGGATTCCTTTCGGGACTCTGCGACGGACTTTCGCTGCGCCAGTGCGGCACGATCGGGGCCATCACGGCGGGCAAGGTCATCGAGGTCGTCGGCACGACATTCGGCGAAGAAGCGTGGGAGGACATCTCCCGGCTCGTGAACAAGGTCAAAAACGAAAAGTATCTTTTCTAAAGAGAAGATCGCAAGACAGACAGAACCGCAGTCTCCGGACTGCGGTTTTTCATTGCGGATCGGAGAGAAGCCCCCGGCTGATCTCATAGCGCATCCGGATCAGCCAAAGCGACTTGCGGGGCGGCATCGTAAGCGACAGCAGCAGCGTCGCGCCCCATTTCAGGCACTCGAACAGAAGCGTCTTCGGATAGCGGCGATACATGCCCGCCCGCAGACGCTGGCTCACGCCGACGTTGTAACAAAGGCGGCGGAAATAGGATTCGGTCAGTTTTTCGGGCGGAATGATATGCCACATAACCGCACCGGGCACATACCAGCAGGTCTCGCCGCCGCGCATCAGGCGTTCGAAGAAATCGTTCTCCTCACCCCCGATCAACATCCGTCCGACACGCCCCAGCGAAGGGTCGAAGCCCCCGTAGCGCAGGGCCGCCGAACGCCGGAACGCCATGTTGCCGCCGCCCGGCACCCGGCCGGCAGGAAACGGCCGCACGGCGTCGCCGAAATCCATCGGATTGGCGATCGGCATCTCGGTATATTTCGAGAGCCACGCGGGACGTCCCGTCACATACTCGGCGATAATGCGCCCCCCAGCCACGACAGCGTCGGGATGCGCATCGAAAAAGTCGGCATAGGCGCGCAGGAATCCCGGATTGATACGCTCGTCGTCGTCGATGAAAACCAGCAGCGGGGCCGAAGTCTCGGCAATGCCCCGGTTGCGGGCATAGGAGACGCCCGGACCGTCCTCCGTCACGAGGCGCAGGTTCAGGCCGGGATAACGGGCCGCAAAATCCCCGAACCGCGCGACGGTGTCGTCCGTCGAATTGTTGCTCACGACCACGCACTCCCAGTCGGCGGCGGGCAGATCCTGCCGTATGACCGATTCGAGCGCGGCGATAAGCCGTTCGGACCTATTGTGCGTGGGGATTATGAGCGACAGGCGAATCATCGTGCGAATGTAGCAATTTATCCGCAAAAAACACCTATCTTTGCACAAATTATAATGCGCCACGACTATGTACAAACTGTTTCGCACACTTTTACTGCCGGTTGCCGCGCTGTTCGCTTTCACGGCGGCCACGGCTCAGAACGTCAGCTGGAAAAGCTCCGTGGAGCACCTCGAAGGCGATGTCTACCGGATCGTTCTCGAAGCGTCGATTCCCGCCCCCTACCATATGTACGACATGGGACCCTACGAAGGCGGCCCCAACGCTACGGCCATCGTCTTTACGCCGGGCGACGGCGTAACGCTCGAAGGCGGCGTGGAACAGCTTTCGACGCCGGAACGCCATTACGACAAGACATTCGAGATGGAGATCGGCACCTTCGCCGGCAAGGCCCGCTTCGCCCAGCAGGTAAAACTCGCCGCGGCCAAAGCCACCGTCAAGGCCGCAATCGAATGGATGATCTGCGACGAGGTAAGCTGCATGCCCCCCGACGACACGGAACTGACGGTCGAGCTGACCGCACGCCCCGGCTCGGCTGCAGCTAACAGTACTGCAGCCGTCTCCCCGAATAACGACTCCTCCGCCAAAGACACCCCGGCGGAAGCCGCCGCGGATACGGCCTCCGGCACGGCCGAGACAACTGCCGCGGAGATCGTCCCGGCGCAGCAGGACGCCGCAGGAAGCGGTACGCTTTGGGCGCTGATTATCGAAGCCATCCTCTGGGGCTTTGCAGCCCTGCTGACCCCCTGCGTGTTCCCGATGGTTCCGATGACAGTTTCGTTCTTCATGAAGGGCGAAGGAGGTCCCGCACGCGGCCGCTTCCGCGCCGCCATGTACGGATTCTTCATCATCGCGCTCTACACGCTCCCGATCGCGGCCATCATCATCATTACGCGCATCCTGGGCGGCGACACCGTGACGGCCGACATTTTTAACTGGCTGGCGACGCACTGGCTCCCGAACATCCTCTTCTTCCTGGTATTCATGGTCTTCGCCGCTTCGTTCTTCGGGGCTTTCGAAATCACGATGCCCTCGTGGATGGTGAACAAAACCGATGCGAAAGCCGACTCGAAAGGCTTGGCCGGCATCTTCTTCATGGCCCTGACGCTCGTGCTGGTGTCGTTTTCCTGCACGGGACCGATCGTCGGCTCGGTACTCATCAAGTCGACTTCGGGCGAATTCTGGAGTCCGATCGTCACGATGCTCGCATTCTCGGTGGCATTCGCCCTGCCGTTTACGATCTTCGCTTTCTTCCCCTCGATGCTCAAGAAACTGCCCAAGAGCGGCGGTTGGCTCAACTCGGTGAAGGTCGTGCTGGGCTTCATCGAAGTCGCCCTGGGCATGAAGTTCCTTTCGGTCGCCGACCAGACCTATCATTGGGGACTGCTCGACCGCGAGATCTACCTGGCCGTATGGATCGTGACCTTCTCGCTGCTGGGACTTTACCTGCTCGGAAAAATCAAATTCGCACACGACAGCGACATGCCCTACCTCGGCGTAGGACGGCTGGCGCTGGCGATCATCACCTTCTCGTTCGTCGTCTACCTGATTCCCGGCATGTGGGGAGCGCCCCTCAAGGGACTTTCGGGCTACCTGCCGCCCCTGCATACGCAGGACTTCGTCATCGGACAGGTCGGCTCAGCCGCAGCGTCGGGCGAACCGGGCATGCTGCTGACCGCAGACGGCAAAAAACCCAAGCACAGCGACTTCCTGCACCTGCCGCACGGACTCGAAGGATTCTTCGATCTGCAGGAGGCCGAAGCATACGCCGCGAAAGTCGACAAGCCGCTATTCATCGACTTCACGGGCCACGGCTGCGTAAACTGCCGCGAAATGGAAGCCCGCGTTTGGTCCGATCCACAGGTGCTGGATATCCTGCGCCGGGATTACGTGATCGCGGCGCTCTACTCCGACGACAAGAAAGTCCTGCCCGAAAGCGAATGGGTGACCACCGATTCGGGCAAAGTGCTCAAAAGTCTCGGCAAGATCAACTCCTACTATGCGCTGAAAACCTACGGCGTCAACGCCCAGCCCTACTACGTACTGCAGGGCCGCGACGGGAAAACGCTCGTGCCGCCGCGCGGATACGACCTCAACGTCGAAAACTTTGTGCAATTCCTGCGCAGCGGCGTCGAAGCCTACAAGAAGCAGCAATAACACGGATATATGCATAAAAGAGCCTGCTACCTCACAAGTAGCAGGCTCTTTGCATACACACCCGGCGGCGTTACTTTTTCTCTTTCCCGCGGTCGGAGAAAGCCGCTTCCACTTCGGCTTCCTTCTCTTCACGCTCTCTGGCGGTCGGGGCCTTGCCCTCCTTCACCAGTTCATCGACCTTGCGTTCGAAATTCTGCTCGCAAGGCGTGCAGGTCGTTTTCGTATCCTCTTTCATAACTTTTGGAATTTGACGTTACACCTTCCCCGGCAAATTACGCGCCGGAGTTTGCGACCCGACGGCAGTTCGTACCGTTTTTTTTGCGTATCTTGTTGAAACCAAACGCAACTTCAACACAACGACATGAAAATTCACAAGACCGACATTCCGCCCCGGTCGCTGCTGACACCCTGTCTGCCGGGTGATTACCACGACTGCTTCACATACGGCATGACCTGCCGGCGCAAAATCTCGCCCGACGACCTGATGACGGCATTCTGGACGACGATGCCCGGATGGGTAAACACGCTGTTCAAACTGCGCAACGCGCTGGTCAGACCGTTCGGACTGCAAACCGACAACGGCGATGCGAAACAGCTGGAAAAGGCAATCCGCAGCGGCAGGGATTACCGCATGATGTCGGTCGTCGGCAAAACCGACAATGAAACGGTAATTTCACTCGACGACAAACACCTGAAAGCCTACCTCTCGGTTTACGCCGAAGCGCACGAAATCCACCTGAGCACCTTGGTCCGATACCACAACCGGCTGGGATTCTTCTATTTCAACCTGATCCACCCATTCCACACGCTCGTCGTGAAAAGCATGTTCCGGAGGATTATCAAAGCGCACGGCTTGTAGATCACCGCCAGCCTGCATTATTCGCCGTCGGTTTACAAAAAAACAGGGGTCGGATTTTTCAATCCGACCCCTTTGGTAGCGGGAGGAGGATTTGAAGTATCCTTTTCCCGCTTTTTTGTGGCCGTGAATATCAACACTTTACATTTTGGTCGGGGGTCACTCGACAGCATTTTTGTCCCGAATCTGTCCCGGAACAACACATTTTATATACTTATTGCAAAGGCAGTTAATCTATAATAAAGCACCTGATTAAAATTTGATTTTACAGGGCGAACAGCCTCAAAACGATAGTCTAACAGTCCATTTGCACCTATCGATTTTGCATAATCTACCAACTTCTTCAGCATTTCGTCCTGCGTCGGACACCGCCATTGCTGCTTTTTTCCATTTGCCGATAAGTACATATCGTCATTTACCTTACTCTCTACTATTTTTTCGTTAACATAGGTTCGATCGTAACCGGGAGTAAATTCTATGCAAATGGTAGCCAAAGGTTTATAAGGTGCGGCATACGATGACAGAGGGGAAATAATAAAGCCCTCTTCTGTATAGGGCCTAAAATCAGCCATATAATATGCTTCATTGTATTGAACAGCACAGGATGATGCATACAGCAACACCACCAATAAGATAATTTTCTTCATACTTTTAATATTTGGGGATGACTATCGTCTGGAGACCAAAGAGAACTATTTTGCAGCGGCACATCCGGCATCGTCTTCCGTGCGGGCAGTGCGACTCCCCAATGATGTCAGGCGGTCGATTTTCTGGTACATATCAGCAATCAACCGCCCCTGTTCCGCATTCACCTTCTGCTGATCCGCAATCGTCCCCTGCTGGGAACTAATAGTTTCGAGCAGCAGGGAAAATTTATCGAATACTTCACGAGGCATCTTCACCTCGTTCTCCGGTGCTACCACTTTCACCATTGAAGAATCGACATTCGGATCACCTAATATTTTACTAATGTATTTGTCGGGCACTTTTTCACGCCCATTTTCCATATTGGAGATAAACCCCTGAACGACGCCAAAATAGTCTGCAAGTTCTTGTTGCGTCATTTTATTTGCACGTCTAAATTCCCTAATATCAATACTATACATTGAGGCTAATTTTTAAGTGTAAAAATTATTAGGTTTTATTTGGATTAATCCTAATAATTACTGATATTTGCATTTGTAAATAACAATGTTAATAACAAATGTAGAGAAATTTTCCACCATTTCAAACACAATCCTATGCAAAACAGAAAATCAACTGCAACCCCGGCGTACAGTATGCCGCAATGCGAAACCCGCTACCTGCGGGGGAAAGAAACCAAGATGATTCAGACCTACCCCAACAACGTGAGGCTGATCGTGAACCTCGACACAGAGGAAAGCCGCCTGATGGTAGGCAGTCGTCTGTTAGACATCTACAACGGGACAGACATCGAAAAGATGCGGCGCATGACATCGGCCGCCGAAAGTCTGTCCCTGACTATAGGGCATCGGAGTCCTGACCGCGTCCGCATTCTGTCGTGAGATAGTACCGGACGCAGAGGGCGGCCAACTTTTAATCTGGCGATTAGATTTTCGCCGCCCTCTTTTTCCACCGAATCAAAAATTTAAAAAATATATGGAACAAACCAAGACATTCATCGAGTTCTGGCGGGGGCTGGACATCCACAGTCGGGAAGAACTCCGGACAGTAGGCGCAAAGATGCTCTTTGTTGCGACCTCGACTTTCAACGCCTACGGGTGCGGCGCCCGGCAAATCCCGCTGTCCAAGCGTGAGGCGTTGGCAAAATTCATCGCCGAGAAGTACCAAATCAACGTAACATTTTAAACGACATAACCATGCAAACTATCATATTGATTATCCTCGCCTGTATAACGGGTTTTCTCGACTTCCTCATTCTGCTCTACATTGCAAAATCACTGTTGCAAGCCCGTGCAGATGACCGGCAAGGACTGATCCCCACCCTCATCTGTTTTATCCTGAACACAATCGTCGCCGTAGCGCTCATCCTCAAACTCTGGTAGCCATGTATTGCGACAAAGACAATCGGGAACACTACGCCATAATGGATCTCGACAAAGAGCTGTTAGAAACGATACGCCGCGCGCTCACAATGTACCGCTGCGGTCTGTATGAAGGCATACAAGAGGAAAAACGCCCGCGAATCAAAGAAGATTTCCAGCAACAGTACGACAGGGCCGGCATAATCGTCGAACACATCGAATCTTTATAACCAAATCGGGGGGGGGATTTCCCAAAGGGGGAAAGTCCCGCCAGAAACACCGCGCAAATGATACCTGAATACGTCATAGACCAAATACTATCCAAAGACATCGTCTCTATAATCGGGGGCGAAGGAGTAAGTCTGAAGAGGGCCGGCGTCAATTACGAATGCTGCTGTCCCTTTCACAAGGAAAAGACACCTTCGTTCAAAGTGTCCCCGGTAAAGGGAATCTTCACCTGCTTCGGATGTAGTGCGAAAGGCAATGCCATATCTTTCGTGATGATGCTCTACAACATGACGTTCCCCGAAGCGGTGGAGTATTTGGCAAAAAAACTCAACATCGAATATAAGGCCGAGGAGCTGACTCCAGAGCAAAAAGAGGCCCGGTTCCGCCGCTCTCGCATTTTCGAAATCAATCAGGTCGCCCTCGAATACTTTCGGGAAAGTTACAAGCAATCACTCCCAGCCCAAAAATACGCAACAAAGGAGCGAGGGTTCAAAGAGGAGACGATCGACAATATGCTGATCGGCTTCGCCCCGTACAAAGGCGGATTCCGCGAATATGCCACACAAAAAGGGTACAAGGAGCAACTACTGATCGACGCTGACCTCGTCCGCCGAAGCGAACGCGACGGCTCCCTGTACGATACTTTCCGCGGGCGGCTGATGTTCACCATACGCGACCGGACAGGAAACATCGTCGGCTTCTCCGGTCGTCTTATGGATAAGGAGAACCCCAAAAAGCTCCCGAAATACATCAACACGGGCGACACGGCGGTCTACAAAAAAGGTGAGCATCTGTTCGCATACTTCGAGTCGGCACGTCAGGCTGCGGCCGTCCGCACAATGAATCTCGTCGAGGGGAATCCCGACGCTATCCGCATGCACCAGATCGGCGTAGACAATACGGTCGCCCCGCTCGGCACTGCCCTCACACCAAAGCAGATCGAACTCATAAAGAAGGTCGCCGACACCGTAATCATCATCGGAGACATGGATGATGCCGGGCAGAAGGCCGTTGTCAAAAACGCCGAAACCATGCTCCGCGAAGGGCTGGCCGTGCGGGTCATGGAAATCAAAGACAACTATAAAGACCCTGACGATTATTTCCGGCAATATTCAAAGGGGTACGAAGAATTGTTGAGCAATTCCACAACAGACTTTATCCCGTGGCTCTGCGCTCACAAAATGGAAGGCAAGAACTCCCAGACCGAGCAGATCGCCGTCATATCCGAAGTTTGTCAGCTCTTGGCTCTATGCCGCGACGAAAGTACGGTCAACATGTATCTGGACATGTTCGCGCGTGAGTACAAGAACCGCAAGATATGGACGGCAGAGCTACAAAAAATCCAACTCGAACGGGAACGAGCGCAGCGAAAAAAGGAAGAAAGCTATTCCGAGGACATGATTTCGGAATACGGGTTCTATATCTCACACAATAGTTATTACGGTGCCGGACGAGGAAATGCCGATGTCCGCTGGTCGAACTTCATCCTCGAACCGATCGTCCATGTCAAAGACGACCAGAACGCCCGGCGTCTGTTCCGGATGCGGAACGACAAAGGAGAGGAAGCAGTCATCAAACTCGATCAGCGTTCGCTCGTATCGTTTGCCGACTTCCGCATCCGTACGGAATCGAAAGGCAACTACATCTGGGAAGCAGGACAGGGCGAACTGACGAAACTAAAAAAATACCTGTTCGACGGGACTCCCTCGGCCGACGAAATCAAACAGCTCGGATGGCAGAAACGGCACCAAATATACGCATGGGGAAATGGTGCAATGGACGAGGGGCACTTTGTCAAAGCAAATGATTTCGGCTTGGTGAACGTCCGCGGGCAGCTTTTCTATTTGCCGGGATGTTCCAAAGATACGGCAGACGACCCGCAAAGCTATCAATTTCAGCGCCGGTTCGTGTATGCGATCACCAACGACATAACGCTCAAGGACTACGCGACACGACTCATCGAGGTGTTCGGCGACAACGCAAAGATCGGAATCTGCTTCCTAATCGCGTCACTCTTCCGGGATCTCATCGTGAATGTCACAACGTCATTCCCGATTCTGAACCTCTTCGGGCCAAAAGGTTCGGGAAAGTCCGAACTCGCCCACTCACTGACATCGTTTTTTATCCCGTCCTATATAGCGCCGAACATCAACAACACGACGAAAGCAGCACTTGCCGAAGCCGTGGCCGAGGTATCAAATGCTATCGTCCACATCGACGAGTACAAGAACACTCTCGACATCGAGAAACGGGAATTCCTGAAAGGCTTATGGGATGGTGCCGGCCGCTCCCGCATGAACATGGACAACGACAAAAAGCGAGAAACTACGGCCGTGGATTGCGGCGTGATATTGAGCGGGCAGGAGATGCCGACGGCAGACATCGCCCTCTTCTCCCGTCTGGTATTTCTCACCTTCTCCAAGACAACCTTTTCCGATGACGAGAAAAAGAGATATAACGAACTCAAGTTGATCGAAAAGCGCGGCCTGACCCACCTAACCGGGGAGCTGCTCAAGCAACGCAATCAGT
Source organism: Alistipes sp. DJF_B185 (assembly GCF_964250025.1). NCBI lineage: Bacteria > Pseudomonadati > Bacteroidota > Bacteroidia > Bacteroidales > Rikenellaceae > Alistipes > Alistipes sp. DJF_B185. The sequence continues at coordinate 147,319 of NZ_CAXUDY010000005.1, forward strand.
TCCGCAGTAATTACCGCCACATGTACGACGAAACCGCCGCCGACTTCTCCGCGGCATTCGCAGGCAAAATCATCGAGGATCGCACCTTCAGGAACTGGGTGTCAATTACTGCGGCTTTCCGCAGCATCGAACACCTACTTTCCCTACCCTTTACATACGCTGAAATACTCCCAATGGTCACAAAGATGTGCGAAACGCAAAACCTCAAGACCAATGAAAACAACGAACTCGCCGGGTTCTGGGAGACAGTCGATATTCTGGCATCATCCGGGAAAATATGGATTGGCGTGGACTATCACATCAAAGCGTCCACAAAAAAGGGAATCCCAATCAAAGAGTCCAAGACACTGTTGGAACTGCCGGAAGGGACACGCTACCTATCCGTATCATTCCTCCGTATATCGCAGCTCTACGCCAAAGAGAGCCGAGATTCCGAGAGCAAAAAGATACCCCGCGACTCGCTGAAATACTATCTGGAGCACAGTCGGGAATTCCTCGGCACCAAAAAGGCCGAACGATTCAAAGTCATCCAAAACCCAACGGGATTCGTTCCGGCCGGAGATGCAGCCACAGGTCGAACGACAACGGCCATGCTCTTCGACTACAAAATGATCTGCGAGAATTACGGCATCGACCTCGACACCTCGCGGAGTTACACAGACAATACAGACGAACAGGACGATCCGGAACCTTTCACCCCCACACAACTACCATTTTAATAATCTAATAATCAATCCTATGCAAAACAACAAATCAAAACAGAATCAGGCGGAAAAAGAAACCCCGACTAACTGGCAGCGCATCGAAATGGTCATCCAACAATCGAAAATGACCGCTAATGCATTCGCACGACACATCGGCTTGCCCCGCGGTGAAAACCTTTATCAGATCAAAAAGGGAAATAATGGAATCTCGCTCGATGTAGCCACCCGCATCTGCCAACATTACCCCGAAATCGACAAGCTCTGGTTGCTGACGGGCGACGGACAGATGCTCCGCAATGACGCGCCCGCCGGGCCGTGGGCGAATATCGGAACGCCGAACAGCGAGGCATTTATAGGCTTTGCGGCGGCGCTGATACTCCCGGAGTTGGTGAATAAACCCGAATGCCGCGACCCCTATACTATGGCCGTGGAGCATGCAAAAAAACTTATGGCGGCACTTGCAAAGAAAGGAGGGGAACAATGAGTTTTCAAACCTCATGTATGGTGCTTATCCCTACCGTACGGCAACAAATAGAACTCGGTAAGTGGATGGCAGATATTGGTAGACCGGTAAAACAACTAAACCGCGACCAACCTCGACTCCTGCTTGCTTTTGCTATTGCTAACTCAAACCCATCCTTCTGGGCACCTCCCGAAGAACAAAAGCGAGAGGCTATGGCCCGTGAATGTATAAACTGCGGCGAGAATATAGAAATGTTCAAGGCACTGGCGGCCGTGAACAGTGACAACGACCGCGAGCAATGGTTCGTCGCCCACGCCGTAATCCGCTTCGACAGGCTGAAAGATACCGTACAGACTGAAACCGGGGAACGGCTGATTATGGCCGGCGACTGGTTCAAAGTTCTGATACCGCGGGCCAGCGATATCCGGGCGAAATGGATGGCAGCAGTAGCACCGAAGCAACTGTGCCACAAAGCTACGAAAGACGAAATCATCGAACATTTTAACCGAAAGAAACTATGAAAAGCATCGGTTTTCTCGAAGAATTGCAGCGCGAAGTCGTTGCGCGGCACAAGACGGAAACACGCCGGCTGACAGACCCGCAGCCAGACGATTATTTGCTCAATCCTCGCGGCGATTTCATCCTTCCAGATGGTAGTCGCGCAGACCTTCTTGCTCGCCGCCATCTCGTTCGTCCCCGGTACAAGGTCGGCGAAGTCATCTACATCAAAGAACCATATATCGACGACATTGACCCCGACAGGGTATTTTACAAATACGATCCGGCAGACATTCAAGCCCTGCAAGAACTCGGATATGGAGAATACCTCGACAAATCCGGATTCTGGCGAAATAAGCAATCCATGCCGGCGCGGATGGCCCGCTACTTCCTTCGGATAACAGCCCGGCATGGCGAACGGTTACAGGATATTACGGATGAAGGTTGCAAAAAGGACGGAATATTTTCCGATGCTCTGGAATGCAATTTTGGCCTTCCAAACATTCAATGTACTGCCCTCGAAACAGTTTTAGGTAAAAGCTGGCGCGATGCCTATGCTTCGCTTATTGATTTGACATACTGGGAGGGGACATGGAAGAAAAATCCCTACGTGTGGGTCTACGGTTTTGAATTTACGACCGAATTAACAGCCGCCGAACGTCGGCACTACAACCTTCCAAAACAATGAGCGGCAACAATAGCAAAAAGATAGCCTTCAACTACTTCGGTGGCAAATTTTCTTTTATAGAATATCTCTATGAGAATTTTCCACCGAAGTTCACTCACCTCGTCGATCTCTTCGCGGGATCGATGGTCGTATCTTTGAACTACCGAGGCAATGTCATTCGGACAGCCAACGAAATAAACGGCGAAATAACCAACTTCTTCGAACAGCTCCGCGAACATGAAGATGAACTCGTCCGGATGTTAGAACTGACACCATGTTCTGAACTCGAATACCGGAAATGCTGGGGGGGGGCTGAAGGAATCACAGACCTTGAACGCGCTCGACGGTTCTATGTCCGTGTGCGGCAGTCGTTCTTCGGACTGGGAGTTCAGCGACAAAATAAAGGGTGGCATATGTCCAAACAACATGTGAACGCACAGGGTGGAGAGACAGTCAGTCGATGGAAAAACGGAGTTGAGAAGCTTCATGAAGTAGCGCAGGAAATCCGCCGCAACTTCCAGATCATCAACAGCGACTTCTCTGCCGCAATCGACAGGCTCGACTTTCCGGGGGCATTTTTTTATTGCGACCCACCGTATCCTTTGGAAAGCCGCGGGAGTAAACACAAGGGTGGAGACTACCTGTTCGACTTTACGGATGCAGATCACGAACGGCTGGCTTGGAAACTTCATCAAATAAAAGGGTTCGCAATGGTCAGTGGATATGACTGCCTGCTTATGGATTATCTCTATGATGATTGGCATAAAATCAAATTCCCGGTGAAACGTAACAACATCCGCTCTAATATCGTCAATGGCAGCGGTACTATCATGCAAGAATGCGTGTGGTGCAACTATGCAATACCAATTCAAAGTCAAAGATTATTCTGATATGGGGCAAATAACATTATCCGATATCCGTGCCCAGCAGACGAGTCCACTCAACAAAAAAAAAGAGCGATAAATATGAGGATACGAGTTTTCACGAGTTTTTCCGGCTACGACAGCCAGCTTATGGCTCTTCGGGACATCGGCGCGGACTACGAGTGCGTGGGCTGGTCGGAGATTGACAAATGGGCGATTAAGGCTCACGATGCAGTGTTCCCGGAGCTGGCCGGCCGAAATTACGGCGACATCACGAAAATCGATTGGAACGCCGTTTCGGACTTCGACCTGTTCACCTACTCGTTTCCGTGTACCGACATCAGCATCGCCGGAAAACAAAAGGGCTTCGATGAAGGTTCAGACACCCGATCATCCTTGTTGTGGGCATGCCGTCAGCCTATTGCGTCCAAGCGTCCGAAATTCCTGCTGATGGAGAATGTGAAAGCCCTCGCATCGGAAAAATATCGCCCACTGTTTCTCAAATGGGAATCATGGCTGCGTTCGCTGGGATATGTCAATTACACGGAAGTACTCAACGCCAAAGATTACGGCGTCCCGCAGAACCGGGAACGGGTATTTATGCTTTCCGTCCTTAACGGCAACTGGTACGAGTTTCCGCACCCGGTCAGGCTGGGAAAGCGGTTGAAAGACGTGCTTGAATCGACTGTTGATAAAAAATACTTTTTGAGTGAAGCAGCATTAAAAATTGCTGCAAAAGGATTCGGAAAATACACGAGTATAGACGGCGATGTATCAATGTGCTTGACATCAAGATATGGCGGGAACAGGAACGGGAAGATTATTTCAGACAAAGTGATGCAGATCGACGCAACGAAGGAAACGGATTGGAACCGCCAACAATACCGGGTATACGATCCGACTGGCATCAGCCCAACGATAAAAACGAAATCGGGCGGCGGCCTTGAACCAAAAATTCTGATGCGGGGACGCGGGTTCAACAACGGCGGAGAATCGACTATCCCCGGAACGATTACGGGCAGCGCGTGGGTGCAAAACAACCTGTTGGACTATGCGGGGCGCCTCCGCCGCCTTACGCCCCGCGAATGTTTCCGCCTGATGGATGTTTCGGATGGCGACATAAACAAGATACAAGCTGCGGGAATCAGTGATACGCAGCAGTACAAGCTGGCCGGGAACAGTATCGTAAAGGCCCCGATGATGGGGATATTTGAAAACATGTTGAGATACGGATTATGCGAATAGGTTTGGTTGACATAGACGGTCACAACTTCCCGAACCTCGCGCTGATGAAACTGTCAGCGTGGCATAAATCGCAGGGTGATTCGGTAGAGTTCGCCGACCCGATGTTCGGTCGTTACGACCGGGTTTACATGTCGAAGGTTTTCACTTTCACGCCCGATTGTCCGGACATCTACCATTGCGAGGTGATCCGGGGCGGGACGGGATTCCGGGACTATACGACGGTGTTGCCGGAGGAGATCGAGCATATTTGCCCGGATTATTCGCTGTACGGAGTGAACGAAGCCTACGGTTTTCTGACCCGCGGCTGCCCGAACCGCTGTCCGTGGTGCATTGTTCCGCACAAAGAGGGAGGAATCCGGCCGGCGTCTCCGTTCCGGGAGTTTATCGGCGACAAACGCCGGGCTGTATTACTCGACAACAATGTGCTGGCATCGGACTTTGGGCTGGAACAGATCGAGGAAATCGTCCGCATGGGAATCGCAGTTGATTTCAATCAAGGGCTGGACGCCCGGAGGGCGTGCGATAATCCCTACATCCTCGACCTGCTGGCACGGGTGAAATGGATTCGGCATATTCGGTTCGCCTGCGACCGGATGTCCCAACTGGAGGCGGTTACAAAGTGTGTCAAAGAGTTAGGGCGCCGAGGCATCAAGCCATATCGCATTTTCGTATACTGCCTAATACGAGATGTCGAGGAATCATTAGAGCGAATCAACGCCCTGCGCAAGCTGAAAGTCTGCCCGTTTGCCCAGCCTTACCGGAATTTCGATAATAACATCGAGCCGACAAATGAGCAGAAACGGTTGGCGCATTGGTGTAACAAGAAATCAGTTTTTTACAGTTGTGAATTTAAAAACTTTAGAGGATGAAAGACCAAGTAACGAGCATCGAGCAGTCGAAGCGGCTGGTCGAGTTGGGGGTGCCCGCGGACAAGGCGAGCATGGTGTACAGGAAGAGATACATCAAAAACGATTACGTGCTGGATATGGAGAGCCGGGAAATGGAGGTTATCGCCCCTGCCTTCACGGTCGCCGACCTGCTGGGAGTGATGCCGCCGGATATTCCTGCCGTAGTTGGGCAGAATCATGACTACGCTTTAACTCTGTCCAATAACTTCTGTTGGAACCTGCGCTACGAAAACAGCCACACGCACCAGTGCATTGGAGAGCAACTCGAATTCGATCTTGTCGACCTCCTTTGTAACCGTATTGAGTGGATATTGTCTAACGGATATGAATTGAACCTATGAAAAGCGAAAAAGCAAGACAAGAACTGGAGGACGGTAGCTGGAAAGTAGAGGTCGGTTGTGAGGGCGAAGAATTTGACCTGCCATATTATGCCGTGAGAGTAGATGTAGCCCTGTATGCGGTCGAACTTGCCGAGCAGGAGGCCGAGGAGCGGATGCGCGAGAAAGCAATAGAGGCGCATAGAAAAGTCTGCTTCTTTCGAAATTACAAAGACAATACTTGCGCAAATACGGCAACTGAATGCGGCGAACATAGCTGCTATTACATGAATTATCTTATCCAAAAACTGACCAAGAAATGAAAACGATTGAGGAAAGAGCAAAAGCCTTTTGCGAAAAAAACATCTGCGTAGATTGCGGAGATCGAAAGAATTGCGACCGGGGGTGTGTGGGATGCTGTATTCCTACCTTCTCAGCCCTTGAATGGCTTATCCAATTCGGAAAATCCGAACATGCAGAGCTGACGCGCTGGCACGACCCGAAAGAGGAGCTGCCGGAGTATTACAAGGTTGTGGAGGTAAAATGGTATGGTTCCGGGCTGATCCGCATATCGACAGCATGGCTTTCTGCCGGTGATGCCGGTGGCTATTTGTGGACTATTGAGGGTACGAGCCGCCTTATCAGCGTTAAAAATATCCTCGGCTGGCGGGAGATTCACGAATAAGACAGAGATATGGAAAAAGAGAAAACGGCGGCCGAAATAGATGCTTATCCAATGAACTTAATACTCTAAAAATCATGACTCCGAAAGTAACAATTGAAATCACCCCGGACGGATGGAAACGTACTGTCATTTTGGGTAATAAGACCTACATCGAGAAGTGGGTGCGGATTCCGACGGGAGCCAAAAGCATCGCAGGAAATTTTGAAGATGAGAAAGGGATAGACGATGACCTCTATGAAGCATTGAACACAACGAACGAACTCGACATTTCACTGGCCTTACGGTCGTTTGTCGAAAAAAAGAAAGGAGCGTGCTGATGAAAATGTAAAACCGGCAGGGCGACGACAGGCATCTTATAAAATGGGAAAATTGGTATAAGAAGAACATTCGGAAATTAGGGGTTCGAGTCCCCGGTCGCCCACAAATAACCGCCTCAAGGCATAAAATTATTTGATGATGAAAGAAATGCTCACAAACTACATCAGTCGATATTCGGCATTTGGATTGAAGTTCGACGTCACGATGGAAGTGCAGAAAAGAGACAAAACCGGCTTCTCAATCATCGGCCAGCAGGTACCGATCCTTCGGCCGGGTGATGATGTTCGTAACGAGATCACCCATAGGGGACATCGACTCGTTCCATTGGTCGGGTGTGCGGCGATCGTATTCAAGTGTTCTCCGGATCAGGTCGCCTTCGATAAGGAAATCGGTGTCGCCTATCGGCTCGGCCCGTTGCACATTCCAGCGATCAAGTTGATGTATCTGCCGGAAACCGGGGATTTTTCCGCATGCTATTTGAACGGCGAACACTACCCTATCTACTCATATCACCGACTTTATGACTACCTCGACTCGCTTCTGATCGATTACCGAGGATTAATCGGCGAGGGGCTTGCCGTCAGCAATCATGCCGTAAAATGCGATCCGTATGAATGACCTATATGACATATCGGGTTCCCTTTCAAGAGCAGGCCATGCATTTGCGGCCTGCTCCTCGTCTATGACAGCTGCGGCCCAAGCTGCCGCTGCGGCGTGTATTGAGACCAACAGGATCATCGAAACCGCCGAGCGCTACCGCCGGAGTTCGGCGTTTCGCATGTTGGCAGGTATTCGCCGCAAGTACCGCCACAAATTGAAAAAATGCCAACTACACGAACTACACGAACTACAACGCTAATAATCAACGAAATAAGTACAACTACTTTAACAACAAAAAAACTACATAAAACTACATTTTATTCACTTTCAAACTCTAAAAACTACAATCACTATGAAAAGCTACTTTTGTAGTTTTGTAAATATCTGATTTTCAACATGTAGTTAATTGTAGTTCGTGTAGTTGCCCAAAATAGGTATCCTTTTTATGAAAACATACTATGACCTTTCCGACGAAGAGTTCTTGAAGTACCTTCGTTTATTGGTAGCGCAGCTCTCACGCCTGCCACCTTACCACTGGCAGCGGATTGCGGCTATCGCAGGCAATCCCGAAGAATTCATTGAAATCGTGCAGTCCATGTGTAGCGACGGGCTGTTCGACTGGATAAACGAATTCGGGAACCGTTGCTGCTTTATCGACATAAAAGACGATTCTCTGATCAGGCTCGATCCTATGTATGTACGAACCTTAAAAACCGGAATTGACAAACGAATATGGAAATGAGACTCACCTTCGATGTAGATGACCGAATACACATGGATTATCTCGCCTATCTCTTCGAGCGGGATACCTCCGGCGCTTATATCGTGACAGCCCGAAATTGCTTCGGGAAACTGATCATCGGGCACACTCAAGCTGCATGCCTCCCGCCCAGAGAAGCCTGCGGAAAATTCGCAGTGACTTTTATACTGCCTATCAACGAAGCCACCCAGAACTTTCAAAATAAGTTCATTTACCTTTCGGCCCAAGCAACCAAGCAGCTCAATATCTCCCTGCGCGCCTACTTTGAACTCGACTTTTGGGAGTTCGTGCAGCGCCGTAAAGCCCTCCGCCAACGCAAAGAGGAGATTATCGAAGCGTTCATCCTCTCCCGTAAATTGTTCTCGGCTGAATACTTTGAATCCCTCCACAAGCGGGCCTATCGTCGGGAACTGAAGGAGCTGGAAGCCTTGAAGCGGAAACTGACCCGCCGTGCATACTACATCGAATCGCTCGTCGATGAGCCGAAAAAAGTTTAACCGAAAATCGTAATTATTTCTACAAATTCACTGATAATATGCTTAAAATTATCACTTCTATCGCCTTAAAACCGGCGGCATACCCTGCCGCCGAGTTTCGGCGGGTTCCCTTGATCAGTCCGTTCGGCAATCTCAAAACGGCAACGACCCGTGAAGATGCAGGAGAACTCCTGACGATTACTCTGACAGCAACACTCCGTTCTGACGATGCTTTCCTGCATGAGCCTGCAATCGTCCGCGTCAAATGGCGCGGCGGCTCCCTTGTTTTCGGCAGCAAGGACATCCCGGCCCTGCTTACACTGACCGAGGAAGAAACCCTCGTTGCCACCTGCAAATACCAGACATCAATCGATGCGGTAAAGGGGTAATGCCGTCCTTTTTATGCGGCCTGCGACCAAGTAGATTTGCATAAAAAAGAAATGAAACGCCTGATCACCCCGGAGAACAACGTCAAGCTGGCCCTCGAACTGCGCCGCGGTCGTTGGCTCGTTCACGATATTTCCACTCTCATACCAACGGCCATTTCGCTGCTTCAGCAGCAGGACATTCTACTCCAAGCTGCCGAGCGAGAATTCGACATCATGCTTTACGATGTAGATGCCCGCGCCGTTTCCGCGAATGCCGCCAGAAGCGGCGACCCCTGCGTTGCTGTGATCCCAATATCCGGCACGATTACCAAATACGACTCCTGCGGAACGATCGGAACTGCCACATATGCACAGGCCCTTCTCGCTGCTGCGGCTGACACAAACGTCGTTGCCTGCGTTCTCGACATTGACTCCGGCGGCGGGAATTCGACGGCTGTTCCCTTGATGTTGGATGCGATCCGCAAATTCAAAGCCACAGGGAAGCCTCTGCTCGCACATGCCGATTTTTGCGCGTCAGCAGCTTATTGGATCGCCGCACAATGCGACGCAGTCTATTGCGACAACGCCATCACATCGGAAGTAGGGTCAATCGGCGCATATACATATTTCATCGATGACCGAGAGGCATTGGAGAAGTCCGGACAAAAGGTTCACGAGATATACGCGGAAGAGTCATCCGACAAAAACCTCGCATACCGCCAAGCACTCACCGGAGAGTACACGCTGATCCGCATGCGCCTGTCTCATTTGGTCGCCGCGTTCCATGCCGACGTCAAAGCGGGCCGGCAAGCCCTCCGGGCCGACGCGCCGGGAGTACTGACCGGCGCGACTTTCTTCGCAGACAAGGCTATCGAAAACGGCCTTGCCGACGGCATCGCCACTTTACAGGAATGCGTCGATCACGCCTTTATCCGCGCAAGTATTCACTCATAATTATATCGAACATGAAATTGAACTGGAACTTTATTTCGAAAATCTTCGCCCGAACTGTCGGGGTGGAAAATCTTTCGCGTGATGCAGAAGGGCATGAGGTACTCTCTGCTGATCAGCGTAAGATTCTCGAACAGAAATTTGGCCCGGAAGCCTTGCAGCACTACGACGCATACGCCGCCAGCGATGCAAATGACGACGCACAGCAAGAACAGCTTTTGCTGAACTTCCTCGATGCCATCGGTCGCTCCGGCGGCGACGACAAAGACAAGTTACGGCAGGAACTGGCAAAAGCAGAAGAAAAAATCGCGTCGATGTCTGCCCAGATGACGATCTTACAGCAGGAGAAGGAGAAACTCGCCAAAGCCCGCGAAGATAAGCCTGCCGCAACAGAAGTATTCGGGAGAAGCGAAGGCCGTACCTTCACGATCGACGCGAAGGCATCCCACAACCACCTCGCGCTCGAAGCTCTGGCCACGGGCCAGCTTCCGACTTTCTCCGCAGCTACGATCGATGTGGATGATCTGAAAAAGGAGCTGGGCACCTATTCGTCGCAAGGGAACAGTCTGGAACTCATGCAGGACATCTACCGGGGGTTCACCTCGGCGAAGTTCATGACGCCGAAGCGTGCGATCGAAACCTACAAAGCCGTCCGCTCAGACTATACGTCCGTCGTACAGGAGTTCTCGGCCAAGTGGACTCCGTCTGGCGATGCACGGTTCACCGCCATCAAAATCCAGAACTACCGGCACAAGATCAACTTTGCGATCGTCCCGGCCGACGTCGCCAACTCGTGGCTGTTGTCGCTCTACAACGAGCGTCTGTCCCCCGATCAGATGCCGATCACACGCTACATCGTGCAGAAGATTCTGCTGCCGTCGATCCTTCAGGACATCGAGATGAAGATGATCGGCAAAGGCAAGTACAAGGCCAAGGAGAACCCGACCGATGCCGGCAAGCCGGAAGAGTCGATGAACGGCATCGAAACGCTGCTCGTCGAAGCGGCCAAGTCGGGCGATAAGGGTATCAATTTCTACCCGAACGCAAAGGATCTGCGCACAGCAACAGATGCCGAAGTCGTCGAGTACATCAATGACTTCGCCCACAAGATTCTGGCGAAGTATCAGTCCCTGAAGATGAACATCTTCCTGTCTGCCGATCTCTACGTGAAATACAAACGAGGTTACAAAGACAAGTGGGGAGCCGGCAGCGGCACAGAGAATCCCGATTTTGGCAAAGACCGTGTCGATTTCACGAACTTCTCGCTTCAGGTACTCGACTGCCTGTACGGCTCGCCGATCATCTTCTGCACGCCGAAGTCGAACTTCATCATGCTGCAGAACCTGAACCAGCCGCAGGTGATCACCGACATCCAGAAGGTCGATTACGAAGTCCGCTACTACGGCGAATTTTGGCTCGGTGTCGGCTTCGCGTTCGGCGAAATGCTCTTCGCTTCCGTTCCGGCCGACTACGACCCGCAGGCTGCAATCTCGGATGACGGCTCGACCGACTTCTGGAAAAAGACCAACGCTGCCGCTGAAGTGGAAGACACCCACGAGGGCGCATAGTATCAAACCTTAACACCGATTATCATGTATAACCCTGTATCAATTCTGAAAACGGACGAGGGCGCAGGCTGCCCTCGTCCCAAAAACCCGACAATAATCCTCGTTCCTGTCGAATTCGTCGCTGCGGAACCGACGCGGGAAATCGGAGACATCGTCATGAAAAGCGATCTGGAACTGATCGCAGAAAAGAAAGCAATCGGCATCTACGCTACGCCGAGTACGATCGAATGTACCGAAGAGTCTGAAGGAGATCCCGACGCCCGCGGCGTCAAAGTCGGCATCGCCTTCGAGCATCCGGGCGATTCGGCCGAGATTGCCGGTTTCACTGAGTACGCACGCAACCGTGGGTTCATCGCATTGAACCGTGATTGCGCCAACGGCAATACGGCGGAATATCGCGGTTCGAAGTGCAACCCGCTCTTCCTGACGACGGAGTACACCAACAACAAGGATGCCCGCAAGCGGAAGCTCACGTTCAAGCAGGAGCAGCGAGACCTGATCGGGGCAAGCATCTACAAAGGCAAGATGCCGGAACTCGCCAACGAGGCTGCATCGGCACCGACAGAGGAAGAGGGGGCATAGTATGGGAAAGAATAACACCGCAAGACAGACCGGGGCCAAAGGCGCTCCGGCTGTTTCGGCCACACCTCCGGCCGAAGTTGAAAAACGAGCCGCAGATGCGGGAGTCGTAAGCCCCGATGGGAACACTCCAGAAGAAACCCCCATTCCGGAACCGGCACCTCTTTCGCCCCTTCCGGAAAAGGATGCCGCCCCCGCACCGGCCTCTTCGGATGCTGAAGGAGTACCGGCTGACGATTCCGTTATCGTTATCGCGGCCTACCCCGGCACGAAAGACCTGTTGCAGGCTCTGTGGCAGAAGGCGGCTCCCGGACACTGTACGCTTGTATTCGTCGATGATGCCCCCTTCGCAAAGCAATTCCCCGCTCTGATTGCGGATGCCTCTATCCCCGACGAATTCGTGTTTGTCCCGGCCAACTGCGCTCCGGTCGCTCCGGTGGATTTTGCAGATCTGGCACAACTCAAGGTATACGTTCGCAAAGACGGTTCCCGACACTACTCAGAACGTCTGCCGATGCTCCTGAACAAAGTGGCTCTGGTCGAACTTTGCGGAACGATGCAAGAGGATGCCGACAACGAAACCCTCGTCGCGGATTATGCAAAAGAGTATCGCCGCGGTGTCCGTGCTACGGAAGTTTCGCACGATTTCGGCAACTTCGTTACACTCGTCCTGCGGAGCAATCCCTGCGAGAACGTCGTGATCGCCGGACTCTGTCAGCGTAAGTTCATTGCAGCATCTGCCGAAGGCTGGAATGCGGTATCCCCCTTGCTCACCAAAATCCGGTCGTAATGCGAGATGCCGTTCAAAAGTGGTTAGAGTCCGGAGCCGAAGTCCAAGCAGGGCTTCGGCTCCTCTCTCTTTACGCCAAGAACGAGCATCTCGCCCAGCTCGTAACAGCGCGTCCCGATCGGTACAAATCGTTGCTTATCGACACGCTGTGCAAGGCAGCGGGGACTTCTCCACTCACGACGCCCCCGCCCAGCTCCCGCCCGGCCTTCCGGGAGCAATGGACGTTTCTCTCTGAACCGGATTGTCCGCCCGAATTGAAAATTCTGGCAGCCGACAAAATTACAGCCTATCGAGATTACGTAGATGCGCACCGGCGGCTATTCGATTGTACCACACTGGACGAATGTTTTGCGACGGCCGAAAATCTTATAAAATCTTTTTCCGAAAATCGAAAAATTCTCTACGAATTCACATACTACGCCGAGCATCATGCGCTGCTCGGCCGGCACTCGATCTTCAGGGAGATGCAGGAACTGGCGACCCTGCGTAAAATGGGGCCTGTTGCCCTTGTCGCCAGACAGAAGAATCTCAAAGGAAGCATCTGGCGGATCAAACACGAGATAACCCGCGGCAGCAAGCCCCATCTGGATATCGAACGAAGAAACCGTCTGAAGGCGAAAGAACGCGAGCTTGCAGCCGTCAATAAAATGATCGAAGAATATGAACGAACTATCCGACCATAAGAGCATCGGTGAAAACCTCGCGCCTGAAGAGGAGCAGAGGTTGGTCGATCTCGGTGCGCTCGGCTGGCCGCCGGAAGATATCGCCCGCAGCATCAGCGCGAACGTCGAGCAGTTTACGCAGGAGTACAACGACCCGAACAGCCGCGTTGCCGTGCTGATAGCCCGTGGTCTCTTGCAGAAACGCGCACTACTCGAAATAAGGCTCATGGATGAGGCTCTCGGCGGAAACATTCCGGCGACGACACAACTCTACAAAGTACAACGAGACCGTTCGTTTGAAATGACGAAGCTGGATGTGTTCGGAGGATTCACCGACGAGCAATCCTACCAGCGCATCATGGACTACATCGACAAAGGTTGCGAAGACGATCTCTCGGCAAAGGAACAGTTATATATCGACTTGTTGAATCTCGTATTCTCCCTCTCCAAACAACATGACCGCCGAAATGTCATCAAGTTCCTGACAAAGCCGCCCTTCAAACTCTCCTATGCACGTGCCGTCGATATTTATGACGAAGCCGTGAATCTCTTCTACTCGAACCGGCGCGTAACGAAAGAGGCGCTTCGGCAAAAATACGCCGACGACCTCGAAGCATGGTCGAGCATCGTCGCCCAAAGAGCGACCTGTGCCGCCGACTATGCCGTGGCGGCAGACATGCGGGCAAAGGCCGCAAAAATCCTCCGTCTCGATCAACCCGACCCGGAACAACTCCCATCCTCACAATATATCAAACCGATTCGTCTTCTATCCCTCGACTCTTCGGATGTCAGCCTCCCGCCGGCAAACAGAGACGCGCTATCGCGCCAGATCGATTCCGTACTGGCACCGGATGCCGTAAAAAAACGTCTGCGCATGGAAGCGGGGATCGAAGATGTGGATTTTATCGAAATTATCAATGTCGCACAGGAAGAGAATTAACGCCGGGGACAGCCCCTGCATCGACGTACAATATCAGAACCTGTACGCCCAAGTAGCATCGTTGCTGATGCCGCGAAAGCTCCGCGCTGTCTTGGGCCGCGGCTCGGCCAAGACGACGGACTTTCAAGCCGAACGACTCGCGGAGATTATCTTCGACATGCCGGGTGCCCCTTTGGTATGGGTGGCCGATACCTTCTCGAACCTCACCTCTAATATCCTGCCCGGTGTGCTTGAGGGCCTCGAACGCAAAGGACTGCATGAAGGCGTCCACTACGTAATCGAAAAGGAACCGCCGACATACACGGAAAAAGAGAAAGAACACCTGCCCACATGGCTCAAACCGCATTTCTGGAAGCCATTCAACCGTCTCGTATCCTACAAGCGTACAATCATTTTTCATACCGGTACAAATATCCGATTCGGCTCCCTCGATCGACCTTCGACACTGGCCGGCAGTTCGTATGTCTATGTGTTTGGAGACGAGGTAAAGTATTTCAAGGAAGAGAAGATCGCCAACCTGATGAAAGCCGTCCGCGGGTACAGCGTGCAATATGGAAACTCTCCGTTTTACCGTGGCTACTCCTTCACCACGGATATGCCTGATGTATCCCACATCGGGGAATATGACTGGATACTGAAAGGAGCCTCGGCAATGAATACCGAGCGGCTGACACTGGTCATGCAGGCTGGGTTGGTATACAATCAAGCCCTTCATGAATATGTCGCCGCAAAATTGGAATGGCAACGAACCCGGACACCGGAAGCCGAACGTGAGTACAAAAACAAACTACGCACGGCACGTCTTTGGCGGAGCCGCTGGGTAGAGCTGCGCCGACTACCGGAAACCGCAACCTTCTTTATGCTTGCATCGAGCTATATCAATGTCGACATTCTGACTGCCGAATGGTTCGACGACGCCTTTGCAGAGCAGTTCAGCGACTACAAGGCCGCGATCCTATCAATGAAACCGACACTGGAGGGCGGAGAGCGTTTTTATGCCAACCTCGGAGAACGGCACTTTTACTACGATGGCATCGATGAAGAAGCCTACGAACGATTCGGACTTCTGGAGCAAGAGGACAGTCGTGTCTTGCGGTATTGCAATCCACAGCGGGTGCTATCGCTCGGCGTGGACTTCGGTAATATGTGTTCGATGTGCGTTGCTCAAGAAGAACCGCAGATACTGCGCGTATTGAAGTTTATTTATACCCTTTCCCCAGAGTCGATTAGACAGTTGGCAGACAAATTCGTCACCTATTTCGCGCACCACCGGAACAAATACGTGATGCTGTATTACGACCGCGCCGGCAACAACTACCGGAAAATGGGTGCCGACACCGCGTCGCAGCTCAAACACGCGATCGAATTCGACAGCAACGAGCATCCTACGGGTTGGAGTGTACAGTTGATGTCCATAGGCCAAGGGAATATCGGGCAGGGCGACGAGTACATCTTCATGCAGGAATTGCTGGCCGGACACAATAAATATCTGCCGCAGGTGCTCATCGATGCTTACCAGTGCAAACCGCTCAAGGCTTCGCTCGAAAATGCTCGGACACGGGTCTCGAAAGGTAAAATCTGTAAAGATAAACGGTCGGAGCATCTCCCGGTCGCCGAGCTGCCGATGCGGTCTACCAACCCGTCTGACTCTTTCAAGTACCTGATGATGACGCCGCCGTTGATCCAAATCGTCAAAGGATCACCGAGGAGCGATATTATCTACGAACCGACTTTCGGATAAAAAAAGCGGAGACGTCTCCGCCTCCGCCGGAATAGAGAAATTCTCATTTCTCAATCCTATGCAATGGCAAAGGTAGCCATTATATTCAAACCTGCAAACTGTTTCGGGGGTACAAATAAAGCCCCCGGCCGCAAGTAGTCATCTCACCTACATACTTACGCAAGCATGCGCCACAAACGCACGACCGAGGGCTGGATAGTCTTCTGTCGCGTTTATGACGCATTTGCTTTCAGTATGCAGGTGAGACGACAAAGGTAATAAAAAACAGAGTGCAATGAAACTTTATGAGGTTATATCGTTCAACCGCGAACTCCTGCGACGCCTATCGTCCGTCGGTATCCGACTGGACGATTGCAAATACATTGATCTTTATGAAGACTATCGTAAGCTCCGCGAGGGGGGGGGTAAAATGACCTACATAGCGGCCGTTCTGGCTGAAAAATACGGAGTGTGCGAACGGCAAGTATACCTGATCATCGCCCGGTTTGAAAAGGACTGTACGGATATTTCAGTGTGATCCCAGCATTTTCGGCTGCGGGATGAATTCTGCATGCGATCTTCGCGGCTTGAAAATTCACTCAGCTATGAAAAACTACACATCGGCCCCTCTGCCGTTCATGGGCCAAAAGAAACGCTTTATCCGCGAATTCCGCAAGGCACTCCGGGAGTTCGATCACGCTACGGTATTCGTGGATCTCTTCGGCGGCAGCGGCCTACTCTCGCATGTCACCAAACGGGAGCGACCTGATGCCCGCGTTATCTACAACGACTTCGACGACTACCATGTACGTCTGGAGAACATCAAACGCACAAACGCACTACTCCATGATATCCGTTCGATCGTAGGTGATTACCCTACGGCCAAGAGACTGACGCCTCAAATGCGAACAACGATACTCGACACAGTACGGTCGGCCGAAAAGACCGGCTATGTCGATTATATAACACTTTCGTCTTCGCTGCTGTTCTCATCCAAATACGTGACAGACTATACGGAACTTCAAAATGCTGGGTTATATAATAACCTGCGGGCATCAGACTACACCTGTGAAGGATATCTCGACGGGATCGAGGTTGTTCACGCCGATTATCGGGAATTGTTCAATCAATACAAGGATATCCCCGGTGTCGTATTCCTTGTCGATCCACCCTACCTATCGACCGAGGTAGGGGTATATAAATGCCGGTGGCGGCTATCCGACTATCTCGACGTGCTGACCCTGCTTTCGAGTACATCCTACTTCTATTTCACCTCCAACAAATCCTCGATCATTGAACTATGCGAGTGGATCTCCGAGGCAAAGGTCAATGCGAATCCATTCCTTAACGCAGTGCGGAAAGAAATGGGAGCGCAGTTGAATTACAATTCCAGATACACGGACATTATGATTTATCGACGCTGACAGTTCTACAACACACATCAGGCCGGCCCTACGAAAGAGGGTCGGCCTTTCTCTTATCGGCCGTACATGGTTTGCGATCGGCTGTACCCCAGCCACACCTCCCAGCCCAGCCGCAAGCAACCATTCCCCGCCCCGAACCCCACCCCGGCAGGCCTTTTGTCATATATCGCCTTTTCGAGGGTCATGCAATCGCAACTCGTCGAGAGGGCGGGACGGCCTTAAATTTCTCTCAACAAAAATCGTTTTTCATCCGACCGGACAAACTATGCTCTATATCAACCGAATATCATAAAAACACCCCGAAAAGAGAGGCAAAAATCGGGCATTTTCAATCTACAATCAGCCGTTTCGACTTTCATTCCGAACTTTCTGCAATCAATATCATTCCAGCCCGGCACTCCGGGCCTTTGTCCTTTGCTTCGCAGGTCTACAATCTATTTTTGTGCTATGGATTTATGGGATGCAATAAAAGAGATGCGCCGCTTATCCGCCGAGGGGATTCCGTTCGGCTTTACGTTCATGTCCTACGACGCTACGGCTCGCGCAAGCAAAGGAGTGATCGAAGTTCGGCATGCCCGTCTGCTGAAACGTGAAAAACAGGAGAACCATCGAGATGCCGAATTCGTCGAGGCATATCTTGACCTAGACACCTGCCAAGCTCGGCGCTTTTATCAGCCATTGCTGATGAGTTTTAACGGTCAAAAAGTAATTTTGCAATGAATAAAACAGGAAAAGCCACCCAGATTTCGGATTTTTCATATGCCCTGCCGGTCGATGAGTGTGTCTATACGATCTCAACGGCTCAAGCGAACAACCTCGACACTCTGCTATGGCAAGCAGAACGGGAGAATTGGGAATATATGCCGCAGTATGTCGGTGGACAAAAGATCGTACCCTACGGAAACAACAACCGCCTGCCAGTGCAAATCCGTGACCTTATGGACGAAAACAATCTCGCCCCCGGTATTCTTGCACGTCAGAAGGGATTGCTGTACGGCGAAGGCCCCTTTCTGCGCAGCCTGCGTTTCGAGAATGGCGAGATAACGAAGGAGTTCAAGGATGATAGGGAGATAATGGCATGGTTGAAAGATTGGGACTACCTGAAGTACATCGACGCGGCGATGACCGACTACTTGTATCTCAAAGGATTTTTTGACATCAAGCTGCTCGAACGCCGCGGACGGATCTCCGGCCAAAGGCCGCGAATCGCAGCTCTGGAGTTTGTGTCTGCGAAAAATGCCCGCCTCGAATGGGCCGACACCCGTCGTCTTGAGGACGTAAGGCACATTTTCGTCGGGAACTTCGAGAACGATTGCATCGACACCGGCATCCAAACCTACCCGGTATTCGACAGCAGCAACCCGGCCAGATACCCCGCTTCGGCAGCTTACAACTCGTCTTACTCGTTCGCACGAGATTTCTATTCGATTCCGGAATATTGGGGAACTCTGCGCTGGATCATGCGAGGCTCCGAAGTTCCGGCCATATTCAAATACGTTACCGACAACGGGTTCAACGCCGCGTATCATGTTCATTCTCCAGACGGATATTGGGAGAAGAAGCGCACGTACATCCGCAAGAACAATCCGGCATGGAGTGATAAACAGGTAGAAGAGGAGATAGGCAAACTCACGGCAACCATGCTTACCAAGCTGACCGAAGTGTTATCCGGGGCCAAGAATGCCGGAAAATTCTTCCACACAGTGGATGTTTTCGACCCGCTCTCGCAACAAACCAACATCTGGAAGGTAGAGGCGATAGACCAGAAAATTAAAGACTTCATCGAATCGCAACTCAAAGTCATGGAGGCGGCCAGCTCGGCAATCACATCCGGCCTCGGTCTGCATGCATCTCTGTCGAACATCATGGTTGCCGGGAAGCTCGCATCCGGTTCCGAAATGCTTTACGCCTACAAACTCTTCATGATGTCGAACACCGCCAAACCCACATACGACATTTTGGAACCCATCAACCAAGCCATCCGCTTTAATTTCCCCGACACTGATTTACAACTCGACTTCTATCACAGCAAACCTTTGACCGAAAGCGAGACATCCCCCAATGACCGCATAAAAAACTGACGCCATGATTTTCAATAAAACGAAAAAAGGCTCCGCAGAGCTATACAATCTCACCGGCACATGGTACAAGGCGAATGACTTCACCGGGATCAGCGAGGATATCGTGCTGGCCCAAAACGAAGTTGTCAAACTGATCGGGAAAGCTACATTCGACCGGGCACACTCCCGGTATATGACGGACGAATATGATCCGGAAGTGTCATCCGATGATCCGGAAGACATGCTCGTACGGCGGGTTCAGTTGCCGGTGGCGTATAAAGCCATGCATCACTTCTACCAGCGAAACCTCGTGAGCCATGAGGACAGCGGCAGAAAGGTAAAAATCAGCGAAAACGAAAAACTGCCGTGGGCATGGCAGATCGAGAAGGACGATGCGGTTCTGCGCGATACATTCTTCCGAACGCTCGACGAATTGTATCTCTTCCTTGAGCAAACGGACATCAAAGAGTGGAAGGACTCGCCGCTGCGCACCCAGCAACAACAGTCGATTCTCCGTACCCTCGACCAATTCGAAAGCATCTACCCGCTCGACGGCTCGTTCTACACCTTCTATACACTTATACCCTTCATCCTCGAAGTGCAGCAGCGCTTTGTGAGGCCGATTGCCGGAGATCGTTATATGTCGCTCCTGTCAGACATAGATTCAGACATGGCTCTTGCAGCGCGGCGTTTTGTAGCTCTGAAGGCGATGGTGATAGCCGTCCAGAGACTTTCGGTGTCCGTATTCCCGATTGGAATCTCGCAGCGGTTTACAGATTCATTTCAGGGTAAAGGAGCCGGAAAGACCCCCTCCACCGATGCGTTGAAATTCTACCTTTCAGCCCTCGATCATCAGGCGGCAACCGCCCTCGAAGAGTTTCACGAGGCTTTATCGGCTACTGCGGAAAAATACTCTCTTCTACCGGACAACGATCCCCGAAACAAATTCTTTTCTGTTCAATAATGAATACGATCGAAATACCCGCTATCGGCGTATGCAGGGAAATCCCCTCGAAATGGAGCGAGATGACACCGGAACAAGCCCGCGTTACGATGCGCCTGCTTTGGGATATGGAATCCGGCCTCATATCTCCGCTTGAGTTTCATGTGCGCGTCCTCTATCTTCTCCTCGGTATCAAACGGACATGGCGTTCGGTAATGTGGGAAAAACTCAATCGAGCCGTTGCCGAACAGAAGAATGCCAACATTTTTCTGCTTTGCGAAAACCTCCTCGGCTGGCTGTTTACCGACACCGAGGACGGTCTGCTCCCGACATTCGACACCATACATAATCCGCTGCCCGAAATCCATATCGGCAGCCATCGTTTGCGTGGGCCGGCCGACGCTCTGCAAGACCTGATTCTCGTGGAATTTCGGAATGCCCTGATCGCCCGCGACGAATTCTTGAACACCCGGCAACCCGCGGCCCTCGACCGGATGATCGCTTTCCTGTATCGACAGCCTTCGAAGCAAGCCAACCGGGCCGGCCGGTGTATCGTCCCCATCCGTCACGAGACTTTTGAGCGGGACGTATGCCGTGCCCGCCGGCTAGCTCCGTGGCAGAAACAGACGATTCTCATGTGGTTCTCCGCCTGCGTCAAATTTCTCCAGACCGGGACGATAGTTGTGGCTGGGGAACAGATCGACATGCGCACGATCTTCAGCAGCGAGGAAACTGCCCACGATACCGGCCCGAAGTTCACATTGACAGATGTAGCCTACGAACTGGCACGGGATCGGGCACTCGGCACGCTGAACGACATCGACGAAGAGGGCCTATATACTATATTCCAGATTCTACACCACAACGTAAAGCAAGCAAAACGCAATGCAAAAACTCATTAACCTACTACGATATCTGGTCAATATGCGTGTAACGGAGAACGAGGTAATCCCCGTTGTCGATGACACGCACGGAACCGAGCGGCTCAAGAGCGCCGACGGCCGTCAGGTCGTGATTGCCTATCCATCACTACGGCAAACAGGAGAAACATCGAACTCCTATCAGGATCAACTCCCGGCCGCCATCTTCGTCCTCGAAAAGGCAATGGCCGGACAGCGTACCGATAAAGATGAACTCGAACAATATCTGTCGATGCTCGCTACGGTCGATATGATTTTGAAAACGTTACGGGCGGACACTCTGGGATATAACGCCTGTCCCCGTTTGGCCGGCATGACAATCAAGGTTGCAAATACGGTTCCGGTATACAAAGTATTCGGGAGCTGGGTCGGCTGGATGATTGAGATTGAATTCTGAACTCCGGCAAAATAATTGTAGGAATAAAAATATTCCTTTTTATTTGCAAGGGAATAATTTTATTCCTATATTTGTACCAGAAACCAAACAACTGCACAATGCCCATACTTTTTTACTATTTAGGACTGAAGTTCTTTTTTTACTCGAACGATCACGAACCAGTTCACGTACATGTCAGCAACGGAGAATGTGACGCAAAATTCATGATCGAACCGGAGATAAAACTGATAGAAAATTTCGGTCTGAAGCCACGGGAGTTAAAACACGCCCTCATGGGGATAGAAGAGAACAAAGAGGTGATTATTGAACGGTGGAAGGAGTTTTTCGATAAATAATACGAATATGAAAGCGCAAAAGATATGGTTCGAAAACGGTCGTATTTTCCTGACGACCGACGACGGCCGGACGGGCAGTCTGCTTCTCCGCGCTTTTCCCCGTCTGGCACGGGCAAGCGATGAGCAGCGCATGAAATACGAATTATCCCGGTCGGGTATTCATTGGCCCGAACTGGACGAAGATTTAAGTTTCGAGGGCTTTTTTGACCAGCCGGCGGAAACGTCGGACAACCGGGTCGCAATGGCTTTCGCCCAGTTCCCGGAAATCAATGTCCGCCAGATGGCTCGGCGCATGGGTATCAATGAAACCCTGCTTGCAAAGTATATATGCGGGTACTCCAAGCCCTCGGAAAAACGTGCGAAGGAGATCGAGGCCGCGCTGCACGACCTCGGACATAAATTAACACAAATCTCGATCTGATATGTTCGGAGCAATAGGCATAGGTTTACTTTTCGCGTGGCTACTGGCCAGCTATCTTTCATCTTCGCCAAAGGTGAAAAAGTAACTATTTTGCTCACATATCCCTGTCCTTTGTAGCCGCCTTCGGGCGGCTACTTTTGTTGCAAACTGCAACAAATGACTGTCAAAGGAGAGTACATACGGCGCACTTTGCTCGACGAGTCGAACCGCTGGCTGAAGAACCAGAATACAGTGCTGGCAACGAAGCTCCACTCCCGCACCGGCCGACTGGTCAATGAGCGTTCGATGTCTGTTTCCGAACAGGGAGAGATGTCGGCGACAATGACCTATCAGCACACGATCGAAGAACGGTTCCTCGACATGCGGGTTCTGCGCTATGGTTCCAAGCTCGTCCGGCGTGCCCGCAAGATTCACACCCGTTTTGCTTACGGACACTACGAGTCGATTGCTTCCCGGTTGATGTACGGTCTGACCGACGATGTTGTTGCAGAAATCAAGCAACAACTGACAGATTAGAAATATGGCAAAAGCACTTCGGGATGAAGATTTAAGGCTCAATATCATCATCAACGGCGACGCCGGGCGCAAAAGTATCGAAGACCTCAAACGATCCACCCACGATGGGAAGATCGCTCTTGATGCACTTATCGCTTCCCAGAAACAACTCGAAGCACAAGGGAAGAAGAACACCCCGGAATATCGTGCGCTTACGGCTGAGATCGACAAACAAAGCAAAGCACTGGATGATCAAAAGACCCGTTTACAGAACCTGATCCGACAGCAGTCGCTCGAAAAGATGACGTTGCGGGAATTGCAGCAGCATCATAGAACTACTATGAACGCTTTCCGCAATGCCGTCCCCCATACAGAACAATGGGAGAAGCTCCGCATGGAGTTGCGTCAGGTCGATGTCCGCATCAAGGCTCTCAAAGGATCAGCACGCGACACGGGGAACGTCGTGCAACGGATGGCCGGCGGGTTCAGCAAGTTCTTCGGCGCGATCACGGCCGGATTCGCCTCAATGTCGTTTGCAGTCATGGGCACCAAGAAAGCCCGTGCCGCCTTTCTGGAGTATGACGAAGCTCTAACCGATGCCCAGAAGACCACTTCAACAACAAAAACGGAGATCCGCGAAGTATCGGAAGAACTGAAGAAGATAGACACCCGCACCACCCACAACTCACTGCTTGACATTGTGCGAGTCGCGGGTAAACTCGGTATCGAAGGTAAACAAAACCTGCTCGAATTTGCCCGCGCCGGCGACAAAATCGGGGTTTCGCTGGCCCGCGACCTCGGCGGAAATGTCGAAGCGGCCATCCAACAGATCGGAAAACTCGTCGATATTTTCCATCTCCGAGAACAATACGGCATCGAGCAGAGTATGCTCAAGGTAGGCTCGGCAATCAACGAAATCGGCATGGCCTCCACGGCGGCCGAGGGTTTTGTCGTTGACTTCGCAAAAAGGGCGGCCGGTACGGCGCCGAACGTAAATATCTCGATTCAGTCCGTCCTCGGCCTCGCCGGCACCCTTGACAAATTGGGGCAGCAGGCCGAAACGGCAGGCACCTCCTACGGGCAGGTGATTACCGCCATGTACAAGCGGACAGAGGTCTTTGCCAAAATTGCCAAGATGAGCCTCGGCGAATTTCAGAAGCTCATGGGCGAAGATATGAACGAGGCATTTATCCGCGTTTTGGAGGGTATGGGCAAGTCTGGACAAGGCATGCAGTCGATCGTAAACGCCCTGAACTCGATGAAACTCGACGGGCAACGTAGCGTGCAGGTCTTGGGCGTTCTGGCGGCCAATACCGACGAGCTGCGCCGGCAGCAGGAAATCGCCAATCGTGCATTCGAAACTGGCACGTCTGTCATCGAAGAGTTCAACACCAAAAACGAAAGTGCCACGGCCCAATACGAAAAGCAAAAGAAAGCGCTCCATGAACAGGCCGTAATCCTCGGCGAAACACTGAATCCGGCATTCACCTCGACAACCTCGATCACCGTAACCTTTCTGAAGGCGCTGACGGGTCTTGTGAAATTCTTATACCAGACAAAAGGAGCGATTATCCCAATCGTTGCGGCCGTCGCAGCCTACAAAACCATAATGTTTGCTGCACACAAGGCGATGGTGATTTACCGAGCAGCTCATATTGCGTATATCGCCATTACGAAGCAGGCAACGCTGGTAACACAGGTATTCAACAGCGTCGTCAAGGCCGGGCCGTGGGGTTGGATTGCGACAGCAATTTCAGTCGCCATCGGTGCGGTAACTCTGTTCAGCGATAAGATTTTCAAAACCCACGAGCAGGTCAGGAATATAGCCGCCGAAGCCGCGGTCGAAATCGACAACGAGAAACGGAAGCTCAACGAATTGCAAGACGCAGCGACCCGCGCAGCCTCCGGGAGCCGCGAACGGGCCGAAGCGATCATGATCATCAACGAGAGGTACGGCAAGTACCTTCCGAAGCTGCTCACCGAGAAAAGTACCAACGAGGATATCGCCATTGCGCTTCAGTCGGTAAACACCGAATTGGAAAAGAACATCAAGCTCAAATTCCGGCAGCAGGAAGCGGAACGCATCGCCGGAGATGAGATGACAGCCACGAAAAAGGCGATCGCCGAAATCACGACCAAGTATAAAGAATGGGGCGACGAATCGTCGCTCACCGCCGATAAGCAGAGATTGATCGCCGCCGCAGTTGTCGATTTCACGGGTAAGATAAAAGCGGCCGGAGACGATTCTGCAAAACAACGTCAGGCAGTTTACGACCTTAACAAGGAACTGCAGAATCTGGGAATGAACTTCAGCGGTTCGAGGTGGAATCCTCACGGCCGGTATACTGCAATACGAAAAATCACCACAGAATTAAGCAACACTGTGAACGAAGGCCAGCAGGCTCTCTCGATGCTGGACACCATTTACGGCAAGGTCGAAGCACCTCTCGATCTGAACACCACCACGACCACAAATACAACGCCCACCGACCCGGACGATACAGGCAAATGGTCGCTCGAAAAAGACAAAGAGTTCCTGACCGCGAAACTGAAACTCAAGGAGAAATACCAGAACGGAGAAATCGTATCCGCGTCCCAATTTAACGAAGAGCTGCTGAAACTGGAAATTGCGGCATTGGAAAAACGCCTTGCGAAAAATATCGATGAAGGGGCTACGCGGCTCAAAATCCAGAACCAACTCGCCGACAAACGACTTGAGCAGAAGAAGGCGGCCGCAGCCAAAGAAGAGGAGATAAACAAACTTCTCCAGCAATCGGAAACCGATCGGATCAAGCGGGAGAACGCCGACTACGAACTGAAGAAAAAGAGGTACGCAGGCAACGCCGCGGCATTGGAAGCTCTGGAGAAAACCCACCAGCGCAACATCACCAAAATTCGGCTCGACGAGATCGACGATCGACTGAAGCGGGAAGAGGAGACCTATGAACTGCAAAAGAAACAGCTCAAGAACCGCCACAAGCAGGAACTCCTCGACTTCCAAGGCTCGGCCGCTGAACGCAAACAGCTACGGAAAGCCCAAGCGGAAGAAGAGTCCCGATTGGAACTCGAACACCTGACTCAACTCTCTGCGCAACTTAAAACGCTCATCGAGTCTGGAATGTTCGACGGCATCCAACTCGACACACAGCTTCTCTCGGCTCAAGAGAAGCAAAATCTCGTCAATCGTTTCGAAGATGTCAGGACAGCGATCATCGGCGTATTGGAAGTTCTCGGCGACGGGCAGCAGAAAACATTCTCTTTTGCCGGCAACGACCCAACGTTCATGGGCCTACCACAATCGGACTGGATGAAATTTTTTGACGTGCTGAAGAACGGGGCTGCTTCTACCGAAGAAGCGTTGCAAGCAGTACATGCCGCCATGACAGCGATTGGCGCAGCTACGGAAACGGCGCTGCAGGTATATACTACCTACGACAATATGATGACCAAAAAGGAAAACGCAGAATTAAAGAAATATCAGAAAAATCAGGATAAGAAGAAAAAAGCCAACGAGAAACGTGTCAAAGCAGGACTGATGACCGAAGAGCAAGCACAAGCAGAGGAGGAGAGAATGGCCGCAGATCTCGAAGCCAAACAAGAAGAGATGCAAATCAAACAGGCGAAGCGCCAGAAGGCCATGAACATCACCTCCGCCATCATCAATACGGCAACTGGTGTCACGAAAACACTGGCTGAATGGGGATGGCCTCTGGGTGCGATCTTTGCCGCTATCGTCGGTGCTATGGGAGCCGCACAAATCGCTATGATTGCATCAACCCCAATAACGACTGGCGCCGAAGAGGGCGGTCAAGTCATCGAGCGGATGCAGGACGGCAAAAAATTCAACGCCCGTTATTCTCCGGATAAACGAGGCTTCATCTCATCGCCGACGGTACTGGTATCGGAAAACGGAAAGGAGTATGTCGTTCCAGCGGCCGCAATGGATAACCCCTCGTTGATTCCCGTACTGAACACGATCGAAGCGGCCCGCCGGCAAGGGACACTCGGCAGCTTCGATTTCAATGCCGTATACCGGCAAAATACACCGGTACCCGGATTCGTATCCGGCGGCCCAACAGGAGATATCCCGTCATTCGACACAACAGACACGGGGCTTTCCTCTTTGGACGCAGGCACGGCCGGCAAATTCATCGCGGCCGTCGATCGTCTATGCGACGTGCTGAAGAATCCGATTCTTGCCTACGTGACAATGCTGGGCGAAAACGGAATTGTTGCGAAAATGAAAGAGTACAACCGCACGCGGGAACGTGGGCAAATTGGAGGCAAAAAACGATGATACAATTCCGATCCGAGGGCATAATCCTCGATGTACAGCCTGATCAGGATGTGACATTTACGCTGGACAATCCGATCTTTGAAGATGACAGGGTACCAGTGGCCGTTTCCACGAATGTTGAATTCAAACTGTCGCCGAAAAACTGCAAATTTTTCGGATTCACACCCGGCATCCGGCGGCGGCCGTCACGCAAGACTGCCGCCTGCGAGGCGTTATTCAATGGCATAGTCGCATTTCAGGGTGAACTGAAATATGACGACTACTCCGATAAGTCCTTACAATACTCATTCGTCGGGGCTGAATTCGACCACATCGTCACAGGAAAGCTGACCGACATCCCATTCTCCGGATTCGAGGACATCAAATTCTCGACGATGGTAGAAAACGCCCGTAAAGGACTATATGACGAGTTCGGCCTGCCCCAGATTATGCGCAAGGCAATGAGCGCCTCGATCGAGTATGTGACGTCGGGGCCGACGAAAGCAGAATGCTCAACGGTCGATAAATATGCGAACTGGCTTTACACCACCCGCCCTTATGTTGTCCCGGCGATCAAGGTACGCTATATCCTCGATAAAATCCTTCCGGAGTTAGAGCTGGGGGAACCGGAACTCGAAAAACTCCTCAATATGTTAGCGATCCTCGGACTTTACAAAAGTTCCGAATACGACAACCGATACGGGATAAAAGATACATCGCCCGGTGCCCGACCGGGGTTATATCCTACCCAATGTACGCTCGATCTTGCCGACTCAATGCCGGACATGGACTTGAGCGATTTTCTTATCAGTCTACTCAAAATACCTTGCTGCACGTTGTTTTTTTCCGGGAAAAAATATTTCCTGATGAGTAACAAGTCGATTCTCGCAAGCAATAAATTTGTAGACTGGACGGCCAAAGTCAGCGACAATTATTCGCTCCCCGCCTATGAAAAGAAAGGCTATACCCTCGCATTCCGTAACGAGGATGACAACTACACCAAGTCCTACGAAGAGGATTTGGGCCAAGAGCCGACCGATGAGATTATCGAAAGCTATTCCCTGCAGGACATCATCGACAAATACAGGGTGTCTCCCGACTATAAAAATATCAGACTGGCCCAAACCGGGGATATCTATTCAGGTAAGAAAATCGACGCTCTGCTCTATTATTCAGGACGCGGTGCCGCATGGAACAAATATACGACACCAATAGCCACTCTGGATATCGTACATCAAGCCGGGTTTACGAAAATGGAACCGGCTGCCGACTCGGAAGATCAAAACTACGACTGTTCGATCGACTTCACATGTCCGAAATGCGTTCCTTTAGCCGTATACCCGTCAAAGCAAATACATGCTGACGGATCAATCGAAGAAGCAGTTGGACTGAACGCCATAACTCCTATTGTAGATTTTCCCACCGCAGGCGGCAATCGCCCGTCAGAAGTGTATATCGGCTTACTGATCAAAAATAATTTTTCGGATAAAGGATATTATTTCGAAGGTGGCATTCCCGACCTTTCTGCTGGCAGCGAAGACCGAAGCGAGTACTCCCTTGCGATTGGAGGGGAAAATGGTTTGTACAACCGATTCCATAAACCCTACGCGGAGTGGCTGGCACGGGACAAAGAAATGCTTAAAGTCGATCTCAACCTGACCGCATCAGATATTGCAAACCTACGCCTCTGGGTCAAAGTGTTGGTCTTCAACGTGCGTTATTTGATAAAAACCCTTGAAATAACCGGCAATACCACTCACGACATCCTTCACTCGAATGCGGAGTTGGTCGAAGTGTAATGTCCTTTCAGTCCGCGCGTCATGTAGATATTTTTGTCCGAGAATAGAAGCCGAGCCAATGGTAGATACCTTCGAAATAATCGAGAAGCCCGAAGTTTGTCAGTTTTCTGAGAATTTGGGGAAAATGATCATCAGGAACAAAAATTTAAGCCTGACTTGTGTTTACATGACAGTAAGACTTGATGATGCAACTATATGCGACAAACAGACGCTTTATTACGATGCAGAGAGTTTGATAACGATCAACCTGCGGGACATCGTTCATACCCTGCTGGAATGTGAATTTCCACGACAAACCGGCGTTACTGACTTTACATATTTATCTATAACACTGACCGACACGGCAACAACCAAAACATATCGTTTTCAGGTCATTGCCGGCGGGGTCGCAGCTCCTCGCAAAGTAGGGCTGGATTGGTGGGCCAGAAACTTTCTGACTTGGCAAGGGCAAATCGTCACCATGCCGGCATGGCAACCGCAATGGTTATCGGTGGTAAAACTCAATCGAGATCCGCAATTTCTGCGAATCAAGTCGCGCCTATATACGGCCGAAGGAATCGAGCGCACACAGGACATTTTCACAGCATCCGAAGAAGGCATCGTCCGGATCAACGTTTCGTTCGAGCTACTCTGGCGTAATATCTGCGTTTCGGAAGAACTGACGCCGATTGCATACGACATCTACGGATTGAGACTGAACTCCGTCTCTGAACCCGATACGGCAGGTGCAAAGAACTACCCTTTCGCCCAGCGATATATTTTGCGGTCGGGCAACTTTCGAGACCGCTGTTTCTTATTCCAAAACTCGCTCGGCGGATTCGACACGATAATCGCATCCGGACTTTCGACATTACTTCCAGAAGGCGAGGTCGACACGTTCATCAATCAAGGCCGCGAAGTGGAATTAAGCAACGATTACACATCAATCTGGCAGCAAAACACAGGTTACATCAGTTCGAGCAGCATAGCCCGGCAATGGCAGGAGTTTCTGCACTCCAGCAATCGCTACCTATACGCAGACGGGGAGTGGAAACAAATAATCGTCACGGAGTACGAAGTCAAACACAAAGAGGCCGCCCTAAACAGCTACACCTTCAAATACCATTTGTCAGAAAAAGATGAAGCCAATTATTATGACCGGGCAGAACTTCCGGAACCTGAACTCCCGACCGATTTCTGGCAAATTCCATCAATACGGCTGGAATAAAGTTGTCCTTTCCGCAGCGACAGCAATCAAATATTTTTGCATAAAACAAGAACCATGACATCGTATAGACGCTGGAACATACTTACCGACCTTGCTTACATAGAAACATTCTATGAACGGCAAGGTGATGGTACCCTTGTAAAAGCGGCAATTCCGGACGCGGGAATCGATTTCACCATCGACTATTTTACAGACGGTACAACTCACTTCAAAGCGTCCCGCATTGACGGAGTTTACAAAGACTGCCGTCAGGTTGATGAATACTCGCTCGAAGTATTCATCCCGTTATCGCGCAGGCGCATGTGCAAAGGAGAACTTCGGCGGGAACTCACTTTGATAATACCGGATGACAATTTTTTAAATCAAATAAAAAGCATATGCTTCCCCGCCAAAACAGGGCTATTCCTTTGGTTTGGCCCATCAGACAATTTTAAGCAGACAGCCTACGGGGAGGCGGTAATTGCCACGATAATCAATGCCTCATACGACATTATCGACCTTACGAGTTCTGCATATCCGGCCACCTGTCTCAAGATTATGGAAAAGCTCGAAAAAGGTATTACGGCGAATATCTACATAAAAGAAAGGGCGGAACTCCCCCAACAATCCATTATTCAGGTTCAAAAAGTAGACGAAGGCTATCAGTTATTTACAGGAATATTCGAGACATCGGAGGAAGACGGAACAATCAAAATTTACCAAATCTACTATCTGGTAAATAGAACCGACGGCATCGTAACAAGGAAACGATACGATAGATTCCCCGCAGTGGCATCCGCGGGCGACTACATCAAAAAAACCGACCGTCTGATCCTCGGCGGATACAGCCCCGCCGACTTAAAAAGCAACGATTAAACATACAATATCATGGCAGACAAACAAACGTTAGCGGTAGTACAGGAAATCCTGCTCAAGTCACGCATCAAATTCACAACAGGTACCGAGGCCGAATGGACTGAGGCAAACCCCGTCCTGCTCGACGGTGAGTACGGACTTGTAAGGGGTACATCTCCGTTGAAATACAAGGTCGGCGACGGCACAAAGACTTGGTCGGCACTCGGCTGGGCAAATGTCACCTCTCTTGCGCAGCTCATGGCCGATGCCTCGCATCGACTTGTGACGGATGCCCAGATTACAGGTTGGAATGAGAAAGCGGATGTATTTACCTTCAACTACAACGCTTATCTGCATCCACCGACCGAAGGACTCAACCCGCAGGGACAAGTCGCAAAAAACATCGTCGCGGCGATCAACGCCAACAAAAAATGCGTTGTGGTCGCACAAAATGTCGCCGTGCAGGAGATCGAAGATTCTATAAGCGGTTTCGTTTCCATCACCGAGGTTTCCGCTTCGGCCGTCACCGGATTGATCGATACTATCCGCATGGCCTCGGACGACAGCGGTCGCACGGTATTCCTCGCTACTGCTTCCATCACGTTCAAGTCCGACGGCACCGTAACCGTGGCGGCCGTACCTTACACCGGGCGTATCGTCATGGAAGAAGACCTGCCCGAATACAGCACGGAAAAAGCTCCGACGGTTAGTGGGTTCGCCGCGACCTACTACCTCACGCGGAACGGCAGCCGTATCGGCGTGCCGATCAACATCCCGCTCGATCAGGTGCTGCGCGGCTCGTCAATCAAGACCGTGACGACGGCCAATTCGCCTTACTCCGGGGCCAAGGTCGGCGACAAGTACATCGAGTTCCTCTTCCAGAACAACAACACCCCGCAGTACCTGCCCGTGCAGGATCTCGTCGATGTCTACACGGGCGACGACCAGTATATCCAAGTGACGGAGTCGAACGTAATCAAGCTCAACTACTCCGTGCTGTCGTTGAAACTGGCGGCCGACTTGAAGAAGTCATACGACAACTTTTACGACCCGAAGGGTGCCGGAGAGGCGGCGGCAAAAGCGGCCATCGACGAGTTCAAGGAGAGTACGTTCGTCATTCAGTGTACCATCCCCGGAATGAACTGACGCTATGGCAGGTACTGAAAAGATAACCGGGCGGGTTCAATTCCCGATGTTTACGGCGGCCGCACTGGCCGCCGCAAATCCGGTGCTTCTCAAAGGCGAAGTCGTGTACGAATCCGACACACGCAGGCGGAAAATCGGCGACGGTGTTACCGCATGGAACTCTCTCCCCTACGAGTCGGATGGTGAAATGGCAGGCAGTATTCACGCTTCACAGATCACTACGGACGAAACGCACCGTTTCGTGACCGACAGCGAGAAAAAGACGTGGGGCGATAAGGCCGCCAAAGACCTGTCGAACGTAACGCTGACAAAAGCGCTCTCATCCAACGGTTACTACAAAGCACCGGACGGGCTGATGTTTCAATGGGGGATATCCCCCGGCGGGGCGTATCAGTACTATTTCAGTCCTGCATTCATCGCAAAGCCGTTCGGATGCTTTCTGACGGCTTATTACGGCAACGGCAACGTCATCACAGCCGCGTCGTATGTGGAACTGACCGCCCAATATTTACGCTACCAATCGCGCTGGGCGAACCTCACCGACAAGAACGGAGGTCTCGCATCCTCTACCGAAACCGTCCATTGGCTGGTGATCGGACGCTGGAAATAAAATACAGGAAGCTATGAAATACTGGAAACAAGGATTTTATGACGAACCCGTCGAGGGCGGTGTAGAGATCACCGACGAGAGGTGGTTGGAACTGATCGACGGGCAGGCAGCAGGTATGCTGATTACCGAGGATGAGCAGGGCAGCCCTGTTTTAACGGAATATGTCAATAGCGTCCCGGTGCCGACCTACGAACAGCGGGTGCAGCAAAGCATCCGAGAGCGGTATTCGGTCGACGACGAACTGGCGATACTCCGCCAGCGGGACACCAAGCCGGACGAGTTCGCGGCCTATTACGAATACGCCGAGCAATGCAAAGCGCAGGCAAAAAAGCAGATGCAATTATGATTGGAAGAATACAACACCCGAAATATACGGCAGCGGCGCTCAAAGCGGCCAATCCCTTACTACTCGATGGCGAGGTCGTCTACGAATCAGACACGGGTCGTCATAAGATCGGGGACGGAGTGAATAAGTGGACGGAATTACCCTATCCCATGAATGCCGAAGCCGTCCCGGCGGTTACGTGGAAAGTACAGGGCGGGATGCTCTGCGTAAAGCCTGCCACAGACTTGAAAAATCCGATTCTGAAGCAGTGTTTCGTGGGCATCCTGCACTACAAAAACGCGAAGAAGCGATACCGCCGGAACCCTCAAACCGGGCAGACACAGAACCGTCCTCTGAATGCGGGGTTCAAGCTCGTACAGGACTCGTTCTCGCGGGATGAGGTAAACTGGACACCCGTTCGGATTAATCCTGTTCAGTTCGATACAACGAAGGTAAACGCCGCGGGCTGGATGCCGATAATTTCCGTTGCAGACCTCTTGGAAAGGTGGGTCGTGCGCATTGGCGACCGCGGTTTCGTGGGGGGGGGGGGAAATTCGAGCTGCATCGCGGCACCAATATAGGCGACCGCGGCGGAAAGCTGGAGCCTTCCGGAAAGCGCAGAATGCAGGTTTCATTTTACGGCGGAGTTGTATTGTTTACGGGTAATCCTCAATACCGAACCGAGGGGGCACGCGCCTATTTCAGAGTAATAGCCCGAAACTACGATGAAACAGCAACGATAGTACATGTATAACTTTTTTGACGGGGTGTGACCGATAACAAATATTCCTTTGCGGGAGATGGTTGTATTATGACTCATTCACTGGGGATTTACTTAACCTTACTCGTCACTTTTTTTGAAATTTCTGAATTATGATAGATCATATTTTCGCGGCGATACGTCCGCAGCTCATCATCCTCACGATCGTTTACCTGCTCGTACTGTTCGTGATTTTCCTCGACCTGTGGGCGGGTATCCGCAAAGCCCGCAAACGCGGGGAGCTGCGATCATCGCTCGGCTACCGCAAGACCGTCGAGAAGATCGCCAAGTATTTCAATCTGATTTTCGTGGTGACGGCAATCGACGCCGTGCAAATGCTCACCGTGTGGCAGATCAACGAGCAGACCGGGAGCCGCCTGCCGCTGATTCCGATTCTGACGGTATTGGGGGCCATGTTCATCGGCTTCATCGAACTGAAGAGCGTCTATGAGAAGTCCGAGGATAAGGAAAAGGCCAAGATCGCGGATGCGGCGGCCGCGCTGGGATCGGCGTTGAAGAACCGGGAGACGCAGGGCATCGTGGCCGCGGTGCTGGAGTACATGGAGAGAGCAGGCCGGCAGGCCGGCAACCCCCGCGGCCCGGCCAGAGACGAGCAAGCCCCCGGCCCCGAATTCATGCCGAACCCGGATATTTACGACGAGGAGTAAAAACCACTCAAACACCAAACTACCATGAAAGCAAATTACACCCTTGAGAAAGTGGAAACAGAAGACGGTTTTGCAGCCACTTATCTCCTGATGTGCGACGGCTATCAGGTCGGCTCGGCAATCAATATCCCGGATATTGTAAAAGGAGCGAAAATTATCCCGGCAGCTGGTGGCCGCGAGGCGCTCGTGATCAATGTAAAAGGACGAATAGGAAGACCGCGGCATATAAAATTATAAAGGCGACCAAGATCATGACACCGAAAGAATTTAAGAAAACCTACTGGCCGGACATCGCGGCCTCATGCGAGGAAACCGGGCTGAACCCGCTCTTCGTGGCCGCGCAGGCCGCGCTCGAAACCGGCTGGGGAAAGTCCGCCATCGGCAACAACCTATTCGGCATAACAGCCTCGAAGAAGTGGCGCGGGGCGGTGAAATACGTGCGGACATTCGAGTACTTCGACGACGACAAGCAGGGCCACCGATTCCCCAAAGTACATTCCATTACGCGGATGCCGGACGGGCGCTACAAATATGTCGTAGACCGGGCTTTCCGCCATTATCCCTCTGTCCGGGACTGCCTGACCGACCACTCCCGCATATTGCTGACCGAACGCTATGCCCCTGCCCGCCCGTACAAGGATGACGTGTACCAGTTCGCCTACCGGGTTGCGGCCTGCGGATACTGCACGGCAAAGCCGGCGGATTATGCGGGGCTGATGCTCAAGATATCCAAAACGCTCGAAAAGGCATGAAAAAGTACCTATTCCTCGCGCTGCTGATCATGGGCGGTCTGCTGTGGTTGCAGACCGCACGGCTCCGCTCGGAGAAGCGCGAGCGCCGCCGGTTGAAGTCGAACCAGACCGCGCTGATGTCCGATGTCGAAATCTACCGGACAAAGGCAGGCAAGGCTGCCGCGTCGAACATGGTGCTGAATCTCCGCGTCTCGGAGCTGGAGCGACTCCGGGCGGCAGATGCCGAGAGCATCCGCGATCTCGGCATTAAACTCAAGCGGGTCGAATCGACGGCCAAGACCGCGACGGCGACCGTCGTAAAACTGCGGGCAAAACTCCGGGACACAGCCGTCGTCCGGGAGACCCCGGCCGGGGCGGTCATTATCGACTCGATGCAGACATTTCGCTGGCGCGATCCGTGGGTGACGGTCGAGGGGTTGATCGAGCGCGACTCGGTCGCATGCCGCGTCGAGAGCACCGACACGCTCCGGCAGGTCGTACACCGGGTACCGCGGCGCTTCCTCTTCATCCGCTGGGGAACCAAAGCGATACGGCAGGAGGTCGTGTCGTCGAACCCGCATACACGGATCGTCTACACCGATTATATCGAACTTAAAAAACGAAACCGATGAAAAAATTTCTGAAAACAGCATGGGCGGTACTGCTCTACTTGTGGCAGCTCCCGCAGAACCTGCTCGGCCTTGCGTACTTGGCATTCTGTTTCGACCGCGTGAAAATCACCGAGCAACGCGGGGCCGTGTTCTATGCGACGAAGCATGTGCGGGGCGGCATGACGCTTGGGCGGTACGTTTTTATCGCACCGGGGAACATCGACCGGGAACCGGTCTACGACCATGAGTTCGGCCACGTCCGGCAGTCGCGGCGCTGGGGCTGGCTATGGTTGCCTGTATTCGCAATTCCGAGCGGCCTGCACAACCTTTTCTGCCGCGCGGCGAACTACTACCACTTTTACACCGAAAGGTCGGCAAATCGGCTCGGAGGCGTGCCCAACTACGCCGGGGAATACCACTACCACATGGATGGACTGATAGTCACCTATTGGGACAAGTTGGTCGAACTCAAAGACAAATATTTCAAATGACATTACACACACAAATCTCCATCGATATCCGATGGGATTTTGTTACAAGACGCCCTGATAATTCAATAAAAGCGGATTTGCATCCCGAATATCCTGCGGCGTATACACATCGGTCATCAATAGCGACGAGTGCCGCGCCTGTTCTTTAACCGAAAGGGTATCATACCCAGCACGGAGCATCGCGGTAATTCCGGTATCCTTCAGACTATAAAATTTGTACTCTTTGGGAAAGTGGAGAGCAGGGCGGATTTTCCTGCTCCAAAAGTCACGGTAAGTCTTTTCGTTTACCCATTCCGGCCCCGGTCTAAAATCCTTGGAAAAAATATAGTAGGTACCCGGAGCATCAAAATACCCAAGTTCGGCCATCAACTCGATAATTTTCTGGGGTATAGTAACACATGCCGAACGCTTATTTTTCGAGATTGTATCGTCAATATAAACCGTCTGTTTACTGACGGATATATCACACAGCCGGAGTTTGGCAATCTCCTTCGGACGGATAAGCATGTAGTGCAGAAAGTAGCAAACCAAAAGGAAGTAGCGATTATTCTCTTGAAGCCAATCATGCAGGCGTTGCATATCATCCACAGCAATAACCTTACGTTCTTTCTTGAGCAAAGCCTTGCCAATACTAACCAACCCATCCGTCGGTTTTTCTTTGATATACAGATGTTGCACCAAAAAGGCGCTGAACGACCGAAGGAAAGCCAAATAATTGTTGCGTGTGCGTGGCGAATTTTCCCGTTCAATATAGACATAGTCCAGAAAACGAACACAGAAAGCCCGGTCGAATTGATAAACATACCGTATAGACACCCGCTGATTATCGTTCCATTCTTCCATTATGCGAGCAAAACAGATATAATCGTGGTGCGTTGATGCCCGGTGTACTCCGTCATTCAAGAGTTTGGTTATGTAATTTCGATAATGAATCAGCGCGTCGGAAAATAGTTTGTAGGAGCGGTCGGCATCAGCCTCTATCCAAGGATTCCAGCCAGCTTCCAGCTTTGCAGACAGCCGATGACATACCTGCGCGGCATATTGCCGTTTCTGGGAGGCCGTCCCGACGGAATTGATTTTTATCCGCTTTCGACGCATTTCGCCCTTTGATGGGTCGAAGGCGTAAAAACTGATAAACCAGCAAGCGCCCGTATGCAAACGGGGATAGGTGTACGAGAGGATCTCGTTTAACGCAGAATTTCGCGCAGTTTTTACAGACAACATTTTTTTTACATTTTCGCGGTCAGCGACCCGACGCAAAAATGTAGAATGTTGATTTTCAAGCCAATTCAGACAAATATTTTGTCCCGGAATTGTCCCGGCTATTTTAGAAAAAAGGCCGTAACTAACTATATTTCAGTTTGTTATCGGCCTTTAAGTAGCGGGAGGAGGACTCGAACCTCCGACCTTCGGGTTATGAGCCCGACGAGCTGCCAACTGCTCCATCCCGCGATATGTCTTTAGTGATGTACTATCGCTTTTGCGTGTGCAAAGATAAGACAAAAATTCGGATTCTACAAATTTTTTCGCATACAATGCGGCAATTACGATCTATCATGCTATTTATCAGCCGCCAACAATTATTTTTTCGCTTCTCGGCATCCAGCACAATCCGGAAGAGTTCTCCAACAGCCCCCGGAATCCGAATCTACCGGCCCAAAGCCCGCGCTTGCCGGGCCTCAATCCTCGAATTCCCGGAACATCGTCGTGCTGAGGTACTTTTCGGCACGGTCGGGAAATACGACGACGATATTCCCCGACTCGATACGCGCTGCGGTACGTACGGCGGCCAGCATTGCGGCGCCGCTGCTCATCCCGGCGAAGATACCCTCCGCGGAGATGATCCTGCGGGCCATGTCGATCGCCTCCTCGCTCTCGACCAATTCCTGCACGTCGATCTTCGAGGGGTCGTAAATATCGGGCACGATTGCCTCCTCCATATTCTTGAGACCCTGAATATAGTGCCCCTTGGTCGGCTGGGCGCAAACCACCTTGATCGCGGGATTCATCACTTTCAGAAAGCGCGACAGCCCCATCAGGGTTCCCGACGTTCCGATCGCGCAGACAAGATAGTCGATCTGTCCGCCCGTCTGCTGCCAGATCTCCAGCGCCGTGTTTTCGTAATGCGCCAAGTAATTGGCGGCATTGGCGAACTGGTCGGGCATAAAATATTTGTCGGGATTCTCCGCGACGAGTTTGCGGGCCAGACGGATCGCGCCATCCGTCCCTTCGGCGGCAGGCGTCAGACGCACCGTGCCGCCGTAAGCGCGGATGATCTTGCGGCGTTCGATCGACACGGCCTCGCTCATCACGATCTCCACGGGATAGCCTTTGACGATGCCGACAATAGCCAGTCCGATGCCGGTATTTCCCGACGTGGGTTCGATGATCGTCTTCCCTTTGGTCAGGCGGCCTTCGCGTTCGGCGGTTTCGATCATCTTGACCGCAATGCGGTCCTTGATGCTGCCCGTCGGATTGAACCCTTCGAGCT
This sequence comes from Alistipes sp. DJF_B185, assembly GCF_964250025.1. Lineage (NCBI taxonomy): Bacteria > Pseudomonadati > Bacteroidota > Bacteroidia > Bacteroidales > Rikenellaceae > Alistipes > Alistipes sp. DJF_B185. The sequence goes on from NZ_CAXUDY010000005.1 coordinate 186,345, forward strand.
TGGCGAATATCTTCACTTTCGGATTGGGCGACAGCGCATTGATCCGAACCATCGGCGTAGAACCGATGGTGTCCAAAATCGTTTTCTTTGCTTTCATCTTATACTCACTAACCTAACTCAGTCTTATCTCAGCCCGGCGGCGACGATCTCCGCCAAGTCGCGCACCTCGCCCCTCGTGCCGCGGCCGATGGCCTTCTTGCAGAGCGGGCAGGCCGTCACGATCACTTCGGCGCCCGTGGCCTCCAGTTCTTCGGCCACCGCCTGCGCAAGGCGCACCTGCTGACCGTCGGAAATGGCCGTATTGGCGACCGAAGAACCGCAGCAGGGTGCGTTTTCGCGCGTCTGCGCGGGTTCGAGCAGTTCGCCCACCGCTTCGATCACGGCGCGCGGCTCGTCGTAAATGCCGCTTCCGCGCCCCAATTCGCAGGGATCGTGGTAGGTGAAGCGCGTCGGGCCGTGCACGACATCCAACCGTCCGGCCCGGATCAGACGCAGGATATATTCCGAATGGTGCAGCACCTCGATTCCGGCCAGTTCGTAATCCTCGCGGAAAACCTTCAGGCAGATCGGACACGAGGTCACGAGCGTCGTGATGCCGTGTTTGCGGAACAGATCGGTATTGTAGCGCATCATCCTGCGCGCCGAATCGGTCTCGCCGGCCAGCTTCAGCGGCCGGCCGCAGCAGACGCCGCCTTCGCGGTCGGCCCACCATACCTCTTCGCCCGCGGCGCGGAACACCTTGTCCATCGCCGACATCGTACGGGGCGTAAGCAGGGTCATGCACCCCGCGAAATAGCCCACCTTGCCCTCTCCCGAGGAGCGATCCAGCCCTTTGAAATAGTCGTAACGCTTCTCGTCGGGCACGTTGCGCATCGTATCGCGCGAGTTGAGCCGCAGCGTATTCAGGTCTATGTCCACAGGACACTTTTCGGCGCAGCGCCCGCACATCAGGCAGTTGTCGGCCGTCGCCAGCCGCAGCATCCGGTAACGGCGGTCGCGCAGGAAATAGACCGACTGCACGTCATTGATTCCCAGCACGCTCTGCAACTGACAGGGATCGATGCAGATACCGCAGCGCGAACATGCTTCGACCTGAAAATGATCGAACGAACCCTCCTTTTCGGTCGAGCGGAGTTCGTAATGCCGCAGGAAAATCAGGGGAATCTCGGTAAAGATATGCATATACCGCGAGAACGGCAACGCCACGAAGAAAATACCGAGGCATGCGGAATAGGCCCACCATGCCGCGCTTTCGAGATTCATCAGCGCGAGCGTGCTGACGTGCTCCGCCATCCACGCGCCGACCGCCCCCGTCAGGAATCCTCCGCCGCCGTAAAGGGCGCAGGTCGTGCTCTCGGCGATCAGGCGCACCGGGAAGACGAACCACAACGCCGAGAGGGCCACGCGGTCGCCCAGCAAGTGCTTGGTCGTACGCCGCATGCCCATCGCCCGCGAGTAAACGCGCTTGCCCCAAGCCAGCGCCACGCCCGAAAGGACGAAGAGCAGCAGCAGGTCCATCAGGAAGTCGAACACGGGCTTATGTTCCAGCCCCGTGGCGAAATATTTGAAAAAGACGTGTCCCTGCAGCGGCACATAACGGAATCCGAGGTAGGCGATGGTCTCGATCCACCCCACGGCAATCAGCAGAAACCAGCCGAAAGCCAGACTCATGTGCATGTAGCCCAGCAGCGGATTGACCTTGAAGATGCGGCGGTGCAGCAGCGATTCGCTGATCACCTCCCACACGGCCGCCAGCGTACGGCGCGTCGGCAGTCCGAACAGAATCCGTTTCTTGTCGGCGCGGGGCAGCAGGTAGAGCCACGAACCCCACTTCCAGAGCAGTACGACGAACATCACGGCCGCGCCGACCATGAACGGTATGCAGAATGGTGCGAAAAAAGTCATCGTCAGAAGTCTCCCAGTTTACGTTTGATAAGCATGACTACGCCGCGCGTGTTGATACCGCGCGGACACACCAGCCGGCATTTGCCGCAGAGCATGCATTTGTTCATCTCCTCGTAGGCACCCTGATACTCGCCGCGGCGGACGAGCGTGTGAACCTTGCGGAAATTGAACTCCGTGAGATTTCCGGCCGTGCAGACCGCCGTGCAGGCCCCGCATCCGATGCAGGCCTGCAGCTCCGGCATTTCGTGCAGGATTTCGTCGCTCTTGCGCAGGTTGTTGCGGTCGATGTCGATCGCCCGCGGCTTGGAGATGGTATATCCGAAATTGATCGCCGCCATACGCTATGCCCCCAGATATCGGGCCGCAGCGTCGGCAGCGGCCGTTGCTTCGTTCAACGATTCGCCGATATTCTTCGGCGCCGTGACGGTTCCGGCGTAAAAAATGCCCTCCACGTTGCTCTTCACGTTGCCCAAGAACATGTCGCGCGGCGCCATGAAACCGCTCGGCGCACGGTGCAGGCCCGCGCCTTCGGCCAGCACGGCGTTGTCGTCATTGGCCCGCATGCCGACAATCAGAATCAGCATGTCGACGCTCATGCGCAGCGGACGTCCCGTCAACGTATCCTCAGCCTTGATCTGCACGCGGCCGTCGATCGTCGGGCTGGCTTCCGAAATACGTCCCCGGATAAAGTGGATGTTGTATTTCTGCTGCGCCTCGCGGTACATCTCTTCGTATCCGGGGCCGAACATGCGGATGTCCATGTAGAAATTGAAGACGTCGGCGTCGGGAAACAACTGTTTCATCTCCATCGCCTGCTTCACGCCCGTAATGCAGCACACCTTGGAACAGTGCTGCTGGCAGACCTTTTCGTCGCGCGAACCCACGCAGTGCAGGAAAGCGATGCGCTTGGGACGCGAGCCGTCGGCCTTGGCCACACGGCCTTCGTTGAGCATCCGCTCGATGTCCACCGTCGTAAAGACGTTGTCGTAGATGCCGTAGCCGTACTCCTCCTTGATCGACGCGTCGAACAGCGTGAATCCCGAACACAACACCACCGAGTCGCACGCGATCGTACGCCCGTCGGTCAGCCGCACGCCCTCGCGGGTAAACCCGGCGGCTTCGGTCTGCGTCAGCACCTCGATACCGCGCTCCGCGACGCGGCGGCGCAGTTCGGTGAGAATCTCCGACGCCGGGGTAAACGACGGGAACAGCACGTGCCAGCCCCGGAGTTTGCCGCCCAATTCGGCCTCCTTTTCGATGATTACAGGTTCGATGCCCTGTTCTGCCAGACGCAGGGCCGTTTGCATGCCCGCAACGCCGCCGCCTATGACTGCCACTCGTTTCATTACTCTCTGATGTCGTATATTGTGTCCGTCGGGCAGCAGTTCACCACCGCCGACGCAGGTTTACCGATATATTTTCCGTTGCGGCCGAGGTATTTGGCCGCGGGGTCGTACTCGACGCCCATCTTGTCCAGCAGGGGTTCGACGTCGACCTGATGCATCTGCATGCCCAGCACCCAAGGATCGTAACCGAGCACCAGACCGGCCATCTCCTCGTAGGTCAGGACGGGAATCCCGTGGCCGTTCTGGCCGTAAGTCGTCCCCTCCATCTCGGCGATCGTGTACTGCCACTTGTCGAGGAACATCGCGCACCCCGGACAGTTGGCCACGATGAAATCGGGCTTGTAAGGGGCCATGCTCTCCAGTTTCTTGTGCGAATTGGCGATCGAATAGCCGCGGTTGGCCTGCACCAGATAGTTGCGGAACCCGAAGCCGCAGCAATGCCGCCGTTCGGGATAGTCCACGCACTCGCCGCCCCACGACTCGACCATGCCGGCCAGCACGTAGGGAAATTCCGATCCGCCGATACCCGATTTGGGGAATATCTTGGCGTAGTGGCAGCCGATATGCTCCACGACCTTCAGCGGTTCGCCCGTCTGGGCATTGACCAGCCGGTGTTTGGCCCGTGCGGCGATCTGCTCGCGGAAGTGGAAGACGACGTCCGACGTGTGGGCCAGACTCGCAGGCTTTTTGAATTCGCGCCCCGTGGCCTTGTAAAGGTTCTCGCGGGTCTTCGCCTCGGTCTCCGGGAACTCGTGCCATGTGGCCAGAATCTCCGTGTAGACGCCGAACGAAGTGATGCACGACGAAACGAGGTTTTCATACCCGGCTTCGGTCATCAGCGCGAACTGCCGCGCCACGACCGTCATGATCGTTTCGAGCGGCACGATGTCCGAGTGGTAGCCGATGCCCGTGCAGGACGAGTGCAGCGGATCGTCCGTCAGGTCCTTGCCCAGATCGTTGCGCAGCATGTCGATGAACAGCTTCTCGCTGCCGGGAAAGAAATTCTGGCGGATACAGCTGCGGGCGTAATAGTAGTGGTCGTCGGCAATCTCCTTCTGGTAATCCTGCCAACTCTTTCGTTTTATCATCTGCTAATAGTGTTCGTTGCTGTTATTGAGGAAGACGTCCATCATGTACTTCTGATCGGCTCCCTCTTCGTAACCCAGTTCGCGGGCCTTGCGGTCGGAGTGCTCCTCGATGGCGTCGAACATCTCCTTGCCGCCGCTGACCTCGAAAATCCGGTGAATCTCGTCGAGCGACTTCTCGTCCAGACGGCGCAGCGCACCCGCGCCGTGGCGCATGTAGACCGGCGTGAACTGACCGTAAATCTCCTTGTCGTTATCGTAAATCCACTGCCACACGGTTCCCTGTTCGGGGTGCAGTTCCGGTTTGACGAGCCGCGGGACGATGCAGTAACCCGTGCGGAGGATGTTCTCGCCGATGATACGCTTGAGCGCCAGCTGCTGACGGCCCTTTTCGCTCTCGACGAAGAACCCCAGCTTCTGCGAAAGGGTCCGCAGCGCCTGAATCACATAGCCCGGCGTGTTGCCGCGCGGACAGCGCGGACGGCACGACATGCACTCGCCGCAGTACCAGATCGTATCGCTCTTCAGAAGCTCCTCGATGGCGTCGTCATCGCGTGTCTGCACGATGTTTACGATCTGACGGGGATCGTAATTGTAGAACTCGGCAGCCGGACAGACGCCCGTGCAGACGCCGCAGTTCATGCACGACTGAAGGCCCTCCTTCATCCGCACGTCCTCCATCAGCATGTCGAAATATTTTGCCATTTTTCTCTTTTCTTTGTTCGTTCGCCCTTCCGCCGGCACCGAATCGCCGCATGCGGTCCGGACTGCCCGGCGGATTTGCACCGCTTCCCGCATCCGGTCCGGCAGTCGCCTGCATTCGCCGCGCAGTGCGAAAAAAAGCGTCCGGCATGTGCATAAAAAAACCTTTGCGTCTGCAAAGGTAGGGATTACGGCCGAGCCGTGCAGTGGTATAAATACCTAATTTCGCCGCCGTTCGTAGGTCTCGAACGCAAAGGGATAGGGATAATTCGCGCCCGAAGCGAACGACTCGGACGACACGAGCCGCCACTCGGCGTCGTTCCATGCGGGAAAATGCGTATCGCCCTCGTAGGCATGGAAAACCCGCGTCAGGTAGAAGCGGCCGGCCAGCGGAAGGGCCTGCGCATAAATCTGCGCGCCGCCGATGACGAAGACCTCCTCTTCGGCCGGGAACAGCGCCACCGCCTCTTCGAGCGAATGGGCCACCCTGCATCCCGGAATCTCCATCTCCTGCCGCGTGACGACCACATTGGTCCGATTGGGCAGCGGCCGTCCGAGCGACTCGTAGGTCTTGCGCCCCATGACGACGGGATGGCCCGACGTAACGGACTTGAAGTATTTCAGGTCTTCGGAAATATGCCACAACAGGGCGTTCTTATCGCCGATCACGCCGTTTTCGGCGACGGCTACGATGATGCTTACCATATATATTTATAATGCGATCCGCCGCCGCAGTCCGCCTGAGACGTCCGGCCGCCCTGCAAAGATAGCAATAATTCGGTTCGGCACAATGGCTCCGCCTGCGAACCGAAACCCCACCCGGCCCCCGCATCCGGCAACTCCGCAACCGCTCCCGGCAATCGCAATCGTTCCCGAAATCGTTCCCGAAGATTTTATTCGCCGATCGTGCGGAATATCTTCCGGCAAATTCTATTTTTGTTCGTAAACTACAACCTGAACTATGGAAATTCTGGACTACATAACCATCGCCGTCTTTGCGGCGGGCATCATGTTCGTCGGTTCGCTGTTCTCCTCGACCGGCAAAAACATGAAGAGTTTTTTCGCCGGAGGCGGCAACGTCCCTTGGTGGATCAGCGGACTGTCGCTGTTCATGGGCTTCTTCTCGGCCGGAACGTTCGTGGTATGGGGGTCGATCGCCTACTCGATGGGCTTCGTCGCCGTCACCATACAGCTCACGATGGCCGCGGCCGGATTCGCCGTCGGCCTGCTTATCGCCCCGCGCTGGAACAAAACGGGCTGTCTCACCGCCGCGGAATACATCACACGCCGCTACGGAGCCTCGACGCAGAAGCTTTACACCTACATCTTCCTTTTCATCTCGATCTTCACCACCGGCTCCTTCCTCTATCCGATCGCCAAAATCATCGAAGTGGCCGCCGGGATTCCGCTCTCGTCCAGCATCCTGATACTCGGCGTGTTCTGCATGATATACGTCTCGCTCGGCGGCCTTCGCGCCGTGGTCGTGACCGACGTGCTGCAATTCATCATCCTCTTCGCCGCGGTCATCATCGTCATTCCGCTCGCATTCGGCGAAGTGGGCGGCGTCCCGGAGTTCCTCGCACGGGTTCCGGAGGGATTCTTCACGCTCTTCGCGGGAGAATACAACTGGGTGTTCATCGTCGCGTTCATGCTCTACAACCTCTTCTTTCTGGGCGGAAACTGGGCTTACGTCCAGCGATATACGAGCGTGCGCACGCCCAGAGACGCGAAAAAGGTCGGCGTGCTGTTCGGCGTGCTGTATACCTTCAGTCCGATCCTGTGGATGCTGCCGCCGATGATCTACCGCGTCTTCGAACCCGGACTTTCGGGGCTTGAAAACGAAAACGCCTACCTGCTGATGTGCAAGCAGACGATGCCCGCCGGCATGCTCGGACTCATGCTCGGCGGCATGATCTTCGCGACCGCAAGTTCGCTGAACGCCACGCTGAACATCTCGGCAGGCGTCTTCACCAACGATATCTTCAAACGCCTCCGCCCCGCCGCCGGAGAGACGACGCTGATGAAAGTCGCCCGCATCTCCACGCTCGGCTTCGGGGTGCTGGCCATCGCCGTGGCGCTGCTCATCCCCAACATGGGCGGCATCGTCAACGTCGTCATCAGCGTGGCGGCACTCACCGGAGTGCCCCTCTACCTGCCGCTGATCTGGAGCCTCTTCTCCAAGAACCTGAACGGCAGGGCGATCCTCAGCACGACCGTCACCAGTCTGACCGTCAACGCCGTTCTCAAATTCATCACACCTGCGGTCGTCGGCTTCTCGCTCAGCCGGGCCGAAGAGATGCTGGTCGGGGTGCTCTTCCCCGCGCTGCTGCTGGCCGGCTATGAAATCTATCACAAACTCTCCGGCTCGCGCGTCTGCGTTCCGATGCCTGCGGCAGAGAACGCAGCGGCGCCCGCCGCCGAGGACGCCGGCACGGATAACAACAACAGCATCCGCATCATCGGCGCCGGAGCGGCGATTTCGGGCTGTTTCATCTCCCTGATCGCGCTCCTGTCCGGCGGGGAAACCCTCGTTCCCCTCACGACGGGTATCGTCCTGACGGTATTGGGCGGCCTGATTTTCCTCACGACAAAAAACAAATAACATATGTTTATCGGTGAATTCGAAAAAAGCCGCAAACCGGCGAAAGTACACAGCCGTCACAGTCTGGTGATCGTGGGAGGAGGCCTTACCGGCGTATGCTGCGCCATTACCGCGGCCCGTGCGGGCGCCGACGTCGCGCTGATTCAGGACCGTCCCGTGCTGGGCGGCAACGCTTCGAGCGAAGTCCGCCTGTGGGCGCTGGGAGCGACCTCGCACATGGGCAACAACAACCGCTGGTCGCGCGAAGGGGGCGTCATCGACGAAATACTGGTCGAGAACACCTTCCGCAACCAGGAAGGCAATCCCGTGCTGTTCGACATGGTGCTCATCGACAAGGTGCTCTCCGAACCGAACATCACGCTTTACCTCAACACGTGCGTATACGACGCCGAAATGTCCGGCCGCACCGTCAGATCGGTCACGGCGTTCAATCCGCAGACCGGAACGCACCACACGATCGAAGGCGATCTTTTCGCCGACTGTTCGGGCGACGGCGCACTCGCCTACATGGCGGGAGCCGAATACCGCATGGGAGCCGAGGACCGCGAAGAATACGGCGAGAAGTTCGCGCCCGACAAGACCCGATACGGCGAGCTGCTGGGGCACAGCATCCTGTTCTACATCAAGGACACGGGGCGTCCCGTACGCTTCGAAGCTCCCGAATTCGCCCTGAAGGAGGTCGAGGAGCTGATTCCCCGGCTCCGGAATCCGGAGTATTTCAGCACCTCGCAGCACGGCTGCAAATACTGGTGGCTGGAGTACGGCGGACGGCTGGACACGATCCGGGATACCGAAATAATCAAATTCGAACTCTGGAAAATCGTCTACGGCGTCTGGAATCACATCAAAAATTCGGGCAAGTACCCGGAGACGGAGAACTACACGCTCGAATGGGTCGGGCTTTTCCCCGGCAAACGCGAAAGCCGGCGGTTCAAGGGCTACTACATGCTGACCCAGCAGGACATCATCGAACAGCACGAGCACTACGACGCCGTTTCGTTCGGCGGCTGGTCGATCGACCTGCACCCCGCCGACGGCGTTTACGGCGCAGGGCGCGCCTGCAACCAGTGGCACAGCAAGGGCATCTACCAGATTCCCTACCGCTGTCTGGTGACGCCCGATGCGGACAACCTCTTCATCGGGGGCCGTATCATCAGCGTCAGCCATGTGGCCAACGGCTCCACGCGCGTCATGTGCACCGCCGCACACGGCGGGCAGGCGATCGGCACGGCGGCCGCAATCGCCCTGCGCGACCACCTCAAACCGGCCGACCTTATCGGCCGGGAGCGTATCGGCCAGCTGCAGTCCGCACTGCTCCGCACCGGACACTTCCTGCCGGGCGAACGGTTCGGCCGCGGCATGCTGCCCCCGAAGACCCGGATCAGCGCATCCAGCGAATTTGCGCTCGAACGGCTGCGCCCCGACGGCACCCGCTTCCGGCTGGACTGCTCCGTCGCCGAGCTTATCCCGGTCGGCGGCCCGGTTCCGGCCGTCGGTCTCACCGTGCAAGCGGACAAGGCGACCCGGCTGACGGTCGAACTGCGCAGTTCGTCGCGCAGGGGCAACTACACCCCGGACACGACCGACAAGCGGCTCGTTTTCGACCTCCGGGAGGGAGAAAACAGACTGACCGTCGATTTCGGAATGCGCTACGAAGCGCCGCAGTACGTCTTCATCTGCTTCATGGCCAATCCCGACGTAAGCATTCCGATGAGTTCGGAGATCGTCTCCGGCCTGACTTCGGTATTCAACACCGTCAATCCCGCGGTCTCCAATTTCGGCAGGCAGACTCCGCCGGAGGACATCGGGGTCGATACGTTCGAATTCTGGTGTCCAAAGCGCCGTCCCGAAGGGAAAAACATCGCGCTCGAATTCTCCGCGCCGCTGACCTGCTTCGGGGCTGAAAACCTCCTCAACGGCTACTTCCGGCCCTACATACAGCCCAACGGCTGGATCCCGGCCCCCGACGACCGAACGCCGTCGGTCCGCATCGACTTGGGCGAAGAACGGACCGTCCGGCAAATCAGGCTGTTCTTCGACACCGATTTCGACCACGCATTGGAGAACGTGCAAATGGAGCATTTCGATTCGGTGATGCCCCAGTGCATCCGCAACTACCGCATTACCGACGGCGACGGGAACCTCTTGTTCCGCACGGAAGGCAACCACCAGAGCTGCAATACGATTGCATTGGACGCCCCGCACACACTGCGCTCGATACGCTTCTGGCCGGAAGACTCCGCCCCCGAAAGGCACAAGGCCCTGATGGGGATCATTGTCGAATAAATTGCATAACTTCGAACCGGAAACCGAAACCATGAAACCGCACTTCAAAATATTCTCCGCATTCGTCCTGCTGCTGTCGACCGCCTGCACGCCCTCCGACGAACTGGCCGTCAGAAACAAAGAACTGGAAATCCGCTGGGAGCAGACCGCGGAAGGATGGAAAATCTCACGGGTCGCCGACCGCAAAGGCCACTGCTGGGGAGTGCCCGACGGAGCGTATACGATACTCTTCAGCAGCGAAAAGCCCTCGGCGGAACCGGAAACGATCACCAACCGCGGTGGCGACACCATGAACTTCGACATCGCGCGGTTCCACTACATCGCCAAGGATTTCAACAGGGCGGTCTCCTCCGTGCCGATGAACCGCGCGGGCGAAGCGCTGCGCTTCTACCCCGAAAAAGGCTGGAAAGAGGGGCGCACCGTCTGCTTCGAAGCCCGCAACGAATTGGGCCGCCTGCGCACGACATGGAGTCCCGACCCGGATTATCCGGCGGACATACGCATCGAAAGCGTGTTCTACCCGGCGCGCAAGGGGTACTATTCGGTAAGCACGCCCACGCTGGCCGTACTTCCCGAAGAGCGGCTCGGCTGGAGCGTCGTTCCGGGCTTTTTCCAAGGCGACTACATCCAGCCCGTATTCCACCTCGCCTACATGTACGGACAGGGACTGCCCCACCTGCCGGTCATATGCAACGACAATACGGTCACCACGATGATCACGTCCATGACCGAAAAAGCGGGCAATACACTGGCGCTGATCCCCGACAGCGGCTACTCCCGCTCCGAATACAGCGGCGGCAAGCGCACGCACGGCATCTCGTGGCGGTGCGGCCTTTCGCACATGAACCGGCAGGGAGAACTCTCCCCGACGCTCTACTATCCGGTGCTCGGACAGGAGGGGTCCGAAAAGCAGGCGGGAGACTCCGTCCGGTTCGGATTCCGCGTCAGCATGACGGACAAGGGGTGGTACGAAGCGCACAAACACGCCGTTTACGACATTTACGGTCTGGGCAACTCCCTCGCGCTCAAACATACGACCCTTCCGCTCTACAAGCGCATGGAAGCGATCTGGGACTACATTCTCGACGACTCGCTCTCCTTCTGGCGGACCGCCGACTACAAGGGGCTGACCATCGGAGCGCAGGACTATCTGGGCGGAGTCGTCGAAGCCGACCGCGACGCCATGAAGAATTCCGACATCGGCGCATCGTGGATGCTCGCCTCGATGACCGGCGATCCGCGGCTTACCGAGGAGCGGCTTCCCTACATGCGCAACTTCAAACTGATGCAGCAGGCCCCAGCCGGCGATCCCAACCACGGCGCGGCCATGGGACAGTATTACCTGTGGAAAAAGCAAAAATTCGTCGAAGAGTGGGGCGACCATATCGAACCGATCGGCATCACGTACTATACGCTCATGGACTTGGGCAACATCCTGCTCTTCGAACGGAACGACTCGCTGCTGCGCAGCAGTTTCCGGGCCGGAGCCGAACGGCTGCTGTCGTTGCAGCAGGCCGACGGCGGTTTTGCCGTGGCCTACGGCAAACACGACGGGGAACCGCTGTTCACCGACCTGAAAGACCTCCGGCCCACGTTTTACGGCTTCGTCGTCGCCTATAAGCTGCTCGGCGAACACAAATACCTCGACGCCGCGGTGCGGGGCGCCGACTGGTTCGTCCGCAATGCCGTGGACAAAGGAGCCTTCACCGGGGTCTGCGGCGACGCGCGCTTCATCAACGACTTCGCCACGGGACAGGCCGTGCAGGCCCTGCTCGACATGCACGGCCTGACCGGAGAGGCCCGATACCGCGACGCCGCGCTCCGCACGGCCCGGATGTACGCCACGTCGATCTACACGCATCCGACGCCGGGCGACCGAGAAATCGAGTACAAAGGGCGGAAGATGCAGGAGTGGCAGATCAGTCAGGTCGGTCTCTGCTTCGAGCACGGCGGCTGCGCCGGGTCGGCGGTCAAGAGCGGCCCGATCCTGCTCACCAGCCACTGCGGCATGTTCGTAAGGCTGTACGAAGAGACCGCAGACCGGCTCTTCCTCGACCTCGCACGGGCCGCGGCTACGGCGCGCGAAGCGCACCTCGCACCGGACACGCACATGGCGACCTATTACTGGAGCCAGTTCGACCGGGGTCCCGGTCCCTTCCCGCATCATGCGTGGTGGCAGCTGGGGTGGATCGCCGATTACGTCTTCGCCGAAGCCGAAATGCGGAGCGGCCGCCGAATCTCGTTCCCCCGCGGTTTCATGACCCCGAAAGTCGGTCCGCAGCGCATCTTCGGATTCGAACCGGGAACCGTATACGGCGAGCAGGCGAATCCAATCATGGTCAAAGGGCTGTTCGACGCCGACAACACCGACATCGAAATTCTGTCGGCCCTGACGACGGACCGGAACAGGCTATTCCTGATCCTGATGAACAGCACGCCACGGCCCCAGCATACGGCGCTGACGGTGCACCCCGCGGCCATCGCCGGCAGGCGCATCGGCACCGCTTCGGCCGACGATCCCGCAACCGGACGCAAAATCACGCCCGGCGGCGACGGAGCGTTCGGCATCACCCTGCCGGGCTACGGAATACAGACCCTGAAATTCGACCTCGAACAATGACCAAGACCGGCCGCATACTGCTGATCATACTGGCCGCGGCGGGAGCGTGCCGCCCGGCGCAGGCGCAGGAATTCAGGGTGAAACCCGACCATACGGTCGTGTTCGGCGGGCAGCACCTCCTGCCCGACTACCTGCCGGAATTCACGGTCCTCTTTTCGGCAGCGGATCCGCAGCTGAGAATGCGTCCGGCGGGCATCCCCGACGTTCAGTACAACGTGGCTACATGGCTCAGCGACCGCCCGGAACTGAACCGTACGGACCGCAGGGCCGATCAGTCGGGTGACGGCTTCGACGATGAAATCCTCGAAGGCTCCGTCGAATCGCGGACAGCCGACCTCTTCAACGCAGGGCGCATCATCGTCGTCCGCCCCGTCTCCCACCGTGCGGAAGGAACGGACAAGGTCACTTTCGGCTACCCCGAAAACGACCTTTTCAGCATCGCGGCGGAGCTGACGGCCGACACCGCGACGGGCCGGCCCCTGCTCACCTACCGCCTCACGGCGAAAACCGGAGGCTGGTATTCGGTCGGATTCACCGGTTTTGCGGGGAGAGACCCGAAACGGACCGACGAAATCTGGCAGCCGCTGATCTGGCAGGAGAAACGGTTCCCCGACAAAAGTTACCTCACGCTCGCGTTCCGGTGTCCCGTCCCTTCGGCGTTCGTCACCTACCGCAACGCGACATACGGCATTCTGGCCCACCCCGCCGAATTCCCGTTCGATCCGCTGCCGACGGCCGCCAACAGCCGTTTCGGCGTCGCCGTGCGCGACCGGCAGGGATTGGCCTCGCCGATGCTGTTCGCCCCGGTTCCGGGCGGCATCGGCTCCGAAACGGCTCCGGGCGGGAAACTCGTCTTTTCCGCACTGCTCTGCGGAGAGCGGGGCGACACCACGGATGCGCTCCAAAATGTCGCAGAGCGTCTGTTCGGCTTCACAGGCAACCGGAACAATGCGCTCGGTTCGCTCAACGAGACGATCGAAAACATGATCTCCTACGTGCTCGGCCCCTACAGCCGTTTTCTGGACAAGGAAAAGGGCTGCACCTATGCGACGGACGTTCCGGGCGCGGTGAAAAACGTTTCGAGTCTCAATCCGCTGGAAATCGCCGTCCTGAACGACAACCGGACGATGCTTCTCGAAAGGGCGCTTCCGGTATACGAATACGTGCTTTCGCGCGAGAAGCTGCTCTTCTGCGCCGATTCGACGCAGAACATTCAGTACCCTTCGCGGCGCATGAACGGCCCCTGCTGCCCGGTCTCGGAACTGACGGCGCTCAGCAGCATCCTCAAGGACAATGCGCCTTACCTGCTCTCCTTCGCCGGAAAAGAGTACCACTCCACGCGCGTGCGCAATCTGGACGTCGTCGAGCAGGGTGGCACATGGAGAAACGCCATGCACCTTTACCGGGCCACCGGAGAGCCCGGATACCTGAAAAAAGCCGTCGCAGGGGCCGACCGTTACATCCGCCGGCGCATCGACACGCCGGCCGCCGATTTCCGCGACCCGGAAGCCGGGGGATTCTTCTTCTGGACGGGATTTGCCCCGAAATGGATCGACCTGCTCGAAATGTACGAACTGACGGGCGACAAGGCCTACCTCCGCGCCGCCCACCGCGGGGCGAAACTCTACACGCAGTACGTCTGGTACTCCCCCGCCGTCCCGGACCGGGATATTTTGGTCAATCCCGACGGGAAGGCCCCGCACTACCAATACCTCAAGTCGAAAGGACATGCGCAGATGGACGCTCCCGCCGAACGGGTTCCGGCATGGCGGCTTTCGGAGATCGGGCTTACCCCGGAATCCTCCGGAACGAGCACCGGACACCGGGGGATTTTCATGGCCAACTACGCCGCATGGATGCTGCGGCTGGCGCATTACACGGGCGACGGGTTTCTGGCACGCACGGCGGACCACGCCGTCATAGGCCGCTACCGCAATTTTCCGGGCTACCACATCAACACGGCCCGCACGACCGTATACGAAAAGGCGGACTATCCGCTCCGGAGCCACATGGAACTGGGCGCCAACTCCTTCCACTACAACCACATCATGCCGCACATATCGCTGCTTTACGATTTTCTCGTCACGCAGGCCCTCTACCGGAGCGGCGGAAAGGTGGATTTTCCGGGTGAATTCATCGAAGGATACGCCTACCTGCAAAGCAAGTTCTACGGTCATCTCCCCGGCACAATCTACGGCCGCGAAGCCCGGTTGTGGATGCCGACGGGGCTGGCGGCGCCGGACGACCGGCAGCTCAACTACATTTCGGCCGTCGACGACGACGCGCTGTATATCGTTTTCATGAACCAGTCTGCTGAAACCGTCGAAACGGACGTCGCGCTGGACTACGCCCTGAGCGGACATTCCGCCGGAAGGCACTACAGGACGCAGGTCATAGGCGGCAGCGGCGCATCGGGCCAGCTCGCCGACGGACGTTTCACGGTCCGCGTCGCCGGAAACGGGATCGCCGCGGTCAGGATCGAAACCCCGGCCCCGGTCCGGCCGCAGCTCACCGCACTCTTCACCGCAGAGACGCGCTGGCAAACCCCTTACGCCGCAACGCAGGACGACGCCGTACGCTGCATGCGGGTCGGTTTCGGCCGGGCCGCAAACAACGTATTCGTCTTTCTCACCCAAGACGACACGCAGTTGCGGAAAGTCTGGTTCACCGTAGACGGACGTACGACCGAAGACACCGACTATCCGTTCGAACATACGGCACCCATCGACGGGGAGCGGACGGAAATAACGGTAAAAGCCCTCACCCGGCAGGGCCGAATCATCGAATGGGAAACTCTGGAACTTAAAAAATAACGCAACGTGAGAAAAACAGCATTTTTCGCCTTCATGGCCCTTCTGTCCGCAGGCTGCGGCGGCACCGCACAAAAAAGCCCTTCGGGCAACATCCGGGCAGAGGTATTCGCCGGCAAGGAGGGGTTGTACTACACCGTAACCCACGACGGCCGCACGGTCATCGACACCTCGGCCATGGGCATAACCATCGACGGCACGGAGCTGTTCCGCGATGCGGCCCTGCGCCCGGCAGGCACGCGGAAAATCGACGAGACCTACTCCGTCACGGGGCGCAAAGCCGTGTCGGAAGGGCGGTGCAACGAATACCTCTTCGACGTGACGCACCGTCCTTCGGGCTATAAATACCGGCTCCAGACCCGTCTCTACGACGACGGCTTCGCCTACCGGTTCGTCCTGCCGGGAGACGGCACGCGGACCGTCAACGGGGAAGCTGCCCAATGGCGGCCGCCCCACCAGAGCAGAGTCTGGTTCGCCGAACGGAATTCCGGGAGGAAACTGCTCACCTATGCCGGAGAGTGGATATCCACGACGGCCGACAGCCTGCACATCGTCTCCCGGCAGGGACCGGTGCAGACCATGCCGCTGCTCTACCGAACCCCCGACGAATACGTGATGATCGCCGAAGCCGCGCTGTACGACTACAGCGGCATGCGTTTGCGCGCGGAACCCGGAGCCAGCCTGCGGGCCGACTTCACCGAACAGGAGGGATTCGAGCTGTCAGGCGACATCGTCACCCCGTGGCGCGTCACGATCATCGCCCGCGACCTCGACGCACTGGTAAATACCGACATCATCACCAGTCTCAACCCCGCTCCCGACCCGGAACTGTTCGCCGATACGTCGTGGATCGTCCCCGGACGCTCGCTCTGGAGCTGGTGGAGCGGCATCGACGGCGGCTTCATGACCCTCGAAGGCGAAAAGCGGGTGATCGACACCGCAGCGTCGCTGGGCATCGAGTACAGCACCGTCGACGACGGGTGGGAAGAGCGTCCCGACAAATGGAAATTCCTGCACGAGCTGGCCGGATACGCCCAATCCCGCGGCGTGGGGCTGTTCGTATGGCGCCATTGGGAGAAACTCAACGATCCGGCGGACGACTACCGCCAGATGCGCGGCTTTCTGGACTCGGTCGCGGCGATAGGCATAAAGGGCGTCAAGGTGGACTTCATGAACGGCGAAGGCATACGCCAGATCGACTTCAACACCCACCTGCTCAAAAACGCGGCGCGGCGCAGGCTGATGGTCAATCTCCACGGCTGCCAGAAGCCGACGGGCGAAATCCGCACCTACCCCAACGAAATCACCCGCGAGGGCGTGCGGGGCATCGAACTCAACCGCATCACGGCCAACTACGAAAAGCGGATGCGGGACGAAGGCCGCACCCCCGATCCGGACCGCTACGTCCCCGGCGACGAAAACCAGAACATTCCGGCCAGCCACAATGCGGCCCTGCCCTTCACGCGCGGCGTACTGGGCGCCGCGGACTACACTCCGGTCGCGTTCACCATGCCCGGCGGCACGACGGCCGCCCACCAGCTGGCGTTCGCGCTGCTGCTCGACTCACCGCTGCTGACGATCGCCGAAAATCCGTTCGTCCTCTCCGGCGACGAGCGTTACCGCCCGGCGCTCGACATCATCCGCCGCCTGCCGACGGTATGGGACGAAACGGTCGTACTGCCGCAAAGCGAAATCGGGCGGCTGGCCGTCATCGCCCGCCGCAAGGGCGGCACGTGGTACATAGCCGGTGTGAACACCGCTCCCGCCGCGGTGACGATTCCCGCCGGATTGATCCCCGCGACGGCCCGAAAGGCGCAGATCGTCCGCGACGCGGCGGACGGTTCGCTGCAGACGGCCGAAGTCGCACTGCCGGCGCCGGAACCCCTCGTCATGCAGTTGCCGGAGAACGGGGGATTTATCGTCGTGCTCGAATAATCTTCCGGGAAGCGGGAATCTTTTATTTTTTGTAAACTGTAAAAAAAATACTATTTTGCGTGAAAAAGCTGGAAATGATAAAACATGCCACGATAAAGGATCTCGCCCAAGCTCTGGGCATATCCAAATCCACTGTTTCACGCGCTTTGGCCGATCACTCCGACGTCAAGCCGGAGACCAAACGGCTGGTGCTCGAAATGGCCGAAAAGATGAACTACCGGCCTAATCCGTACGCCCAGAACCTGATACGCAGACGCTCGAAGGTCATCGGCGTCGTCGTACCCGAATTCGTCAATTCGTTTTTCCCGCGCATCATCATCCAGATACAGAAGGTCTTCGAGAAGGAGGGATTCAACGTCCTGATCACCCAGTCGGGCGAATCCGCAGAGATCGAGCTCAAGAATCTGCATCTGCTGGAAAACAGCATGGTGGAGGGCATCATCCTTTCCGTCACCGAAAAGGGCCGCAACGACGAATATTACCGGCGACTGATCGACAACGGAATCCCGATCGTCTTCTTCAACCGTCCGAGCAACGAGGTCGAAGCCAGCAAAGTTGTCATCGACGATTTCCGGATGGCGTTCTTCGCCGTGGAGCACGTTCTCTACGCCAACGGAACAAAGCGCACCCGGCCGCTGCACCTGATGGGACCGAAAGGGATTTTCAATTCGGCCACCCGCCACCAAGGTTACAAGGAGGCGCTCAGCAAACACGGCATCGACCCCGCGCCCGATACCTTCGTCCAATGCAGGGACATCTCCCGCGAATGCGGCTTCGAAACCATGAACGCGATACTCGACGGCGACCGCATTCCCGACGCGGTGTTCTGTTTCAACGACCAGCTCGCAATCGGGGCGCTCAAGGCGATCAAAAAACGGGGTTACCGCATTCCGGAACAGATCGCCGTGATGGGCTTCTCGGAGTCGCAGTCGGCCCTGCTGACCGAACCGCAGCTGAGTTCCGTGGCCCAGCCCCTCGACCTGATCGGCGAAACGGCGGCTAACCTGCTGCTGGAAAAGATCAAGAATCCCGACGCTCCGGACCGCACGGTGGTACTCGACGCACGGATCAACATCCGCGAATCCACCGACGTAAGGCCGCAGCAATAGCGGCACGCACATTCGGCGAAGCGGGAGAAGCATCCCCAGAATAGCAGAATCAGCCTCAATTCCGTCCTGAAAAAGTTTTTTCAGGGCGGTTTTCTTCCTTTTTGGGACTTTTTCGGGAACGCTCCCGGCCAATCAAACCGTTCCCGAAACCGTT
Organism: Alistipes sp. DJF_B185; assembly: GCF_964250025.1. Classification (NCBI taxonomy): domain Bacteria; kingdom Pseudomonadati; phylum Bacteroidota; class Bacteroidia; order Bacteroidales; family Rikenellaceae; genus Alistipes; species Alistipes sp. DJF_B185. The sequence goes on from NZ_CAXUDY010000005.1 coordinate 204,899, forward strand.
CCCGCTAATTTATTTCACGACACGGGGGCCAAAAAATATTCATCCTGATAATTTTGCTTACAGGATCAGGCGATTTATCCGCCGCATGCAACCAACAAACAAACCCTAAAATATGAAAAAACTTCTTTACGCTTTTCTGATCGCCGCCGTCGCTGCCGTCCACTCCGGCTGCAAAGACGACGAGGAGACATTCGTCCATGTCGAGAAAGTAAGCATCGACGTTCGGGAACTGCACCTCAACCCCGGCAAGACGTACCAGCTTTCGGTCACGATCGAACCGGCGGACGCCACCAACCGGAGAATCGCTTGGTACAGCTCCAATACCAACGTGGCCACCGTCGACAAGAGCGGTCTGGTCACGGCGCTGGCTTTCGGCGAAGTGACGCTCACGGCCGAAGCCAACGACATGCACGTCAACGACGCGATCCGTCTCACGATCGACGACGTGGACAACAGCATTCCCATCGAAAGCCTGACGCTCGACGCCACGTCCAAGACATTCGACTTCGCGGCCGATCCGGGTGTCGGAGCCTTCCGGTTCGCCCCGGCGATCCTGCCGGAGAACGCCACGAACAAAAAGCTCAAGTGGACCTCCGACGATCCGCTCGTCGCCGGAATCGACGACAACGGCCTGCTGGTCCCCGTATCGCACGGCAAAACGACCATCCGCGTCTCGACCACCGACGGCGGAAATAAAACCGCCCGGTGCGAAGTGACCGTGATCGGCGTAAAGGACCGCAACTACGATTCGGCCGACGACTATTACAAGATCATCTATTTCCCCGTGAACATCACCGTCAAGGACGAGAACGGGCAGGATACGGAACAGACATGGCTCGACCGCAATCTCGGCGCAAAGGGCATCGCCGCCGCATCCAACGACCACACGGCCTTCGGATCGCTCTTCCAGTGGTCGCGCAAAGCCGACGGACACGAAAAGACCAAATGGACATCGGCCACGGCAGGTTCGTTCGTCAACGCCCTCGCACCGCTGAACACCCCCACCGCCGACCGCCGGGAGTCGGGCCGGGAAGGTTTCATGCCGACCAACAAGGAACCCCACGACTGGGCGCGCGACGACACGTCGAACCGGGACGGACTCTGGGGCGGCCGCTTCGAGGACAAGACGTATGCGGCGCCGCTCGATGCCGCCACGCAGGACAACAACCCCTGCCCTCCGGGCTACCGCGTACCGACGGTGAACGAATTCATCGAAATGGCCAAAGCCGTCACCGGACTCGAAACGATGGTCTACGGCGACACCTCCTACAAGGTGACCGATCTGGCCGCCGTATTCGCCCGAAGCCCGCTCAAGATGCCGTGGGCAGGACAGGCCGTCGTCGGAGGGACCGTATCGGGAGGCCGCGGCGTCTACTGGACGAACATGCCCATCATCGCCGGCGCAGGCAACATCTTCACCAATGCGGCGCGTTTCATCATGCTCAACGGCACCAGCGTATACCTGAACAACTACCAGCGCACCAACGCCTACTCGGTGCGGTGCATCCGCCACACTCCGCTCGACAAGGCGTCCGCCGAAATGAGATAATTCCGTGTCCGGCATCTCCCGGAGCCGTCCCGGACACGGGCGGCTCCGGGGCAACGGACCCACGACATACCATCCAGTAAAAACCAACCCGAATATAACCATGAAGAAAAGTGTACTACTTTTACTATTATCGGCCCTGTTTACGTGCGGCAGCGTCTATGCCCAGCTTCGAGTAACGGGCACCGTGCTGGACGCCGCGACCGGCGAACCGATGGCCAGCGCGAGCGTGATCGAGCAGGGAACCACCAGCGGAACCACGACCGACACCCAAGGCCGCTTCGCCATAAGCGTCAAAAACCACCAGTCCGTCCTGACCTTCTCGTTTATCGGCATGGCACCGCAGAACATCATGGTCGGCAGCAACACCGATCTGCGGGTCGAACTGCAGCAGGATGTGACCCAGATCGAGAACGTCGTCGTGCAGATCGGCTACGGCGACGCCCAGAAGAAAAACGTCGCCGGCTCGCTGGGCGTGCTGAGCACGTCCGAGATCACCAAATCGAAGGGCACGAGCTTTATGGATGCGCTCCAAGGCCGCATGGCAGGCGTGCAGGTCAGCTCCAGTTCGGGCGAACCCGGTGCGGGCATCGACATTACGATCCGCGGCGGTAACTCGATCAACGCAGGAACGCAGCCGCTGTATATCATCGACGACGTGCAGATCGACGTCAACGCCGACGAAGTAGCCACGAGCAGCTACACTTCGGCCAACGTGCGCTACAATCCGCTGGCGGGCATCAACCCGTCGGACATCGAGTCGATCACCGTCCTCAAGGATGCGTCGGCGACGGCCATTTACGGATCGCGCGGAGCCAACGGCGTCGTGATCATCACCACCAAGAGCGGGCGCGGCGAAAAGGCCTCCGTCGATTTCGACATGAGCGTCGGTCTGGCCCGGATGTCGAATACGATCGACGTGCTTCAGGGACAGGAGTTCGCGGACTACCGTTTCGCCAAATTCCCGACCAGCGATGCGTGGGGCATCGACACCAACGGCGACGGCCTGCCCGACCGGGTGAGGGACTTCTCCGACTACCCCAGCCGCAACTGGCAGGAGGAGGTCATGCGCACGGGTATCATCCAAAGCTACAACATCGGCGTCGCTTCGGGCGGCAGCGCGAAGACCAAGGTGGCCGCTTCGGCAGGCTACCTCAATCAGGAGGGCATCGTCAAGAAGAACCAGATGGAACGTTTCACGGGCCGCATCCGTTTCGACAGCGACCTCAGCAAGCGGTTCACCATCGGCGGTACGATCAACTTCTCCCACATCGTGACCAAGGGAGCCGTCACCAATGCGGGCGCCAACTCGTACAACGGACTGGTGCAGAGCTTCGTCCTCTACAAACCGATCTTCCTGAGCGAGGACGATGACGAAGCCTCCAACCCCGAAAACTACAATCTGACCAACCCCATCACCTTCATCAACGACTCCTACAAGGCTTCCACCCAGAACCGTACGATCGGAGACCTCTACCTCAAATACAAGATCCTCAACAACCTGACGCTGCGCATCAGCGGCGGCGGCACGATTCTGAATTCGAAGACCGAGGAGTGGTATCCCTCGACCACCTCGTGGGGGTACTCCAAAAACGGCATGGCCGTCGTAGCGGAAAGCGGCGCCGAATCGTGGCAGACCTCCAACACGCTGACCTACGCCATCTCGCGCGGCAAGCACTATTTCAACGCCGTACTGGGATTCGAACTGCGCGGCTACACCGCCACGCGTCTCAGCACCCGCGCCGAAGGATTCGAAAACCAGAGCTTCAACGGGGCGTTCGACATCGGTCAGGGTTCCGTATTCCCCGAAAACGTACAGACCAACCGCGAACGCAACACCTCCGAATCGGAATTCCTGCGCCTGAATTACACCCTCGCCGAAAAGTATATCTTCACGGCTTCGATCCGCCGCGACGGTTCGTCCAAATTCGGCAAGAACAACAAGTACGGCTACTTCCCCTCGGCCGCCTTCGCATGGAGCATCGGCAAGGAGGAGTTCATGAAGCAGCAGAAGATTTTCAGCGACATGAAACTGCGGCTCAGCTACGGCGTGACGGGTAACGACCGCATTCCGGCCTATCAGTCGCTGAGCCGTACCGACAAGACCTACTATTCGGGCGACAACAACTCCGTGCAGCTGGGCCTGTCTCCTTCGGAGATATCGAATCCCGACCTCAAGTGGGAGACGACCTACCAGCTCAACGGAGGTCTGGACATCAGCATGTTCCGCAACCGTCTGAGCATCGAGGCCGACGTTTACTACAAAAAGACCAAGGACATGCTCCTGCATGCCGACGTTCCCAGCCAGATCGGCTCCTACCGTCAGTGGCAGAACATCGGGCAGGTGGACAACAAGGGTTTCGAGCTTACGATCAACACGGTCAATATCCAGAAACGCAACTTCACATGGTCGACGAGCCTGAACTTCAACCTCAACCGCAACAAGGTCGTATCGCTGGGCGACGTCAGCTCGATCCCGGTCAAGGTCGCCGGCGGACATATCACCGAAGTAGGCCGCGTCATGGTGGGACACCCGATCGGTTCGGGCTGGGGATACGTCTTCGACGGCATTTACCAGCAATCCGACTTCGACGAGCGGGGCAACCTGAAAGAGGGCGTGCCGTCGTTCGCGGGAATCACCGTGAAGCCGGGCGACATGAAGTTCAAGGACATCGCGGGCAACGACAACGTCATCGACCCGAACAACGACAAAACGGTCATTGCGAACAGCGACCCGAAGCACTTCGGCGGCATGACCAACAGCTTTACGTTCAAGAATTTCGACCTCAGCTTCATGTTCCAGTGGTCCTACGGCAACGACATCATCAACATCGGCCGCTACCGCTACGAGGGTTTCGTGGGCTACAACAACGTCTCGACGGACTACTGGCGCAACCGCTGGACGGAGGAGCGTCCGGGCAACAGGTATCCGTCGCTCAACGGCGAGGGCAAGACCGAAATGTCGAGCTACTACGTCGAGGACGGCTCCTACCTCCGCCTGAAAAACCTGACGGTGGGCTATACGCTGCCCGCGCACATCACGCGCAAAATAGGACTCTCCCACCTGCGGATCTACGTCACGGCCGAAAACCTCTTCACCTGCACGGGCTATTCGGGCTACGACCCGGAGGTGTCGTTCTGGAACCGCCTGATTCCCGGACTGGACTACACCAACTACCCGCGCGCACGGTCCGTATTCTTCGGAGTTTCAATCAAATACTAAAACAGCGATATGAATATGAAAACGTTCTATTCGAAAGCACTAAAATACACGGCTGCGCTCCTGCTCTGCACGGCGACGGCGGGCTGCACCAGTTTCCTCGACGAGAAGACCTATTCGTTCGTTTCGGGCGACGACCTCTACACCACCGCCGCGAATGCGGAACTGGCCCTCACGGGCGTATACGACATACTCAACGCAGGTGCGATTCAGGGAACCGGCAACCAGCCCCTCTGGGGACGCGGCATGCACTACCTGATGATGCTCGGCGACGAGATCGCTCCCAACGGCATCAGCGACCCGCACCATCAGATCATCGCCAGTTGCGGTTACAACGAAGAGGCCGATTTCGTCTCGATGGCATGGTTCGGACTCTTCGTCGGCATCGACCGGGCCAACCACATCATCCAGAAAGTGCCGGCCATCGACATGGACCCCAAACGCCGCGACGAGATCGTCAACGAAGCGAAGCTGCTGCGCGGCCTTTACCGGCTCTATCAGGCGTGGCTCTGGGGCGAAGTGCCCCTGCCCAATACGCCCAACTCGTCGGCCGAGGCTCCGCGCGAACCGCTCGACAAGGTTTACGCCTGCATCGAGGAAGACCTCGACAAAGCCTACAAGGAGCTTCCCGACCGCAATTCGAACGTAAACGGCCGCGTCAACAAATGGACCGCGGGCGGCTATCTGCTCAAGATGTATACCTATCTGGCCTCCTGCAAGGAGAACCGCGTGGGGCGGGAACTCGGCTCGCCGACCAACAGTTTCGACTGGGTCGATGCCGAAGCGTGCTGGAAAAAAGCCGCGGCCATCGCCGAAGATATTTACGCACACAGCGGCTACAAGCTCATCAAGCCCTACCACTACAACTTTCTGGCCGACACCAAAAGCAGTCAGAAAGAGGAGTGCATGATGGTCGTACAGACCGGAGCGGGCGGCTCGAACGAATATTTCCTCTTCGCCTACTGGGCCGGGCCGCAGGGCAACGTCGGCACCAACGGAGGAGGTTACGGCTGGATACGCCCGACGGGCGAGCTGTCTGACAAATACGTGACCGAGGACAGCCGCATGGGCTGGAACCTCTGCGGCAGTCTGGGCAACAACGTCACCGACTACACGACAATCAACGGAGCCAAATACTTCAGTCCCGTGGCGCTTTACGCATCGGGCGCCAACCTCTGCCACGGCAAATTCCGCCAATCGGACCCCGCGGTCAGAACGTCACAGGGCATTCCGACGTGGGCAAGCAACATCGACTTCCCGATGCTCCGCTTCGCCGACATCGTTCTGCTGTACGCCGAAGCGCTTTACAAGACGGGCGACGAATCCCTTGCGCGCGAACTGGTCGAGGAGGTGCGCGAACGCGCCTGCACCGATACGGACGGCAAACTGAACGAATCGGCGCTCAACGCCATGAATTCGGCCTACTACAAGACCGACTTCATGGAAGAGCTGCTCGACGAACGTTCGCGCGAACTCTGCGTCGAGGGGTGGCGACGCATCGACCTGATCCGCACGGGCAAAATGACGGAAGTCATCGGCAACATGAAAACCGTCAACGACGCCGGCAACAAATACTACTACTTCGCCCCGCAGATGGAGCCGATCAAGAACAACTACAAACCGTACAAGATCTGGATGCCGGTGCCCAAGCGCGAACGCGAAGTGAACAAAAACCTGAGCCAGAATCCGGGGTACACGCAGACGATCTGACGATTCCTGCCGACGAACTCCGACAACGAACCCTATTCAGATGAAAAAACTGACTGTTTTCTGCGCTGCCGCATGTCTCGCGGCATCCGCGGCGGCGCAGAATCATCCCGATCTTCACGAGGTCCTCGACCGGCAGAAAGGCCGGAACCTCATCGAAATACCCAAAGGCACCTACACGCTCGACGTGCGCAGCAACGGGCCGTACAAGTTCCACAACCTGACCGACGTCCACATCAACGGCAACGGATCGACGGTCATCTGCAACAATCAGGAGCAGGCGTTCAGCTTTTACAACTGCGTGCGGGTGGAGCTGCGCGACCTGACCATCGACTACGATCCGCTCTGCTTTACGCAGGGCGAAATTACGGCCGTGGCCGAAGACGGAAGCTGGTTCGACGTCCGGATCGACGAGGGGTATCCCGTAACCGGTCTGGCCGCCAACCGCGTGCAGTTCTACGATCCGCAGACACGCCTGCTCAAGCGCAACAGCATCACCACCTACACGAGCAACTACTCCGCGCTCAAGCAGCTCGGTCACAACCTCTTCCGGGCCGTCAAGAACGGAACGTGGAGCGCAGGCGAGCAGGTCGGGGATCTGGTGGTCATGGACGTCAAGACCGACAAGCCGAACGCCGGCGTCCATACCGTCATGCTCAACAAGTGCTACAACACCAAACTCGAAAACGTCACGGTATACGGGTCCAACACCTTCTCGTTTTTCGAGAAAGAGGGCTACGCCAACGAGTACAGAAACTGCGTCGTCGACCGCGGCCCCATGCCGCAGGGCATCAGGCCCCGCCTGCGTTCGGGCAACGCCGACGGCATACACAGCAGCCAGGCACGGAAAGGCCCGACCGTCACGGGGTGCAAGGTAGGCCACAACGGCGACGACTGCATCATCGTCTGCGGACGCTCGTTCCCGGTCGGATCGGCCGACGCCGCGAAGGGTACGATCGACTTGGTGACGCGCGAAACCCACCCCGTATTCCGGCGCGGCGACAGACTGGTCGTGGTCGGTTACGACGGGAAACGCAAAGGCGAACTCCGGCTGGTTTCGGTCGGCCGCTTCGACCCGACCGAAGAGCAGCGCAACGCCGTGACGACGGGTTATCCCTCGCTGCTGTCAAAAGCCTCCTACAAGCTCGGATTCCGGCTCAAGGTGAAGCAGATGCCGTTCGAAATCGGCCCCGGCGACGTGGTTTTCAACGCCGACGCCGTCGGCAGCGGATTCCTCGTCAAAGACAACGAAGTGGGCCACGTACGCTCGCGCGGAATCCTGATCAAGGGTATCGACGGAGTGGTGGCGTCGAACAGGATAACCGGATGCGCCATGCAGGGAATCCTCATGTCGCCCGAAATCGAATGGATGGGAGGAGGCTTCTCCTCGAACGTGCAGATCGTCGGCAATACGATCGAGGAGTGCATGTTCGAACGCGGCAATCCGCGCATGCCTCCCGGAGCATTGTCGCTCTTCTACATCACGGGCGACGCGAAGGTCGCGGAACCGGGCGCATTCATGAACATCACCGTCCAGAAGAACAAGGTGACCGGCTGCCCCTGCCCGGCAATCGTCGTCACGTCGGTCGACGGGCTGAAAATGTCGGACAACGAGGTCGAAAACTCAAAAGAGCTGACGCGCAGCCACGGAGAGCGGTACGGCGCCGACACGGGTGCGCCGGTCTGGGAAAAGAACAACATAAAGAAATAGCCATGCGCATGAAACCACGCTTGGGAACGGTCATACTCCTCGTGAGTATGGTCTGCGGTACGGCATCCGCCCGAACCGGAGTAATCGATATCGCGGACTACAAAGGCAGGTACGACACGCAGGACATGACTCCGTTCGTCTACACCCTGCTCGAAAGCATCCCGGCAGACAAGCCGGTAAAACTGGTATTTCCCGAAGGCACCTACCATTTCCGGCCGGAATTCGCCGCCGGAAAATACCACTGCATCACCAACCACGACAACGGATACCGCCATTTCGCATTCCCGCTGACGGGACGGCGGAACATCGAGATCGACGGCGGCGGCTCGGAATTCATTTTCCACGGCCGGATCATCCCGTTTCTGATCGAGGATTCGCACGGCGTGACGCTGCGCAATTTCACCGTAGACTGGGAGGTTCCCTTCACGCTGGAGGCGAAGGTGACGACCGCGGATGCGGAGACGCAGCGTGTCGAGATCGAGATTCCGGACGAGTTCGGCCATGCGGTCGAAAACGGCAAGCTCATCATGCGGGCAGAAGGCTGGGAAGAGCGTATTCCGGGCGAGAACATCGTTTTCGATCCCCGCACCATGGCCACCGCCTACCGCAGCGACGATTACTACATCCCCAAGCCGGACAACTTCGACATACGGGTTACGCCGACGGCTCCCGGCCGCTATGAACTCCACACCCGGTTCGTGCGCGCCCTGCCGCCCGTCGGAACGATCCTGACGTTCAAAGGCGTCTTTACCCAGAACCGGCATTCGCCCGCCATCCACGCGACTGCGTCGTCCGGCGTTCTGGTCGAGGATGTCACCATCCACCACTGCGGCGGCATGGGGCTGATCGCCGAAAAGGCCGACAACGTAACCGTCCGCAGGCTGCAGGTGGTCCTGCGGAAGGGAAGCCCCCGGATGATAACGACCACGGCGGACGCCCCCCACTTCTGCAACTGCCGGGGAACCGTCCTGATCGAAGAGTGCGTTTTCGAGAACATGCTCGACGATGCGACCAACGTACACGGCTCCTACGTCCGCGTGACCGGCATCACGGCGCCCGATCAGGTCATCGCCCGCATCAACCACCCCCAGCAGGCCGGGTATGAGTTTGCCGGAAAGGGCGACGAAATCGACGTCGTGGACGCGGAGACCCTGCTTGCGAAACACACCCTGCGGGTGAAAAAATCGGAACGCATCAACGCCCATTACATCCGGCTGACGTTCACCGCTCCCGTCGAAGGCCGACTCACGGTCGGCGACGGGCTGGAAAACATGTCGTGGTACCCGGAACTGATCTTCCGGAACAACGTCGTGCGCAACAACCGGGCGAGAAGCATTCTGGTCAGCACGCCCCGGAAAGTCGTCGTCGAGGGCAACACCTTCTCGTCCATGATGTCCGCCATTCTGTTCGAGGGGGACATGGACCACTGGTACGAATCGGGAGCCGTGCGCGACGTGACGATCCGCAACAACAGGTTTCTCGACGGCACATACGGCGGCGCCGATTTCCCGACGATCTTCATCAACCCGCACCAGAAAAAAGAGGTTCCGGGCCATCCCTACGAACGCAACATCACCATCGAAGGCAATCTGTTCCGGACCTTCAACGAGCAGCTGCTCCGGGCGAAATCCGTCGGAGGACTGATTTTCAGAGACAACACCATCGAATTATCGGAGAAGTACAAGCCTTACAACGACCTCCCGACGATCGACATCCGCAGCTCGCAGCAGGTCGTCATCGAAAACAACCGCTACAAGAAGCCGGGGAAAATCAGCATCGTCCGGAAATAACGGTCAGCGAAACAGTCAGCGAAAACAGGCGTCCCTGCAAAGGGGACGCCTGTTGTTTTTCGGTTCCGGCGGATCAGCACGAAAGTGATTCGCCGCCCCTGCCGGGAGCGAAACGATTCAGAACGACATCGGCGCCTTGATCGCCGGCCACGGATCGTAGCCTTCGAGCGTGAAATCCCCGTAACGGAAGTCGAAGAGCGACTTCACGGCAGGATTGAGCCGCATTACGGGCAGCGGACGGGGTTCGCGCGCAAGCTGCTCGTCCACCTGCTCCAGATGGTTCAGATAGAGGTGCGTGTCGCCGAGCGTATGGACGAATTCACCGGGCTGCAGGCCGCAGACCTGCGCCGTCATCAACGTCAGCAGGGCATAGGAGGCGATATTGAACGGCACGCCCAGAAACGTATCGGCACTGCGCTGGTAAAGCTGGCACGAGAGTTTTCCTTCGGCTACGTAGAACTGGAACAGCACATGGCACGGCGGCAGGGCCATATCCTCCACCTCGGCGACGTTCCATGCGGAGACGAGGATGCGCCGCGATTCGGGATTGCTCCTGATAAGCCCGACCGCCTGCGCGATCTGATCGACGACGGTGCCGTCGGGCTTGGGCCAGCTGCGCCACTGATAGCCGTAAACGTGGTTCAGGTCGCCGAACTTATATCCTTCGACCGGCGATTCGACACCCTCCTGCGCCGCCCGCAGAAACGTGTCGCGGTCGACAGGCAACACGCCGTGGCGCACGCAAAGCTCGTTGTAATAGCGGAATGCGTCGTTATCCCAGATATGCACCCTGTTGTCCACGAGGTATTTTATATTGGTATCGCCGGCCAAGAACCAGAGCAGTTCGTGGATCACGCCCTTCAGAAATACTTTTTTGGTCGTCAGCAGAGGAAAGCCCTCCGCCAGATCGAAGCGCATCTGATGTCCGAAGACGCCTTTGGTACCGGTGCCGGTACGGTCGCCGCGCACGACGCCTTCGGTCTTGATCCTGCGCAGCAGATCGAGGTATTGTTTCATCGTTCTTCTTTAATAGACATTTTTTTCCGCTCAAATAGACATTTCTTCCGCGCGGAGCAGCGGGCCGCCCCGCGCCCCCGCACTAACGGAACGCTTCGAGCCTTCTCAGCGTCAGTTCGCCCGACGCGTCCAAAACGGCATAAGAGGGATACTGTTCCCAGCAGCCGAGGTTTATCACATGCAGATTCCCCTCGCGGAAGTCGCGCGGGAAGTGCATATGCCCGAAAACGAAATGATCGACATCGTGCATGGCGGCATATTCGCGGGCGTATTGGATCAGCGGCTCGGTAAGCGAGACGTCGAGGGTGTCGGCGGCGTGCGACTTGCGCGACTTGCCGCTCCACCAATGGCCGAAACGCATCGCCCAGTCGGGATGCAGCAGCCACGAAAAGAGCCAGCGCAGCGTCCGCGAACGGAATACGGTGTTGAGCAGTTTGAGCACCGGCTGTCCGTCGATCTTCATGTTGTCGCCGTGGGCGATAAAGAGATGTTTGCCGTTCAGGCAGAACCGCTGCGGCGAAGTGTAGACTTCGACGCCGCATTCGCGGGCGAGGTAGTCGCCGACCCACATATCATGGTTTCCGGTAAAAAAGACGACCCGCACGCCCCGGTCGGTCAGCTCGGCCAGCTTGCCCAGCGTCCGCACGAAGCCCTTCGGCACGACCTCGCGGTATTCGAACCAGAAGTCGAAAAGGTCGCCGACCAGAAATATCGACTCCGCATCCTTCGCCGCATCGTCGAGCCAAGCCACGAAACGGCGTTCGGTTTCCCCGGCGAACGCCTCGCCGCCTGCGCCCAGATGGATGTCGGATGCGAAATAATGGTTCATAAATCGTTCTAAACAATTGACCGAATCCCCGTTGCCGGGGACTCGCACGGCAAAACGCCGCATTTTCCGAGGTTTGTCCGAGCGCAGCCGGAAAGCATCCGGGATTCGGACACGCCCTATTTCGTCAGTTCGTCGAGCTTCCGCTCAAGACTCTTGCCGTAAATATCCTTGGCCACGATCGTGCCCTCCCGGTCGATCAGGAAATTGGCCGGAAGTTTCTGCACGTTGTAGAGCCGGGGCGCCGTCGAAGCCTGACCGCGCAGATCGCTCACCGAGATCCAAGGCAGCTGCTGCTCCTGCACGGCGGTGATCCAAAGGGGTTTCGACGAATCGACGGCCACCTGATAGACCTCGAACGGCGTCGGAGCGTCGGCGTATTTCTTGTAGACCTCCTTCAGCTCGGCATTGAGCGTATTGCTGTTGCCCAGTTCGGCCGACCAGAAGTCCAGCAGCACGACCTTGCCCGTCAGCGACGAGAGCCGCACCTTCTTGCCGTAAATGTCCGAGAGTTCCAGATCGGGATACCCCGCTTCGGAGATGCGCGACGTCAGGCTGATGCGGGCGTCCATGCGCGTAATCTCGGCCAGCAGCGACTGCAGGTAAGGCGAATCGGGATAGGATTGTTCGAGCGCTTCGGCCACCGTGCGGTAATAAACCACGTCGCTGTCACCGTTGAACAGATAGGTGTCGCCCGGCAACCGCTGGTACAGGGCATAAACCGCCGCCAGCGAAGACTTGTTTTCGATGATGAAGCGCAGCTGTTCGCGGCGGATGCGGTAGTATTCGTCGGTATACTCCTTCACCAGCGCCTTGCGCTCCTCTTCGGAGAGGTTCGTCCGGGCGAACTGGCCGGCGATGTTGTCGAGCCGCTGGGCGCCGCCGACGAAAGCCTGATAGAACTGCCGCAGCAGCTCGGTCTCCTTCGACCCTTCGACCGTATAGTTGCGGATGAAACTGCCCACGGAATTCACGGACAAGCGGTCGCCGCCCGCCAGAAAGAGCGGAATACGTTCGCCGTTGTAAATTATATTGTAAAGCGAAGGCGTCCGGGTCACGCCCTTCAGCTCGAAACGGTAATTACCCTCCTTGTCGAGCACGGCCGAGTCGATGACCGACTGCGACAGGGGAGACACCTGCTCCAAGTAAACATTTTTGGCGTCGTTGCCGACGATGCGGCCTGAAATCTTCACCTTCGACGACTGGCAGGCACACAACAAGACGGCCGCGGTCAGGGAGACGAAAAGCGTTTGTTTGTTCATTAATCTCACGTTTCTGCAGTAAAATGCTCACAAATATAGCAAATTTCCGAAAATACGCACCTCTTATTTCGACGAATTGCGGTGCGGACCGTTGTTTTTCGAAAAATTGCGGTTGTGCTGCTGATTGCGGTTTTTCTGCTGACGCTGCTGATTGCGCTGCTGGGGACCTTTCTGGGGACGTGCCGTAAAGTGCTGTTTATAGTCGCTTCGGAGATTGTTTAAAGCAACTTCATCTATTTCAATAGCACCCCCGGACATGCGTTTGATGTCTTTAACGATCACTTCGTTGTTGGGATGCTCCTGATTGTATTCGTAGCTCTTCGAGCGCATGTACCGGGCCAGATTGTCCACCGTGCGCGACACCTCCCTGCGGTCCTTGTCGCCGGCCAGACTCCGGATCATCCGCTCGACGTATTTGCCGTAGTGCTTGAAGGAGATGCGTCCCTGCGAATAGGCCATGCGACGCGGCGTGATAGTCAGTTCCTGACGGGTCGGCTGCGGATAGGGGGAATCCACATCGAGCTGAAAATCAGACATGATAAAGAGGTGGTCCCACAGCTTATGGGTGAAATCGGCGGTATCGCGCAGCAGCGGGTTGAGATTGCCCATCACGGCGATCACGGCACGGGCCTGACGGTTGCGCTCGCGGCGGTCCTCGATCAGCTGCAGCGAGTCGATCATCTCCTGAATATGCCGTCCGTATTCGGGCAGGTACAACTTGCGTCGTGTGTAATTGTAATTCTTTTTCATATTGTAATTGTGGTCCTCGGCACTGTTGCAAAACGGCCGCCGGAGCGTCCGGCGGGGTTGTCGCGATGGACCGATTCAAGACGTTTTATCCGACTCTCCGCCCTGTTCGGCAAGGCCCCTCAAGATTGGTTTTGCACCGCAGAAAGTCATAACTTTGGGACAAAAGTAGGTAAAATTTCAGTAAAAACAAGCTATGGCAAAGGTTTTAATTCTGGACCAATCAAAAAGTATGCGAAACACGCTCCGCGAGCGTCTCGAATTCGAAGGCTTCTCGACCGAAGCCGCCGAAGATGAGGAGGCTGCATCGACGATGTGCGAGAAAATACCGTTCGACGTCATCCTTTCGGACCGGGGCTGCAAGATTCCCGACGCCGGAATCCCGTTCATCGTTCTTTCGGCGGAAGCGTCGATCGACTCGGCGGTCGAAGCCGTACGCAACGGTGCGCAGGATTACCTCACCAAGCCCATCGACATGAACCGCCTGCTGCAGTCCATACACCGCACCATCGACAACCCGGCGCCCGCACCCGCCTGCGCACCCGCGGCCGCTCCCGCACGCCGCTCGCGCCGTTCGCGCAATATGCATACGGAACAAATCATCGGCACCTCGCCGCAGATGGAACACGTCCGCCAGCTGATCGACAAGGTGGCGCCGTGCGAGGCGCGCGTACTGATCACGGGCGAAAACGGCACCGGCAAAGAGCTTGTCGCCCGCTGGCTGCACGCCAAAAGCTCGCGCGCCGCGGCGCCGTTCGTCGAGGTGAACTGCGCGGCCATCCCCTCGGAGCTGATCGAAAGCGAACTCTTCGGACACGAGAAGGGTGCCTTCACCTCGGCGATCAAACAGCGCAAAGGCAAATTCGAGCAGGCCGACGGCGGCACGCTCTTCATGGACGAGATCGGCGACATGTCGCTGGCGGCGCAGGCCAAGGTGCTGCGCGCGCTGCAGGAGAACAAGATCTGCCGCGTGGGCAGCGACAAGGACATCGACGTGGACGTGCGGGTGATCGCCGCCACGAACAAGAACCTGCGCGACGAGATCACGAAGGGCAACTTCCGCGAAGACCTCTACCACCGTATCGGCGTGATCGTGGTGCGCGTTCCGGCGCTGCGCGACCACGCGCAGGACGTCCCGCTGCTGGCCGACCATTTCATCCGCACGATCTGCGCCGAATACGGCATCCCGCCCAAACGCATCGAGAGCAACGCCCTGCGCGAACTGCAGGCGATGCGGTGGAGCGGCAACATCCGCGAACTGCGCAACGTCATAGAGCGGCTCATCATCCTCAGCGAAGAGCGCATCACGCTCGACGACGTGAAGACCTACTGCTGAAAAAGCGACAACCGGCCCTTACGGACCGGTTGTCGCTTTTTCGAACCGAACTGCCCGATTACAGCAGATCGAGGATTTCCGCAGGTTTATCGACGATATGAGCGGCTCCGGATTCGACAAGCTCTTCCCGATCCCGAAATCCCCACGTGACGCCCACCGAGCGTACGCCCGCAGCCGCGGCGGTCTGCATGTCCACGCCCGAATCGCCGACGTAGAGCACCCGCTCCTTCGCCGCGCCCGTCAGCGAGAGAATCTCCTCCACCACGGCCGGATCCGGCTTCAGAGGCACCCCTTCGCGCTGGCCGAAGACCGCGGCGAAAGGAACGTCGGGGAAAAACAGCCGGACGAGTTTCTCGGTTCCCGCCTGAAATTTGTTCGACGCCACGGCGATACGCACGCCGCGCCGCACAAGCCCCGCGACCAGCTCCGGAATCCCGTCGTAAGGCTTGGTATAGGCATCGATATGCTCGGTATAGTATTTCACGAAATCGGCGCGCACGGCCGCAACGGTATAGGGCGTGCGAAGCTCTTCGGGCAGGGCGCGCTCCACGAGCCGCATGATGCCGTTGCCGACGAAATGGCAGTACTCCTCGTAGGAGTGCTGCGGAAGGCCGCGCAGGGCCAGAACGGCGTTACAGGCGACGGCCAGATCGCCGATCGTGTCGAGCAGCGTGCCGTCGAGGTCGAAAATGACCAGATCGGTATTTACAGTCGTTTCCATAATCATTGTCTGCGGCCGGCAGAAGATGCGGCCTTTTTGATTTTCCAGCCGAGAGCCGCCACGCACAGCGACATCAGCGGACTGACGATATTGAAGATGCAGTAAGGCATGTAGACGAACGTCGAGACGCCCAGCACCGTGGCCTGCGTCATGCCGCACGAGTTCCACGGCACGAGCACCGAACAGACCGTCGCCGAGTCCTCGACCGAGCGGCTCAGCAGACGGGATTCCAGCCCCCGTTCGGCATAGAGTTCCCGGAACAGACGGCCCGAAAGGATGATCGAGATATACTGGTCGGCCGTGCAGAGGTTGAAGAAGATTCCGGCCCCGACCGTCGAAGCCACGGCCGAAAAGGTGCGGCGGACGAATTTCAGAAAAACGGCCGTCAGCGCCCCCAGCATGCCACTGCCGGTCATCACGCCGCCGAAGCACATGGCGCAGATGATGAGCCATACGGTATTGAGCATGCCGGCCATGCCGCGCGTGGCCACCAGTTCGTCGAGCTGCGGGCTTCCGGTCTCCAGCGCCGTAGGCCCGAAACAGCTCATCAGCACGCCTTTGAATCCCGACATGAAGTTCAGTCCTTCGACTCCGGCCACCTTCGCCACCAGTTCGGGCTGCGCCAGCAGCATGGCGACGCAGGCGAAGACCGCGGCGCAGAAAAGCGTCACGATGGCCGGAAGTTTCCGCACGATCAGCACGCCCGTCGCCACGGGCACCAGCAGCAGCCACGGCGTAATGCGGAAAGCGCCGCGCAGCGAATCGGCGTAAAGTTCGGCATGCGCGCCGCCGGTATGGCTCAGCGTCAGTCCCGCGACGACGAAGACCGCCAGCGCGACGACGAACGACGGAACGGTCGTGTAAAGCATGTAGCGGATATGCGTGAAGATCGGCACGCCGACGGTGGACGAAGCGAGCACCGTCGTATCGGAGAGCAGCGAAATCTTGTCGCCGAAATAGGCCCCCGAAATGATCGCGCCCGCAATCCACCCTTCGGGAAAGCCCATCGCCTGCCCGATACCCATCAGCGCCACGCCGATCGTGGCGATCGTCGTCCACGAGCTGCCGGTCATCAGCGACACGCCGGCGCAGATGACGCACGAGGCGACGAGAAAAAACGAGGGGTGCAGGATTTTCAGCCCGTAATAGATCATCGTCGGCACCACGCCGCTCACCATCCACGATCCGGCGATGGCGCCGATCAGCAGCAGGATGATGATGGCCGACGCCGAGGCGCGTATGTTGTCGATGATCGCATCCTCAAGCACCGACCACTTGCAGCGGTAGATGCCGATCGAGAGCATCACGCAGACCGACGTGGCCGAGAGCAGCGCGATCTGGCTTCCGCCGTTTATCGCATCGCCCCCGAAACAGCGGATGACCACATATAAAAGGAGTGTCAGCACTGCGAGCGGCAGCGCCGACACCCATGCCGAGGGCAATTTGTTCTTGTGAGATTCCATAATTCGCTACTCCGTTCCTAACCGGGGGACAAAAGTAGCAAAAAGCCGCGATACGGCCAAACGCCTATTCGACCGGTTTGATCTCCGCCTCCCATCCCGTCAGCGTCGAAACGTAGGGGATCAGCAGCATCGCCATCTTGCGCTGGCCGGCGTAATTGGGATGGGCCGACGATCCGAGCTCGCTTCCGTCGTTGCAGTAGCCGGGCAGGATAGCCGCGAAATGGAGGTTCGGCACGACGGCGGACTGACACAGGTCGCGGATATAGGTGAAGGCCGGTTCGCTGACGCGCGGCGCCACGCAGAGGATCGGCATTTCGTCGCCGTAGGCGCCGCGCAGAGTCTGCAGGATGCGGGTGTAGGCGGCCGCAAACTCATCGCGCGAAGGATGCGGCAGGGTCGAGAAGTCGTTCGATCCCAGATTGATGACGACCAGATCGGGCCGATACGGCGACGCCGCGAAGTCCCACGCCGGTTCCGCCGCCTCGTCGAACGTATTGGCGATGCGGTCGGCCATCGTATTCTGCGAAGTGGTGTTCTTATCGCCGTAATTGCGCGCCGCGCCGCGTCCCGAATGGGCGATCAGCGTATAGTCGGCGCCGAAATAACGGGCGATGATGCAGGCGTACGCCTTGTTGCAGTTCTCGGTCTGGGGTTTGAACGGCTCGTCCTTCGAAAGCCCCTCGGTCCCGTAACCGCAGGTCAGCGAGTTGCCGATAAATTCGATATGCCGTCCGGGCGCGGGCAAGGCTGGCAGCAGACGTCCTCCCCTGTCGAGCAGGAAGGCATGGATCGTCGTACGCCCCTGCTCGCCCTCGGTGCGCTTCTGCATCCGCACGGTATGTTCGCCGCGGCCCAGCTTCTCGGCCAGCACCACGACCGAATCCGTCCCGAACGTCGTAACGACGCCGGCGTCGCGGCCGTCGACGGTCAGGTTGTAGTAGTTCTTTTTCGTATCCGAAACGCGCATGGCCAGCGAACCGCCCGTAAAACGGCACTCGAAGCTGGTTCCGCTCCAGTCGAAACTCACGTCGCCGCCCTTCGTCTGCGTACGTCCGACATAGCGCACTTCGGACGACGCGGCGGGCGCCTCCGTCCGCTTCTGGGCGGAAACGGCGCCGGCGCACAACAGCGCCAGCGCTGCAAAAATCAGCCGTCTGCTCATTGCTTCGCCTCCGCTTCATAGGCGCTGACAGCCCGCTGCAGCGGTCCCCACCAGTCGCGGTTGATGATATGCACGATGTCGAACACCATCAGTCCGTCCGATTCGCGGAGATTCATCTCCACGGCCCGCTTGAACTGGGTCGTATCGCGTTTGTAGTCCTCGACGTACATCCCGCCGAAGAAGGGTCTGCCGCCCAGCAGACGGCGCGAATAGCGGCACCCGCCCTCGACGCTGAGGTGGTCGCCCTTCGACATTTCGCTGTCGGTCTCGTTCTTATGCAGGCCGTTGCTGCGACGGTACTCGTCGACGGTCACGTTCCAGTAATAATTGCCGTTGGTGAAGATGTCCAGCAGTTCGGCATATCCGTAATTCTTATAATCGGGCGTGGCCCATGCGAAATCCTGCGAAGGATCGTACGTATTGCTGGCCCAATTGACGCCCACTTCGAAATAGGAGGGGTACCACGCACCCGTATAAGCGCCGAACTTCAGGCCGGGCTTCACGGCTTTCAGCTCCTCTTTGGTGCGTTTGAAGAAGTCGTAGATCACCGACGCGCGCCACTCGATCCACTGCTTGAAATAAGGGCCGTCGATGCGTTTCCAGCCGCCGTCGCCGTCCTCCTCCCACGTATAGATATCCTCCGGGAACCGCTCCAGCTTTTTCCCGATATAAGCCTCGAATTTCCCGCGCGAGAAATCCGAGAAGTCGGACTGGATATTGTCATAACGGCCGCGGTCAAGCAGCAGACCGTCGAAATCGTACTTCTGCGCCACCTCCTTGAAAATGGCGATTTCGTGATCCTGAACGGCCGGGAGCGCGGGATTGGCGAACAGCACCTTCTTCTCCGGAATCTCCAGCTGGGGGACCAATCCCCTGCCGGGAATATAGTTCACGGCCTGCCATTCGGGATGCCCGTCGTAGATCAGTCCGCGGCGGAATACGCCGTTGCCTTCGGCAAAAGTGTTGAACGAACCGTAAATCTCCAGTCCGGCATCGTGCGCAGCTTCGACGAAAGTACCCACGAAATCGAAATCGGGGCGGGCAAACCCTTTCCACTCCCGGACTTGGGGCGCATGTTCGCTGGGATATACCACTTCGCTCGAAGTGCCCTTGACGTCGAGCACCAGCGCCGTCATGCCGGCCTCCCGGCACTTGTTCACATAATAACGGATCGAATCGGGGTAACTGAAGCGCACCCAGTTGGCCGAACAGTCGAGCCACATCAGTTTGGGTTTCACCCCCTCGGCGGCACTCCGGCAGCCGGTCGCACCTGCCGCGGCAAAGGCCAGCAGGCATACAGTCAGCAGTTTTTTCATGAAAAATTAAAAGCTATTTTCGTTTGTAGTTTCCGTAAATATCGACTTCGTCCGCATGGAAAGGATCGGCCACCGCGTCGATCAGCAGCGCGCATTCGAGCCGCGTGAGCGGACGCGCCGGATCGTAACCGGACAGCAGTCCGGCGGCGGCACGCTCCGTCCGCGCCGCAACATCCCCGGCCGGCTTGCCGAGCGCTTCGGCCAGCATCGCCGTCAGGAGCGCCCCGTCGACCGGCGTTTCCAGAACGGAGGGCCGGACCGACGGATAGACTTCGCGCAGCCCTTCGCGCAGTTCGGATTCCGCGATCGTCCGATCGGCGTCGAACCAAGTCTGGTTCTCCCAGCCGACGTTGGCTCCGCGCCCCTTGAGGATTCCGGTCACGCCGATCCGCTGCATCGCCCCGAAGCGCGGATCGTCGGCCGGCAGGTCGAGGTACGGCAGCAGGTAGCCGCCCGCATCGAGCACCGCCTCCTGCACCCTGCGCACCGCGACTTCGGACGGATCGACGCCCGCCGCCGCGGCCAACGCCGCCAAGGCTCCCGTTGCCTGCCCGATCTGCAACACGACGGGTTGCAGGCGCGTGGAGCCGTTGACGAGGTTGGTTACCGAGACCGATTTTTCGGCTACGAGCAACCCCGGAAATCCTGCGGGGATCACGATGCCCAGCGGAAAACCGTACGAGGGGATGGGATGGAAATAGAGGTCGGGCAGGTCGTCCCAGCCCGAATAGCGGGTATGGTGCTGATCGACCGGATAATCGCCCACGCCGACCGCCGTACGATAAAGCGTTCCTGCGTAGGGGTCGGTAATGTCGTTGAGCGTAAACCGCACGACCCCGTGAATGCGCCGCGATTCGCGGTGATAGGGAATGAACGGCAGCCGGTCCTCCGTAGGGAACTCGTCGTCGGCCAACCCCAACGTATTGAATCCCAGCTCATGCTGGAGGAAATAGACGAATGACAGCGTATGATTCTTGGCCCTGCGGACGGCGTCGGCCCGCTCTTCGGGCGTCATGTCGATCATGTCCACGTAGTAATCGTTGCCCTCGATCGGCCAGTTGATCATGTATTTGCCGTCGGGCAGTTTTCCGTAGGTAATCATCATCTCGCGGGACCACATGCGATGCGGTTCCTTCGGAGCGATGCAGAGGTCGTTCACGCAGCAGCAGGCGAAAAGCGACGGATCGTACCCGTCGGGCCGCGGAATCGTGACGTCGCGGCCGTAATCCTTCAGTACGGCGACGTAGGTCAGGTCCTGCACGATGCCGTTGGCTTCGGCCGGGGCGATATCCTCGTGCGTGACGGCTGACGAATCCATGCCGACGTCATAGGGGACGCCCGCCATCCGGGCGACGTCGCCCAGCTCCGTCGCATCGACGAGCACGCCGGCTTCGACCTGCCGGAGCCGGCCGTCACGCCGGACACCCAGCCGCCATACATCCTTCCCGCGTTCGGCCGTCTCGGCCGCCGAACGGTACCACACGGTGAGGTTCGGTTCGCGGGCGACGAGCCGTTTGAAAATACTGTCGCCCACCGAAGGTTCGAACATCACGTTGCTGACCCACCCCGTTATCAGGGCCGAATCGCAGCCGTAATGCCGGGCCAGCTCCGTCCGGAACTCATCCCAGATGCCGCCGCGCAGGCGGTAATTGCCGTCGGTGGCGCTCACGCCCGCCGAGGTGAGCATGCCGCCGAGCCAGTCGAACTCCTCGACGATCAAGGTTCGCGCCCCCATGCGGGCCGCCTGCAGTCCGGCCGCCGTTCCGCTCGCTCCCCCGCCGACGATCACCACGTCGTAACGCTCGGCGGAACCGCACGCAAACAGCCCCAAGCACGCCAGCAGCTGCAAATATTTCAGTCCGGTAAATCTCATATTCGGTCATTTATTTCAAATCGGCTGCGGCCCGGCTGATCCGCCCGAAGCGGTCTGTAGCCGACACCTCGACGCGCTTCGCCCCTTCGGGCAGCGCGACGCGGTAATAGTGGTCCGAAATCGAAGGGTAAATCCATTTGTGGTCCATCTGACTGGTGTCGGAGTACATCTGTTTCGCGGCGGGATCGTAAGCCTGAAACCGCTCGGCGGGACCGCACGGCACGCCGTCGATCGTAAACTGGACTTCCCACGCCGGGTCGCTGGCCCAGACGTTGGCCACGGCGTACCCTTCGAACTGGGGATATTCGCGACCGCTGTAAATTTTCATCTGGTAGTCGGCCGGATAACCCGTCGATTTGTAATACCAGTCGATCCGGTCGCCGTTCACCTCATAGACGCCGTACCCGGCGGGCGTACCGTCGGTGCAGAGCGGACCCTGCCACCATGCGCCGCTCAGGGCGGGTGTCACATGCTCGTAGAGGCCGGGCGCGATCGGCTGGTTGAAGGTCGTATGGGTATGGCCCGAAATGATATGCGCCCGGTAGGGTTTCAGAATTTCGTAAAGCCCCCTGTGGTTGGTCATCGTCGATCCGGCGCGGTCGTAGCGGAACTGCTTGCGGTCCTGCTCCTCGCAGGTCGAAGGGATATGCAGGCAGACGACCACCGTCGAACCGGGCTGCACGCGGGCAAGGTCCTTTTCGAGCCAGCGCATCTGCCGCTCTTCGAGATAGCCGATGTAAAAATAGTCGCGCCCGATGAAGAAGTTGTCGTCGAGCACCACATAGTGGATGCGTCCGACGTCGAACGAATAGTAGACCGGACCGTACATCTGCTCGAACTTCGAGAAGGAGGTTTCGTAAGAGCGTCCGTAGACCTTCATGTCGTGGTTGCCCATCGCGTTGCGGAACGTGATTCCCGTACGCTCCATCACTTCGTTGTACCGGCCGTAAAGCGAATGGTCGTGCGACACGATGTCGCCGCAGCAGATGCCGTGGAAAGGCATGCCGCCGTAACTGCGGACCGTGGCGGCGATGTCGTCGGCCGCCGCCGCGAGTTTCGCAAACTCCTTCGGCGCCCATATCTGCGGATCGGCAATGGCGATGAACCCGTAACGCAAATCGTCGCCCGCACGGCGGAGCAGCGTAAAATCGCAGGATTTGCCGTCGGCGGGCAGCGGGTGGAAATAGCGCACCACGCCCTTTTCCACCGGAGCGTCGTAGCCCGCAGGCACGCAAACGAAGACGAAGCGGTTGTCGGCGCCGGCCTGCAGTCTGTAATTTCCTCTTTTGTCGGTGCACGCGAACTCTTCGCCGTCGGAGACCCAGACGCCTTCCACGCCCCGGCCGCCGCAAAGGACGCGCCCCTTGACCGTGACGCTGCCCGCGGCCCATGCGCAGGCGCACCACAACGACAACAGAATTGTCAGTAAATATCTTTTCATCGTTCCGTATTTTAGTTCTATTTGCATTGTTCGAGAATCTGCCAGCATTGGAACAGCCCGCGCGGCACATGGAAACATCCCTTCCATTTCCCGCCCTTGAGCGGCAGCAGCACCTCGCCGCGGCGGTTCAGGTAACCGAACCATTCGGGATGCTCCGTGTCCTTGAAATGCGCCCACGTATATTCGTGCAGTTTCCCGAACCACTCCAGACACTCCTTCGATCCGGTCAGCTGATAGCCCTTGATCATCGCGATCGTCGATTCGATATGCACCCACCAGAGCTTCTGGTCCCATTCCAGCTCCACGCGGGGCGCGCCCTTGCGGTCCAGAAAATAGAAAATGCCGCCGTACTCCTTGTCCCAGCCGTATTCGGCGGTATTGAGCGCGATTTTCACCGCTTTGTCGATCAGCGCACGGTCGTCGAGACGCACGCCGAGGTTCATGATGAACCACATCGCTTCGAGCGAATGTCCGGGATTCATCTGACGGCCTTCGAACGTATCGGAAAGCCGTCCGTCCTCCGTGACGTTCTCGACGATCAGCCCCAGCTCTTCCCGGTAAAACACCTCCATCACTTCGTGCAGGCACTCCCCGATGGTGTCGGCCAACAGTTGTTTGTCGATCATCGGCTCGATCTCCAGCGCCATGTTGCAGAGGATCATCGGCAGGGCGAAACTCTTGAGCGAACGCGTTCCGGGATAGGCCTTGCACCACTCGCCCTTGGGATTGGCGCGTTTCTCCAGAATCCGGTCGAAAGTCCGCTTTGCGATCAGGGCATACTCGTCGCTGCCCGTCGCAACGGCGACCTGCGCAAAGGCCATCGCCGCGAACGTATAGGAGAAAATATTATAGGGCTGCACCAGCGGGCGGCCTTCACGCGTCAGCGCAAAATACCAGTTGTAGTTGCCGTCGTGGCCGTATTTGCGCAGGAACTCAGCCCCCTGCACGGCGCATTCGAGCCATTCGGGACGACGCTCCACCTTGTTATAGAGCATGGCGAACATCCACACTTCGCGCCCCTGCAGCCAGATGAATTTGTCGGTATCGTAGACGCTGCCGTCACGATCGAGACACGTAAAATAGCCGCCGAATTCCCTATCTTGCGATTTTTCGAGCCAGAAAGGCAGTACGCCATCCAGCAACTCGGTTTTGTACTGTTCCGCTAATCTTTTGAAGTCCATAATCTTATCTGATTTTATATTGTTATCTTGTCCAGTATCGTTCGATCTCTTCGAGCGTGCGGCCCGACGTTTCCGGCACCGCCTTCCATATCAGCAGCATATAGGGCACGCACATCGCGGCGAAGAGGAAAAAGGTCCCCGCCGGCGTCAGATTCGCGAGCATCCACGGCGTAAGCTGCCCGACCAGATAGGTCCCCGCCCAAAGCGAGAACCCCGCAATCGACATCGCCGCGCCGCGCACGCGAATCGGATACATCTCCGACAAAAGCACCCATACCACGGTGCAAACGGAGATGGCGCAGCAGAAAATATAGCACAGGAACGCCGCCTGCAGTACGCCGTCCGGCATCCCCGACCGCTCACCGGTCAGGAAACAGGTCCCGATAAGCAGCAGCGACAGCCCCATGCCCGACACGCCCCAGTAAACCAGCTTCTTGCGCCCTACGCGGTCGATGATCGCCAGCGCCAGCACCGTCGTAAGCATATTGACCGCTCCGACCAGTATCTGGGCGAACAGCGAGTCGCTGCCCGACCATCCGGCCCGCTCGAAAATCGACGGCCCGTAGTAAAGCACGGCATTGACACCCATGAACTGTCCGAGAATGGCGATCGCCGCACCGACAAGCACCGCCGTTCGGATGCCTTTCGACAGCAGGAGCCGCCACTGCGGGGCCTGCCTGCCGCCGACGGCCGTTTCGATGGCCGCAAGCTCCGCGGCGGCTTCCGTCCGGTCACCGTTGATACGGCCGAGTATCTGCAGAGCGCGGTCCGTCCGTCCGCGCAGCGCCAGCCAGCGCGGACTTTCGGGAATAAAGAAGATGATGACGAAGAAAACCAGCGCCGGAAGGGTTTCGGCCCCCAGCATGCCCCGCCACACTTCATCGACGAAGATCCGCCGCATCCACGCCGTTTCGAAACCGGCGGTCTGTCCCATGCGGAGCAGCAGGTAATTGACCGTATAGGCCGCCAGAAATCCCATCGTGACGGCCAGCTGGTAAAACGACACCAGCATGCCCCTACGGCGCGCCGCCGACACCTCGGAGATGTAAAGCGGCGAGACGACCGAAACGACGCCGATGCCCAGCCCGCCCACGATCCGGTAGACGACCAGCTGCGTGAAATCGGCGCAAAGGGCGCACCCCGCGGCCGACACCGTGAACAGCACGGCAGAGACGAGCATCGTCCGCCTGCGCCCCAGCCGGTCGCTCAGCACGCCCGCACAGAGTACGCCGGCGATCGAGCCGGCCAGCGCGCACCCCACATACCACCCCTGCTGCAGGCTGTCCAGCCCGAAGCGGGCCGTCACCAGCTCGACGGTGCCGGAAATCACGGCAGTGTCGTACCCGAACAGGAGTCCGCCCACGGCCGCCGTGACCGCAAGAAAAAGCATGTAAGATATGTTGCCGCGCCGTTTCATGGAGTATATTTACCGTTTCCGGTAAGGGTTGTCGATTTTAAAATAATCGCAGTAGCGATCGTAAAGATGTCCCGCCTGCGGATAGGCCGAATTGGGACTCATGAAGTGCGAGAATTCGAACGTGATGACGTTCCGCATCCCGGCCCGCCGTGCGGCGTCCAGCTTCAGCAGCAGCTTCTCCCACTTGATCGGCAGGAAGCGGATCGGCATGTCGCGGTCGAACGACTCGATGTTGGTCCAGCACTCCATGCCGTACTTGTCGGCCAGCGCCTTGTTCACCACCAGATAGTCGTACAGCTCGTGGTAATCGACCTGCCCGTCCTGAAACGCGAGGATGTCCACCGCTCCGGCGACATTGCCCAGTATCTCGTTCCACTCGCGGCGGTGCTCTTCGACCGAAAGGGCCTTGTCGCCCGCCATCACCTGATCGGTCTTGACGCCGTGGATGTAGGGTGAGATCATCGTTTTCAGACCGCCCGAAACCGCCTTGGCATGGCGGCCCACTTCCGCATAGATGCGCGACATGTTCTTGGTCCGGCGGCTGATCTCCTGCGAGAGATACCACCCCTGAAACGACTCGTGGTGGCCGTATCTGGCCCACACCTCGTCGATCAGTTTCAGGTTCAGGTCTATCTCGCGCTGGAAGAGGCCCTCCTGCCAGTATTTGCCCGAATCGTACATGCCGAAATAGAACGCCATACCGTATTTGTCGGCCAGCGTAAGGAACATCTCCACCAGATCGACCGGGGGATAGTACACCTCCTCGCTTTCGAGCAGACACTCGAACGGCGCGGCGATCCACCGTCCCAGCCCGGCGCGGATCAGCACCACGGTGTTGATCCCCATGTTTTTCATCGCCCGGAAATCGGCGTCCCACTCCTTGACGCCCCAGTTCTGGTGGGGAATGTCCCAGCTCACCTCGTCGAGGAACGTCACACGAACGGGAATCGCTTGGAGAATGCCTTCGGTTCTGAAATCGTCGTCCGACAGGCCGCAGGCCGCGTCGCCGCCCGCCGCACCCTTCGGGGAGCAGGCCGCCAGCACGACTGCGATCAGCACGGCCAGCGCCGCCGCCAAACCGCCCGGTTTAGGGTAATGTCCGTTCATCGGTCTCTATTCCAAGGTTTTCAGATACTCCATATAGCGGTTGTACAGGTGCCCCGCCTGCAGATAGGCCGACTGCGGACTCATGAAGTGCGAGAACTCGAACGTAATGGCGTTCTGGTAACCGGCCTGAGCCGCCAGCCCCATCTTGAGCCGCAGTTTCTCCCATTTGATCGGCAGGAACTTGATCGGCATGTCGCGGTCGAAGGTCTCGGAATTGGTCCAGCACTCCAGCCCGTAACGGTCGGCCAGTTTCTTGTTGACTTTCAGAAAATCGACCAGCTCGTCGTACTCCACATGGCCGTCCTGAAAGGCGACGATATCCACGGCGCCCTTGATTCCGGCGAAGATGGCGTCCCACTCGCGTTCATGGCTTTCGAGCGTCACGACGTTCTGCTTCGAAGTCGAAGCATTGTATTGGCTGACGTTCTTGCTGCCGTCGATATAAGGGGAAATCATGGTCGGCAGACCGCCGGAAACCTCCTTGCAATAGCGTCCCAGACTCGCATACAGATCGACGATCTTGCCGGTATTGCGGCTGCATTCCTGCGAAATATACCAGCCCGCAAAGGATTTGTAATGTCCGTAACGGCTCCACACCTCGTCGATCACGCGTTTGTTCAGCGCAACCTCCTGTTCGTATTCGCCGCGGTCCCAGTACTTGCCCGAATCGTAGAGCCCGAACCAGAAGTTCATGCCCCACTTGTCGCTCAGGCGCAGGAACATATCGACCAGATCGACGGGCGGTTCGTAACACCCCTCCTCGGCCGTGAGCACCCGCGAGGGAAAAGTCTGCCAGCGGCGGTAGCCGCAGCGGATCAGGATCACGGTGTCGATGCCGGCTTCGCGCATGTAGCCGAAGTCGCGGTCCCATTCGGCTTCGCCCCAGTTCTGATGGGGAATATCATGACTGATTTCGTCGAGAAAAGTTCCTTTTATTCGCATAACTCATTTATTTAAATTTCAAATCAGGTTCTCCAAAAAAGCCTGCGGTTCGTAAAAAAGACCGTAACGGCCATGACCGCGGCCGTGACCAGCACGCCCCGCACCACGCCCATCCACGGGCATAGCTCGGCAAAGGTCTGTAAATAAGGCGCCAGATGCAGCAGCGTCAGCAGGGGCATGATGAGGAATCCGGCCGCCGTATAGGCTACCATCGGATTCTGCCCGCATTTGACCAGCGCCGAGAAACGCACATTCAGCCGCCGCATCGCGATTCCGGCGGCGATCAGGACAAACGAAGCCAGCCCGGAGGTGACGAAAAAATAGCTGAACGTCGCGTAATCCTTCTTGATGCCCCCTTCGAACGCCTCCAGCGCCAGTCCCAGCATCAGCCAGCAAAAGCCCCAGCCGAAAAGCGAACGGTGCAGTCTTCCGGTCGCGGAGCCGTCCCCGCGCAACAGACGGCGGAGCAGGAGACAGATCAGGACGCCCGCCGCGAGATTCACGACCAGCTGCCGCGCGAAAAGCCCCCACATATTCAGGCATATCAGCGTCACGAGCAGAACGAGTATCCAGACCTCCCGCCGCCGGGACGCCCCCGGCGCATCTTCGCCGCTCTGCGTCATCCATTCGTAGATACGGTCTCCCGCAATCGTGCCGGGAATGATGATACAAAGGTATTTCAGGTAGTCGAAGCGGAAAAGCCACGGCGCAGGCGACCAGTCCCACAACGCCTCGTTCCACGAACCTTCGACGCCGCAGCCCAGACGCAGTGCCGCCAGCAGCGCCAGCACACCCAACCGCGCCAGCAGATTGTTCCGCGTATAGAGCCACACCAGACTGCCGAACAGCGCCATATTCGCAAGGATCAGAATGATGACGTCGCTCCGCTCCGCCGAGACGGGCAGTCCCCAGATCCACCGGGCGGCCGCCAGCAGGGCGGCGATGCCGGCGACGCCGGCCAGACAGACCATGCGGTTCTGCCGGTCCGAAAGCCGGCTGAAGCGCATGAAAAGCGCACAGAAACAGCCCCAGCCCGCCAGTTGCAGCAGCGAGGAACCCCATCCCGGCAGCGTTCCCGTCACTCCGGAACGCAGGTTGGCGAGCGCGATGGCGAAAAGCGCCAGCAACGCCCACCTGCGCGCCACGACCGTCAGGATCAGCGCCACCGATTCGCCCCGCTGTTCCAGCCGCCGGCGCAGGGCCAGCGGGAAAGCGGCCCCCATCGAAAAGAGGAAAAACGGGAAGACCAGATCGACCCACGTAATTCCCGGCACCGACGGGTCGAAGCGGAACGACGGCGGCGGCACCTGCGCATGAAACAGCCACGCAGGAAGTTCGGCGTGCCACAGGATCTGCCCCGACAGCACCATTCCCACGATAGCCAGTCCCCGCAGCAAATCGACCGTATTAGCTCGTTTTTCCATCTGCACGTTACGTTATTTCAGGTATTTCTGTTTCTTGAGGTAATCGGTCCAGATCACATATCCCGCGGGATGGAGGTGGATTCCGTCCTTCGTCAGGTCGATGCGCAGCTCGCCGTCGGCGTCGGAAAGCAGCGGCGCCAGATCGACGAACGTACACCACGGCTTGGCGTCGCACAACCGCACCAGCCGCGCATTGAGCGCCCGCACCTGCGGATTGTGCCCCTTGAGTCCGGGATAGGCCAGCCGCCGGGTATTGACCGGCAGCACGCTTTGGATATAGAGCCGGCAGCCGGGAACGGCGTCGTGCACCATGTCCGCCATGCGGGTAATGTTCATCACGATCGTATCGACGGGCTGCCCGCCCGTCAGGTCGTTGATACCCGCCATCAGGAAGATTTTGCGGGGCTTGCTTTTCAGGATGTCGGGCAGACGGTCGATCATACCGAAGGTGTTGTCGCCGCCGATGCCGCGGTTCTCGACGTCGCCGCGTTTGAGCAGCAGGCTCCACCACCCCTGTTCGGTGATGCTGTTGCCGAGGAAGACGATCGCCCCCTGCTGCAGTCCCTCTTCGTCGTGGGCCGCACGGCGGGTATCGTAGTAGGCGTTATGGAATTTTTGCGCCGAAGCGCCGGACGCCGCGAAAAGGGCGGCCAGAAACAATATGACGATGCGTTTCATAATCAGTCTTTTTTAATTACGCCGTCGATACCGGTCTTGACATAAGACCACTGATCGGCTTTTTTCAGGTGAATCATATCGAACAGGAAATAACCGTCGCAGGCGTTGATGCAGGCGGCGACCGAAGCGGTGATGGCCCGGTTCTCCTCCTCCTGCGGCACCTTGTCGTCGGCATCCCAGTTTCCCACGTCGGGACCGCCGGCCACCATCGGGCAGGCTCCCATCGTACGCTCTTTGGCCAGCAGGCAGAATCCCTGCATGGTCCATTCGGTCGTGCCGTAAACGCGCGTCGGGGAGGCGTAGGCGCCGATGAGCATCTGGTCCATCAGGTCGGCATAGCCGTAGTTCATGTATTTCTTGGTAGCCCACGAGAATTTGGACGAGGTGTCGTAATTGGGACTGGCCCAGTTGACACCCACGTCGTAATAGCTGGCATACCAGCCTCCGACGTATACGCCGAACTTGACCGACGGATTGACCGACTTGACGGCGGCGCGCGCCTTCTCCATAAAGTCGTGGATCACCTTCGCCCGGAATTCGAGCCACTGCTTCATATGCACGGGCACCGGCGAGGGTATGCCCGAAGTATGGCCGGCAGGCAGAATGTCGGCGGGGAAACCGGCAACCGACTGGCCGATATACTTCTCGAACTCCTTGCGCGTATAATTCGAGAAATCGCTGGTAAATCCGTCGAAGCGCCCCCTGTCGAGGAAGATTCCCGCCAGTCCGTCATAGGCCGCGAGGTCCCTGAGCATCGAACAGAGATACTCCTGCACTTCGGGCAATACCGGATTGAAGAACTTGGCGGACTGCGAGGTTGACATGATGTTCGTGATGCCGCCCGCCAGATTCAGATCGGTCGTCCACGCCCGCTTGGCCTCATCCCGGAAAACGACTCCGGCGCCGCCCAGCAAGGTCTGGTTGCCGCCCGTAAAGGTATTGATCGCGGCGTGAATGCGCAGGTCGAGCGACTTTCCGGCGTCGATAAACGCCTGCAGGTAGTCCCACGTGGCCGTGCGTTCGACCTTGGAATATCCGCCCGGCAGCCATGCGCCGAGCCATTCCACCTGATCGACCACCGACGTACGGAAAAGCACGTCGCCGGTAGTAGGCCGCACATCGACCACGATATCGGTGAATCCGGCCTCCTTGGCCTTGGTCAGATCGCGCAGTATATTCTCCTTGCTGTTGGCGAAATCGGGGAAGTTGGCCGCGGCATCGACCCAGATGAAGCGGGGTTTCTCCACTCCCGGTTGCGGATCGGGATCCGGGTCGGGATCGGGCCACTCCCATTCGGGCTCCTTCGAATCCGAGCCGCACGAAACAGCCCCGTATCCCAGCGTCAGCGCCACCAGAGCCGCCGCAAACCATTTAACATTCTTTTTCATCTTCAAAATTATGTTTGTTTTAGGACCTGCATCCCCGGTCAGAGGGATGCAGGCAAAAGGGGTGTTACTTGTCGATACAGTCGAACTCCCAAGCGACCAGCGCATTGGTATTGGCGTCCGTATAGTAGAGATTCATCTTGTATCCGTCGGCCGATGCCGTCATCAGCACGTCGCCGGCCGCATTGACCACCGCCCCGGCAGGCTTGTATTCGTTCGATACGAAGACCTTCGACGGCGACGTGTCGCACGCACCCGTCATCTGATCGGGCGTCGTCACATCGAACATGTAGGCCTTGAACTCTCCGTAGGTGAAATGCGCGCCCTCATAAATCGCCGCATATTTGGCGTTATTGAACGTACATACATCCACACAGTTGTAGTTGGAGTTGGCGCCCCATGTCGCAGTGGCGATCTTGTGGGTTACAGCGCCCGTCGCATCGACACGATACAGCGCATTGGCACTGTAGTAGGCAAGGAAGTAAGGATCGTCGGGATTGGCCGAATAAGCCTCCACGTCGGCGTGGCCGTTGCCGTTCCAGCCGGCGGTCGCCCCCGTAACCGAGATCATCTGCGGCTTGGCCGGCACGCCTCCGGTAATCACCCAGCGGAGGAACTTGCAAACGGCACCGTTCCACGTATAGATCACGGCCGTAACGATCGCATCGCCCTTCACGTTGCCCTGCACCGAAATGTGCTTGCCCATCGAAGCGCCCGTAGCGTTCGTATAGGAGAGCAGCTCGGCAGGCATTTCATCCGTCGATGCCGCCGCATAAACCTTGAATTCGGCATTGGGATTAGCCAAGTTCGCATAGAGGATGTTGCCCGCGTCGTCCGAGGTCATACCGCCGTCGGCCGCTACGCCCTTCATGTCGTGTGTACCCAAGAAATCACCTGTCGCGCGGTTGAACAGGAACTTGTCCGCACCGGTCGAAAGCACGAGCTTGTTGCCCGACGCCGCCAGCGAATAGATCTTACCGCCGGCATTGACGATTCCGAGTTTGTCGAGCGATACGTTCTGCCAAACCTCCGTCTCGCTGCCCGCACGCCAACCGTATTTGATCTTGGGCGGAATCTCCTTGCTCACGGAATAAACCCGCTTGGTCACGCCGTCATGCGCCGTAACCGTAAATTTCACGCCCTCGCCCTCGTAATTGGCCGCAACGGCGGGATCGGGCGAGATCGTGGCGTGGGGAGAAAGAATCACCTGCGCCGTCACCGACGAAAGGTCATCGACCGTAATGAGTGAAATCGTGTTACGGTCGTTATCGATCACACCCTGAATAGCCGGTTCGTCGGTGGCGAAAGAGATGATCTCGCATTTATCCGATTTCTTGATATTGCCCGTCACGCAGAAATTGCGCTTCGAACCGTCGACACGCGTCAGCGTAAACCAGTTTTCCTTCGTCAGATCCAATACCCCAAGCATCGGCGTGATGAAACAGTTGTCATCCAGATTAGCCGTGACGCGCATCTGGGTAATCGAAGTGGTATTCGACGAATTTTCGGGATAATAGTAAGGAACATCGATCACGATACGCTCCTGTCCCTCGGTCACCGCCGCGGTGAATTTTGCCAGCGGGTCGTTTTTATATTCCCCGGTAGCGAACTGCGCCGAGATGGTGTTCAGCCCCTGATCCACGACCGACGGGGTCAGCTCATCCGGCTCATGGCAGCCGCCTAAGCCGAGCAGAGCCGCCAATGCAAATAATTTAATGCTATTTTTCATGGTTTCGGTTTCTTTTAGAGATTATAACCACTCAGGGAATTGCTTGACGGCCGAATTGTTGCTCAGCTCGGTTTCAGGCAGCGGAATACGGTAAAGCTTCTCTTCGAAAAGGCGGTCCTTACGGTCGCAGTCGACGTAGGTATAAATAAACTCGGCACCCTGCTTTTCGATTTTGAGACCGTGTACGCGGCTGTTCTGACCGGAATAAGCCGTATGCGCGAGTTTCCAGCGGCGCATGTCCCAATAATGATGTCCTTCGCAGTAAAGTTCGATCTTCCGCTCCTGCCGGATCGCCGCCATCAGCGCCTCGCCGGACTTATTGGAGTAAGGCAGGCCTACGCGCTCCCGAATCTGGCGCAGGTCGTCGTTCGCACCGTCGGCGCCCAGCATGTAGCACGCCTCGGCGTGATTCAGAATGACTTCGGCCAGACGAATGGCGATCCAAGGCTGCGTACAGGCTTTCGAATAGTCGGTATAACCTTCGTTCAGCATTTTGCGCAGATAATAACCCGTGGTCGTACGGCCGTTGAGCGCCGAACCGTCGTCGTAAACGGCATAGCCGTCTTTACCGCTCACATAAGGTTCGAGAGCACGGCCTTTCCATTCGCACCCGTTGTAAAGCACGGAAGCATGGAAACGGGGTTCCAATTGGGCATAAGGCGGCGTATCGGTCGTACCGGTCGTCGTATTGTGCCACGGTGTCCAGTCGGGATAACCGCCCGTCGTCGCCAGTTCGTACGACTCGACCATCTCCTGCGTCGGAGTGGCCCGTCCGCCCATGGTCGTATTGTCGCCGCCCGGCATAAAGAGCTTGTCCCAGCTATGGTTCGGGCCGCCGACCAGATAGTTGTATTCCAGAATCGACTCCGTATTACCGTCGCGCATCGAGGTAAACGCCTTGGCGTAATCGGCGGCCGTTTTGCCCGGCATCAGCACATAACCGAGTTTGAATACCTCTTCGGCCGCGGTTTTGGCCGACTGCCAGCGTTTGGCATAGAGCATCGCGCGCGACAGCATCGCATACGCGGCACCGGAAGTAATGCGCCCCGCTTCGTAGTCCCATTTGGCCGGAAGGGTCTTGGCGGCATAGGAAAGGTCGCCTTCGACCATATTCCACCCCTCCTCCTCGGTCGAGAGGGCCTTATTCTCGGTAATCGCCAGCAAATCCTCGTTATAGAGAATCACCTCCGGAGTGCGCTTCAGCAACTGGAAATAGAGGAATCCGCGGAAGAACCGGGCCTCTGCCTCGAAACGCTTGTAAGTGTCGCCGTCGAAATTGCTTCCGTATTTTTTCAGTCCGTAAAGGAACTCGTTGACGCGACGGATACGAGTGTAGGTATCATCCCATGCTCCGAAATGGAAAGCGGCCGTCGATGCGGCCAGTCCGCCCTCGGCGAAAGCGATGATATTGGCAAACCCCACGTTCGTGCCCGGCGTGGCGGATCCGAACTTGAGCGTCTCGGTCAAGCCGTCCGTCAGGCCGACCTGACTGTCGCCGGTCTCAAACGCCCCGTACCGGGAGATGTAGGGATAAAACCCATTGACATACTGAGTCACATAATTGACGTCGCTCCATACGATCTTTTCCGACACCTTGTTGGTCGGACTCATGTCGAGCCAATCGTTACAGCCCGTCATGGCGACCGTAGCAGCCAGCAAAACGATATTTATGATTTTCTTTTTCATGATTTTGAATTTTGTCGGTTAGAACGAAACTTCGAGACCGCCCACAACCGTACGCTGCTGCGGATAGTAACCGTTGGTCACGCCCGGCCATTCGGGATCGACGCCTTCGGGCAGACCCGACCATGTGCAGAGGTTATTGCCCTCGATATAAACCTTCACCTTCTGGATGCGCAGTTTGTTGGTCCAGTTTTTGGGCAGCGTATAGCCCAGATGAACCGATTTCAGACGCAGATACTTTCCGTCGCGGTACCAGAACGACGAAGCATAGGAGTTGTTCGTGTTAGGCGGATTGAGCGACAGACGGGGATACTCCGCATTGGGATTTTCGGGCGTCCATGCCTTTTCTACGAGATAACGCGGCGAGTTGGCGCCGGCCTTGAACGGACGGGTGAAAATCGTATTGTCCTCATTCCAGTTGTAATAAGTACCCGTCAGCGAAACGTCGCAAACGGCAGCCCCGACAAACAGAATATCGAATTCAAGTCCTTTCCACGAAGCATTGAGATTGACACTGCCGTTGAACTGCGGACGCTGGCCGCGGCCGAGATAGGCGCGGTCCTGATCGTACGTAATGGCGCCGTCGCCGTTGAGATCCTTGTATTTGATATCGCCCACACGGGGACGCGAGCCGGAGATCCACGGCGAATTGTCGATCTCCTCTTCGCTCTGGAACAGGCCGTCGGTCATAAAGCCCATCGTCATGTAGCGGCTCTTGCCGGTGCGCTTGGCGTAATCGGGCGTATTGGGGCTGTCCTGATAACGGAGCCAGCGATCTTTCGCCCAAGTCATATTGACGGTCACGCCATACTGGAAATCTTTGCCGATGTGATTACGATGAGTCAGTTTGACGTCGATACCCTTTACATCCTGCGCATTGTTATTTATGTAAGTGGGGTAATAGCCGCCCATCGAAGCGGGTTTTCCGGTGTTCGATCCCAGAATATCGAAAATATAGTTGTAGAAAGCATCGAACTCCACTCCGAGTTTTCCGCTCCACATCGCCAGATCGAAACCTACGTTGTAGGAATAATTACGCTCCCAAGTCAGAAGTTCGTTCGCAACCAGCGACGTCATGATACCGTTCTGCCCCACGCCGCCGAGAACGACGCTCGGTGCCGTACTGACATTGGAGAACGTGCTCAGGAAAGCATAGGCCGCCGAGCCGGAGTCGTCGCCCAAGGAACCGAACGATGCACGGAGTTTGAAGTTGTCGACCGCGTTGCGCAGGGGAGCGAAGAAGTTCTCCTCCGACATGCGCCATCCGAGCGATACCGAAGGGAAGAATCCCCAGCGGCGTCCCGAAACGTTGCCGATAAACTTATAAGACCCGTCATAACGTCCGGAGAATTCGAACAGATATTTATCGGCATAATTGTACTGTCCGCGGAAAACCAGTCCGACCTTACGCGAAGCGTCGCTGGAACCGCCTATCGGCTTATCTGCCGGAGTCGTCGCTTGGTCCAGTTCGGGCAGTTGCGGGAACGGAATGTCCTTACCCGAAGCCGAGAATTTATTGGTCTTGTAATCGCGGGTTTCGATCAGCGCCAACAGATCGACTTTGTGTTTCTCCGCAAAGGTATTTTTATAGCTGATGCTGGCCTGAGAGGTAATTCGGCGCCACTGCGAGAATCCTTCGGTCAGGTTATTGGTTTTCTTGCCGGTCGTGACGTTCGCATTGTTGCGCGGATCCGACGCCTTGGAATAAGTGATATCCTGACTGGTCGAATTCGGCGTGCTGGCCAGCATGAGGAAGTAAGGCGTACTCAGGATTTTGGATGTCGTAGAGCTGCGGTCGTACGCACCCATAACCTTCAGGCTGAGACCCTTTACCCACGGAAGATCCCATTGCAGGGCAGCGTTGGTCTGTACGGCTACGGTCTGTGATTTCGAATAGCCCGACAGTTCGGTAGCGGCAATCGGATTGATCGTATTCCCGTAATTATTCTGGCTCGCGGTCGGAAGTCCGTCATAGGTCTTCGGCAGATAAGGATGCGCATAGGCGGCCTGCTCGGCAATCGAGAGCCACGGGGCCGTCGAAACGCTGGTGCCGGAAGTTCCTCCGGCAGGG
The DNA here is from genome assembly GCF_964250025.1 of Alistipes sp. DJF_B185. Taxonomy (NCBI): domain Bacteria; kingdom Pseudomonadati; phylum Bacteroidota; class Bacteroidia; order Bacteroidales; family Rikenellaceae; genus Alistipes; species Alistipes sp. DJF_B185. The sequence continues at coordinate 241,654 of NZ_CAXUDY010000005.1, forward strand.
AATCCGGGTTCCTTCCGATCTCCTATCTGACCTGCCACTCCAAACGTAAAGGTCAAACTCTTGGCAATCTTGGCTTCGATATTCGTACGCAGGTTGTAGCGGTCGTAATCGAAATTCTTGACATTACCGGTCTGATTCATATAGCCCAGCGAAGCGAAATAACTGATCCGGTCGCTGCCGCCCGTCGAAGTGACGCTGTGCTGCTGAATCGTACCGGTTCCGAAAATTTCGTCGATCCAGTTGGTGTTGCCCCAGCCGTTCGTGCCTTCGCGCATCATCTGTACATGCTTGGCCGTGAAGATCGGCTCCTGACCGTCGAGTTCGAGCGCCTTGTTGTACCAGTAAGCATAACCCGGACCGTCGAGGAATTCGGGATACGAGGTATTGAACGACGCACCGTAGGACCCCTTGTAAGTCAGATTCATCGCACCCTGTCTGCCCTTCTTGGTCGTTACGATCATCACACCGCCGGCTGCTTCGAGACCGTAAACCGCTACGGCGGCGCCGTCCTTCAGCAGCGATACCGACTCCACATCGTTGGGGTCGATGTCATTGATCGAACGCTGCACGCCGTCGACGATATAGAGAATACCCGACTTCGCGCCGCGAATGGTCATGCTGGCTTGGTCCTGACCGGGCTGTCCGGAATTCTGCACGGAGATAAGCCCCGGCAGACGGCCGGCCAGTCCCTGCGAGATATTGGACATCGGCATCTTCTGAAGTTCCTTGCCGTCGATCTGCGACACGGCCGCCGTCACGTCGGCGCGGCGCTGCGAGCCGTAACCGAGGATGATGACCTCGTCCAAACGGGCGGCATCCTCTTTCATCGTAACGTCAAGGTTGGAAATCCCCCCCCCCACAAGTTATTCTCTGTGAGAACATTCCGATATACGTAAATTCCAGTATACCGCCTTTGGGAACCGCAATGGAATACTGTCCGTTTATGTCGGTCGTCGTACCCTTGTTCGAGTCCACGACCACCACGGTCACACCGACGAGCGGATTGCCCTGTTCATCGGTAACCGTACCCCCGACGGTAGGCTGCGCAAAGGCCGTCCCGGCCCCCGCCAACAGCAGGAACAATGTCCACAGACACGTCCTCGCCGCCAGAGAATCTCTGAATCTAGAGAAGAACTCTTTCATAGAATTACATTTAAGGTTAAGTTTTTAGTGTTTTATATTGGTTGCAGATCAGTTGCTCCCTTCGGCGATTCCGGCCGCCAGCTCCGACCACCAGCCGCGGTTGATGATATGGACGATATCGAAGATCATCAGTCCGTCGGTGTCGCGGAGCGCCTGCGCCACGGCGCGGGTGAATTGCGCTGCGTCGCCCTCGTACTGCTCGACGTAGATCGAACCCGTCACGGGAACCACGCCGCAGGTGATTTTCTTCGCCCATTCGGCGCCGCCCTCGATGCAGTACCAGTAATTCTGCTCGTCGGACATTCCCGCTTCGGTACGCTGCCCGACGACTCCGTTTGCCTTGTCGACTTCGGCTTTGGTAACCAGCGTATAGTAAAGCCCGGTCATATAGATGTCGAGCAGGTCGGCATAACCCGTATTCCTGTATTCGGGCGTCGCCCAATCGAAATAGCGGGCGGGATCGAACTGTTCGCTGGCCCAGTTGACGCCCACGTAATAATAGGTCGGGTACCATGCGCCCGTATAGTCCCCGATCAGCAGCCGGGGATTGATCTCCTTGAGCTGCCTGTGGGCTTCGGTCACGAAGTCCTTGATAACCGATGCGCGCCATTCGATCCACTTGCGGAACAGCGGGCCCTGCGACCAGTCCCACTTGCCGTCGGCATCCTGCGTCCAGCGGAGAATGTCATCGGGATAATCGGCGACTTTCGTTCCGGCATAGGCTTCGAAAAGCTCCTTCGACAGCGGACTGAAATCGGAGGTGATATTGTCGAAACGCACCCGGTCGAAGACGATGCCGTCCACGTCGGGATACTTCTCGGCGAACTCCCTCAGAATCGCCAGCTCGTACTCCTGCACTTCGGGATTAGCCGGGTTGAGCATGCCGTTGTAGTTGCTCTTTATTTCGCTGATCGGCACGATCTTCCCTTCGGTGTAGACCTGCGACTGCCAGTCGGCATGATCGCCGTAGATGATTCCCCGGTCGAAGAAGTTGTGACCGCCGGCGAACACGTTGAGCGAACCGTGCACGCGCATGCCCAGCTTGTGTCCCTCCTCGATGAAATAGCCCAGCAGATCGTAGTTCTCAGGACGGGTCACGCCGTCCCATTCGCCCATGTAAGGCGCAATGTCGCTCTTGTAGAGCGTTTCGCCCATGATCGACTTCACGTCTACCACCACATCGGTAAAGCCCATGTCGTGGATTTTGGACACGTAATAACGGATCGAATCGGGATGACTCAGCGTAGCGTAATTGCCTTCGCAGTCGAACCACATGTAAAGCGGTTTCGACTGCTGTTTTTCCTGCGTGCAGGAGGCGGCTGCAAAGGCCGCGAGACAGATAAAGAGAAGTTTCTTCATATGATTCTTTATGGATTAGTTCACTTCGGAGATGACGACCGCCGTCGAAATCTTGCGCTCGACGATCACCTCGGCGCTGCCCGTGTCGCTGGGACGGTTGAGCACCTTGCCATCGCTGCCGACCATGGTCGAAGATCCGCCGCCGTCGAGATTGACCGCATCGACGGCACCCAGCTCGATCAGTTTGTCGGCCAGTTCGGCCAGCGTAAACCCGGCGCTGCCCCGCATATTGCGTCCGTCGCACACCAGCAGGATCAGTTTTCCGTCGGCCGTGGCGCCGACCGCCGTACGCGGCTGACGCGAAGTCCCGGCGATGCCGCCGCCGTCGAACACCTCTTTCCAATAATTCTCCACGGCGACGTTCTTCCCCTCCTTGACCAGCATCGGACCGCCTCCGACGGCTTCCTGCGGCGTCCAGAGCACGGCGCCGGGCGTCTTCGAAGTCGGCGGCGCGGACATATACGTATTCGTACGTTCGTCGTTGTCGAGTGCGGACGGGAAGGCATAAGGCTTGTTGCCGTCGTCGAGAACGCAGTAAATCCAGTGTGTTTCGAACTTGCCGGACGACATCTGCCCGAACGAAGAACGCACGGGGTAAACCGTCTGATTGTTACGCGTCACCGTCTGATTCTCGATCGACTTGACGGCACCGCCGGTAACAAGCAGGCTCAGCGAGTTCCCGGCCCACCAATACCCGGCATTGATCGTCACACAAGCCGTTCCCCGGTTGGCCGAAGCGAATTCGGCATGAATGCGCGACGGGATTTTCTGCTGCGGCAGATGCACGGCGTTGAAGCGCAGTTTGGGATTGGCTTTCAGGTCGGCCACGGCCACGAATCCGAGACATTGTTTTCCGCCGCCCAGATCGTCCGTAAACTCGGTTACGGTCAGGCCGGCAGGATAATCGCCCGGCTGAGGGTCGGGATCGGGATCAGGTCCGTCGGGAAATTCATAGTCGGGCGTTTTCGAATCGCTGCCGCACATACAGCACACGGCGCAGACGCAGACAGCAAGCAGGGCGAAGCCAAGAAATTTTAGTTTCATATTTCAGTCAGCATTGGGTTTTGGTTCGGTTCGGATACCTTATATATATTCTGAACAGATTTATTGTATGTTCGCCAACAAATGTAATAATTAAAATTATTATACAAAACTTTTATAATAATATTTTTTACTTTAAAATAAACACAAATAAAATATTTTTACAGAGCGCAATAACACAAACATATTGAATATCTGACGACTAACCCAAAACACCACCCCAAAATGCTTAGTAAATAAATTTTCTTTCAACCGAAGATATAGAAAATATTTATCGTTTTCCAGAATCAATTCGGGCGCCCAGCAAATACGACACTCCCCGCAGACGGGCGAAAAAGCGCCTGCGGCATGACCGGCGATAAGCATTTCCGGCCGGATAATATACGGGTGCGGCTTTTCGGGGCGGCATTCTTTTTTATTTCCGATTTTTTATCTATTTTTGATTAAATATGCAGACACAATGGCAGTTCAGACTCTCAAAAAAGTGTTTCGGTTCTATGTGGACGGCTTCCGCAGCATGACTGTAGGCAAGACGCTCTGGGCCATCATTCTGGTCAAGCTGTTCATCATGTTCGCCGTCCTCAAACTCTTTTTCTTTCCCGATTTTCTGGCCGGCCAAAGCCCCGAAGAGCGCAGCCGCTCGGTGATGAAGGAACTAACCCCCGAAAAATAACTCCGTATCTATGCTATCCGATTACTTGCAAACAGTCGATTGGTCGCGTGCGCAGTTCGCCATGACGGCCATCTACCACTGGCTTTTCGTGCCGCTCACGCTGGGACTGGGCTTCATCCTCGCCATCATGGAGACCCTCTACGTCCGCACGGGCGACGAATTCTGGAAACGGACCACCAAATTCTGGATGCGCCTGTTCGGCATCAACTTCGCCATCGGCGTGGCGACGGGCATCATCCTCGAATTCGAATTCGGCACCAACTGGTCCAACTACTCGCATTTCGTGGGCGACATCTTCGGCGCCCCGCTGGCTGTCGAGGGCATCATGGCCTTCTTCATGGAGAGCACCTTCATCGCCATCATGTTCTTCGGATGGAACAAGGTCTCGAAGGGCTTCCACCTCACGGCGACATGGCTCACGGCCATCGGGGCCAACCTCTCGGCCCTGTGGATTCTGGTCGCCAACGCATGGATGCAGTATCCCGTAGGCTGTACGTTCAACCTCGAAACGGTGCGCAACGAGATGACCTCGTTCTGGGACGTGCTCTTTTCGCCCGTGGCGATGAACAAGTTCTTCCACACCGTCACCTCGTCGTTCGTGCTGGCGTCGCTGTTCGTCGTGGGCGTCAGCGCATGGTACCTGCTCAGGCGGCGCGAGCAGAAGATGGCCCGCAAGAGCATCGCCATCGCTTCGGCCTTCGGCTTCATCTTCGCGCTGGTCACGGCCACGACCGGCGACCGGTCCGGCGCGGTCATCGCCCGCGTGCAGCCGATGAAACTCGCGGCCATGGAGGCCCTCTACGACGGTTCGCAAGGCGCCCCCCTGACAGCGATCGGCATCGTGAAGCCCGAAGCCGAACGCACGTCGAACGAAGACGCGTTCTACTTCAAAATCGACATTCCGAAGCTGCTCTCCATCATGAGTTTCCGCGATGCGGACGCCTATGTGGCGGGCATCAACGATCTGGTGAACGGCAACGAGCGGTACGGCGTCATGTCGGCGGGCGAGAAAATCGAACGCGGCCGCGTAGCCGTCGGCGAGCTGGCCCGCTACCGCAAGGCGCTCGACGAGGGCGACCAAGCCACGATCGACGAAGTAACCGCCAAATTCGATCCCGCGACGCCCCAAGGCGAGGAGTTCCTGCGCGAATACTTCGCCTACTTCGGCTACGGCTACCTCGACGCACCGCAGGACATCGTTCCCGACGTGCCGCTGCTGTTCTACTCGTTCCGCGTGATGGTGGGCGCCGGATGCTTCTTCATCCTGCTGCTGGGAGTCGTCTGGTGGTTAAACCGCAAGGACCGGCTGGCGGACAAACGCTGGCTGCTATGGATCGCCGTATGGTCCGTACCGCTGGCCTACCTCGCGTCGCAGGCGGGCTGGGTGCTGGCCGAAGTCGGCCGGCAGCCGTGGGCCATTCAGGACCTGATGCCTGTGGGCATTGCCGCGTCGAAGATCGGCAGCACGTCGGTCACGGCGACCTTCTTCATCTTCCTCGCGCTCTTCACGGCGCTGCTGATCGCCGAACTGAGCATTCTGTTCCGTCAGATTAAAATCGGTCCCGAACAAGAAAAAGAATAAACTACTATGGAAACTATAACACTCTTGCAACATTATTGGTGGCTGATCATCTCCCTGCTGGGAGCGCTGCTGGTCTTCCTGCTCTTCGTGCAGGGCGGACAGGGACTGCTTTACTGCCTCGGCAGGACCGAGGAGGAACGCAACATGCTGGTCAATTCGCTGGGCCGCAAATGGGAGTTCACCTTCACGACGCTCGTGACGTTCGGCGGCGCGTTCTTCGCCTCGTTCCCGCTCTTCTACTCCACCTCGTTCGGCGGCGCCTACTATGTCTGGATGACCATTCTGCTGAGTTTCGTCATACAGCCCGTCGCCTACCAGTTCCGCCGCAAGGCGGGCAACGTTTTCGGCGAAAAGACGTTCGACGTCTTCCTGACGATCAACGGCATCGCAGGTCCCCTGCTGCTGGGCACGGCCGTCGGGACGCTCTTCACGGGTGCAAACTTCACGGTGGACCGCCTCAACTTGGCCAACGGCGCAGGCAGCGGCAGCGCAACGGTCATCTCGCAGTGGACCACGCCGTGGCACGGTCTCGAAGCGCTCGGAGACATGCGCAACGTGGCGCTGGGGCTGGCCGTGATGTTCCTCGCCGGGATGCTGGCCTGCCAGTATTTCATGAACAACATCGCCGACGAGACGCTCTTCGCCCGCGCCCGCAGGCGCATGCTGACGCTCGCCGCCCCGTTCCTCGTCTTCTTCCTGACGTTCTTCGTCTGGCTGCTCTTTTCCGACGGCTTGGCGGTCGATGCCGCAGGCCGCATTTCGGCCGAACCTTATAAATACCTGCACAACATGCTCGAAATGCCCTACGTGGCCGCAGCGCTGCTGATCGGCGTGGTATCGGTGCTGTGGAGCATCTATTCGGGCTGGCGCGGGAAGCGCAACGCCGTCTGGTTCGGCGGCGCGGGCACCGTGCTGACGGTACTGGCCCTGCTGCTGTGCGCCGGATGGAACAACACGGCCTACTACCCGTCGCTGGCGGAGATGCAGTCGTCGCTGACGATTTACAACTCGTCGTCGAGCGAATTCACGCTCAAAGTGATGAGCGTCGTCTCGCTGATAATCCCGTTCGTCGCAGCCTATATCTGGTACGCATGGCGGGCCATGAACCGCAAACCGATCACCCGCGAAGAGATACGCGGGAACGACCATATGTATTGACACGAAAAAGGGGGAAAGTTCGAGACTTTCCCCCTTTTTTTATTCCAATCTTTTCCGCCGGTTATTTTTCGCCATCGCCGAACGGATAGTGATTCTGGTGCACGTCGTCGAAACGAAGTCCCTTCTCGTAGGTCTTCATGGCGCGGCGGCTCATACCCATCGACGAGAAACCGCCGTCGTGGTAGAGGTTCTGCATCGTCACCTTGCGCGTGAGGTCCGAGAAGAGCGTCAGCACATAGTCGGCGCAGTCCTCCGCCGAAGCGTTGCCCAGCGGCGACATGTTCTCGGCGAACTCCATCAGGTCGCCCAGTCCCAGCACGCCGCTTCCGGCGGTCGTCGGGGTCGGCGACTGCGATACGGTATTGATGCGCACGTGCTTCTCACGGCCGTAGATATAGCCGAAACTGCGCGCGATCGACTCCAGCAACGCCTTGGCGTCCGCCATGTCGTTGTAGCCGTAAAGCGTACGCTGCGCGGCGATATAGCTCAGCGCCACGATCGAACCCCAGTCGTTGATGGCGTCCTTGCGGCGTGCCACCTGAATCGCCTTGTGGAACGAAATGGCCGAAATATCGAGCGTCTTCGAGAGATAATCGTAATCCAGATCGTCGTACGTGCGGCCCTTGCGGACGTTTGGCGACATGCCGATCGAGTGGAGCATGAAGTCGAACTTGCCCCCGAAATGTTCCATCGTCTTGTCGATCAGATTCTCCAGATCCTCGACGCTCGTGGCGTCGGCCGGAACGACGATCGTATTGCATTTTTCAGCCAGCCGGCCGATTGTACCCATGCGAATAGATACGGCAGTATTCGTGAGGACGATTTCGGCACCCTCTTCAACGGTGCGTTCCGCCACTTTCCATGCGATCGACTGCTCGTTGAGTGCTCCGAAAATAAGGCCCTTCTTGCCTTTCAATAAATTGTATGCCATCCTATTTAGATTAAAAATTCGGGCAAATATACGAAAAATATTTCAATCGACCGCGCCGACCGCCCGGATCGGGTATAAATCGGCTGTATCCCGGCAAACGCCCGCCGCCGGACTTTCATCTTTTTTCGCGCGCCGCAGTATCTATCTGCTTTATTTATCGTACCTTTGCCCCCCCCGATTAAAATATGCACATGACCATTACAGACGATTTCAGCGCACTGGGGCTTTCCGAGCAGATGCTCACCGCAGTCCGCGCCAAGGGATTCGAGACGCCCACCGCAATCCAGAAGCTCACAATCCCCCACCTGCTTACCAAAACCAACGACATCATAGCCCAGTCGCAGACCGGTACGGGTAAAACCGCGGCCTACGGCCTGCCGATACTCCAGTCACTCGAACCCGCCCGCGGACCGGTTCAGGCCATTATCCTCGTGCCGACGCGCGAACTGGCGCTGCAGGCCGCCGAGGAGTTGCTCTCCTACAACCGCGAAAAACGGCTCTCGATCACCGCCATCTACGGCGGCGCCGCAATGAGCGAACAGCTGCGCCGGCTCGCCAAAGGCGTCGATATCGTCGTCGGCACGCCGGGCCGCGTGCGGGACCACATCCGCCGCGGCACGCTGAAACTCGAAAACGTCCGTTACCTCGTACTGGACGAAGCCGACGAAATGCTCAACATGGGCTTCGTGGAGGACGTCGAGGAGATCATGAGCCACACCAGCGAGGAGCGGCGCGTGCTGCTCTTCTCGGCGACGATGCCCGAACGCATCATCCGGCTTTCGAAAACCTACATGCGCGACACGGAGATCGTGCGCGTCGAGAACAAGCAGCTCACGACCGACCTCACCGAGCAGATCTACTTCGAGGTGCGAGAAGCCGACAAGTTCGACGCCCTGACCCGCATCATCGACGTCGAGCCCGAATTCTACGGCATCATCTTCGCCCGCACCAAGATCGGGGCCGACGAAACCGCATCGCGGCTCGCCGCCCGCGGCTATGCCGCCGAGGTGCTGCACGGCGACGTCTCGCAGGCCCAGCGCGAAAAGATACTCCGCAAGTTCCGCGACCGCTCGGTCAATATCCTCGTCGCCACCGACGTGGCGGCGCGCGGCATCGACGTGGGCAATCTGACCCACGTCATCAACTACTCGCTGCCGCAGGACTCCGAGAGCTACGTGCACCGCATCGGCCGCACGGGCCGCGCCGGCAAGCAGGGCACGGCCATCACCTTCGTCTCGCCCTCCGAATTCCGGGGACTGAACAACCTGATGCGCGACATCAAGGTCGAGATCAAGCGCGAAACCCTCCCCTCGCCGCAGGACATCGTCGAGATGAAACGGCTGAAGATCAAGGATGAGATGCAGGAGATCGTCGAAAACGAAAGTTACGACGGATACCGGGAGTTCGCCGAAGAACTGCTGGCCGAATACACGCCCGACGTGGCGCTGGGCGCCCTATTGCGTCTGGCGTTCCGCAGCGAACTCGACCAGAGCAACTACCCCGAAATCCGTTCGTTCTCGGTGGACCGCAAAGGCACGGCGCGGCTGTTCCTCGCCGTGGGCAGACGCGACGGCTACACGGCGCGCAAGCTGGTCGATATGCTCAAGTTCAAGTGCGCCCTGCGCGACAAATACATCAACGACGTCCAGATCTCGGACAACTTCTCGTTCGTGAGCGTGCCGTTCCACGATGCCGAAGAGATCGTCCGCAAGCTCAACCGCTTGAACCGGGGCCGCCGGCCGATAGCCGAAATCGCCCGCGACGGCGAGGAAGCCGCAGCCCGCAAACCCCGGCGCGCGAAAACGGCCGACGCCGGCGGAGAGGAATACGCTCCGGCCCCGAAAAAATCCGTCCGCAGGGAGAAACCGGCCGCCCCGGCACAAACCGCCCCGGCTGCCGGCGACGAATCCGCCGCGCCGCGCCGCAAGCTCAAAACCAAGATCCAAACCGAACCCCGTCCGGAAATCCCCGATTTCAGCAAAATGTCGAACGAAGGTTTCGACTGGTCGGCCTTCATGAAATTCGACGACGGCACGGCATGGGGCCGCGACGAGAACGGCAAAGGCAAGGGCACCAAAAGCGTCCGCAAGACACCCAAACGGACCGTCACGGCCGCCCAGCGAATCGCCGCCAAAGGCAAGAAACGCAAATAACCGCAATAGAACAAGCCCCGGAATCCGGGGCTTGTTCATCCCCCCCCCTCCGAATTGAAACATATAAAAAAAGAGTGCAACCTAAATTGTCGCACTCTTCCTTGGCGGAAAGAGAGGGATTCGAACCCCCGGAGCCTCGCAGCTCAACGGTTTTCAAGACCGCCGCAATCGACCACTCTGCCATCTTTCCGGGGACAAAAGTAGCACGGATTTTCCATTCTGCCAAATCTTTATCCCGTTTATTCCCGACGGAGGGCGGCAAAGTTCCAATTCCGCACTATAATTTTTGACTTTTAGGAAAATTGCATATCTTTGCCAATAGGTTAGGAAGAGACGCAACTTTCACACTCAAATAATATGAACAAAGCGCAGTTGGTCGAGGCTATCGCTCTCGATGCGAACATTTCGAAAATCGACGCGCGCAAAGCCGTCGATGCCATTATCCGGGTGACCGTACAGTCGCTCCGCGAAGGGGAGCGTCTTACCCTCACGGGTCTCGGAACGTTCAGCGTGCAGCAGAAAGCCGCGCGCATAGGCCGCAATCCCCGCACGGGTGCGGCCGTGAAGATCCCGCCCCGCAAGGCCGTCAAATTCCGTCCGACGATCGAGCTTGAATAGTCTCCTGCGTCATTCAAAAACCTTTTCACGCATGCCCGAAATCTCACAACGCGCCGAGCTGATGCCGGCATCTCCGATACGCAAACTCGTTCCGCTGGCGGAAGCCGCCCGGTCGCGGGGAATCAGAATCTACCACCTCAACATCGGCCAGCCCGATCTGCCGTCGCCCCAGACGGGACTCGCAGCGTTGAAGAAGATCGACCGCAAAGTACTCGAATACAGCCCCAGCGACGGTTACCGGTCGCTCCGCGAAAAGCTGGCGGGCTACTACCAGCAATACCAGATCAAACTTTCGCCCGAAGAGATCATCGTCACCACGGGAGGTTCCGAAGCGGTGTTGTTCGCCTTCATGTCGTGCCTGAACCCCGGCGACGAAATCATCGTGCCCGAACCGGCCTACGCCAACTATATGGCTTTCGCCATCTCGGCGGGCGCCGTGATCCGTCCGGTCGTCTCGTCGATCGAACAGGGTTTTGCGCTGCCCGACGTCGCGGAGTTCGAAAAACTGATCAACGAGCGCACGCGCGGCATCCTGATCTGCAACCCCAACAACCCCACGGGCTACCTCTACACCCGCAAGGAGATGGAGCGCATCCGCGATCTGGTGAAGAAATACGATCTTTTCCTCTTCTCCGACGAGGTTTATCGCGAGTTCATCTATACCGGTTCGCCCTATATTTCGGCCTGCCACCTCGAAGGCGTCGAACAGAACGTCGTGCTGATCGACTCGGTGTCGAAACGCTACTCCGAATGCGGCATCCGCATCGGCGCGCTCATCACCAAGAACAAAAAACTGCGCGACGCGGTGATGAAATTCTGTCAGGCGCGGCTCTCGCCGCCGCTGATCGGCCAGATCGTCGCCGAAGCTTCGATCGACGCTCCGCGCTCCTACAGCACCGAAGTCTACGAAGAGTATATCGAACGCCGCAAGTGCCTGATCGACGGTCTCAACCGCATTCCGGGCGTTTATTCGCCGATTCCGATGGGCGCCTTCTACACCGTGGCGCGGCTCCCGGTCGAAGACAGCGACGACTTCTGCGCATGGTGTCTTTCGGATTTCGAATACGAGGGAGAGACCGTCATGCTCGCCCCGGCTTCGGGCTTCTACTCCGACCCGACCCGCGGCCGCAACGAGGTCCGCATCGCCTATGTCCTCAAGAAAGAGGACCTCGAACGCTCGCTGCTCATTCTGGGCAAAGCGCTCGAAGCGTACAACAACCGGAAATAATCCGGCATGGAACGAAGACTCAGGTGCGGCATGACACATGCCGCACTTTTTTCATGCGGCAGCGCATCCCCCGCCCCACCCGTCCTTTCGGCCAATCCTATACCATTCAGGTCAATTTTCAGGAATTTTAGGCCAAAAAGTTTGGGCAGCGGGAATAGTTTTTATACTTTTGCCCTCGATTTTTCGCACTCCGCAGTGCGGACAGTATAAACCAAACCAATACGTTATGAAAAAAATCTTCCTACTTCTGGCCGCCGCTGCCGCCGCCTCCGGAGCATACGCCGAAGGATATCAGGTGAACAACCTCTCCTCGAAGCAGAACGGTATGGGCCATGTGGGTACAGCCATGAAACTCAACTCCGAATCGATCTGGTTCAACCCCGCCGCCGCTTCGTTTCAGGACTCCGAGTTCGACATTTCGGTCGGCATCACGGGTATCGCTTCGAAGGCTACCTATACGTCGCTCCCCGACTATACGGGCAAGACCAAACCGCAGCACTACACCTCGGACAACAGCATAGCCACTCCGCTTTACGCCTACTTCAACTACAAACCCCTCGACTGGATGTCGGTCGGTCTGGCCTTCAACACGCCGTTCGGCTCCTCGATGGACTGGGGCAACAACTGGCCGGGAGCACAGCTCGTGCAGTCGATCAATCTCAAGGCATACAACGTCCAGCCGACCGTCTCGTTCAAACTCTGCGAGCACCTCTCCGTCGGCGGCGGTCTGATGATGACGTGGGGTAAATTCGACCTTTCGCGTTCGCTGCTGCCTATCGGTCCGGACAACGCACAGAACAAGGCGCTCATGGGCGCATTGCAAATGCTCAATCCGCAAATGCCCAACCTCTTCGAAATGGCCGGGGACAAAAATCTGATGTCGCTGGGCCTCGAAGGCAAAGCCAAGATGGCCGTCGGCGTCAACCTCGGCATGATGTGGGACATCAACGAACAGTGGTCGCTGGGCTTCACCTACCGTTCGAAACTCAAAATGAAGGTGGATTCGGGTTCGATCGACCTGCGTATGATCGACAACGCCCAGATCGCTCAGGAAATCGGCCAGCTCCTGCCCCAGCTGGGTCTCGACCCCGCCAAACTCACGTCGGCCGTCGTGAAGACCGAACTGCCCCTGCCGGCGTCGCTGACGTGGGGCGTCAGCTTCCGCCCCGTTCCGAAGTGGGAATTCGCCGTCGATCTGCAATATGTGCTCTGGAGCGCCTACGACCAGCTCGACGTCCGGATTCTCGACCCCGACAGCAATACTCCCGTGCTGAACATTCCGGTCAGCGACAAGAAATACTCCAATACGCTGGCGTTCCGTTTCGGCGGCCAGTACCACGCTCTCGACTGGCTGACGGCCCGCATGGGTATGTACGTGGACGAAAGCCCCGTGCGCAGCGACTACCTCAATCCCGAAACCCCGTCGATGACCAAGCTCGCCTATACGGCCGGCGTCACCTTCCGCCCGATCAAATGGATGAACATCGACATCGCCTACGGCTATGTCAATTCGGCCGATCCGGAGCGCACGGGTTCCTATCCCTACACCAATTCGGTGCTGGGCATCGTGAACGAAAAACTGACGGCGGCAGGCGTTCCCGAAAGCCAGCTCACCAGCCCGATCGCCGATTTTTCGGGTAATTACACCGCCCGCGCCCACACGTTCTCGATCGGCGTAGGTTTCAGTTTCTAAAAACGGGAAAAATTATTATCTTTGCGGTGCGCTTCATCGGAGGTGCACCGCTTTTTTCAGGGTCTCATAGTTCAAGGGATAGAACGAGGGTTTCCTAACCTTGGGGCAGAGCGAGATAAAACATTCGCGCGAAATTATATACGACTTTTTCGCCGGATTATATAGAGCAGTTGTAAGCCTTTGTAGTTCAACGGATAGAACGGCGGTTTCCTAAACCGCAAATCCGGGTTCGATTCCCGGCGAGGGTACAAGAAGCGACGGAAAATTCCGTCGCTTCGTTCACTTTAGCACACTTCGTTTGTATATTTGCCCGCAAGAGTTGTCAAATAGTTGTCAAAAAACCGCGCCATGCCAACCACATTCAAACCCGCCGGGCAGGCCTCCGATCTCTTCAAATCTCTTTCGGGAAGAGAAAATTCCGACATTTACATTATCTTTGGGGCGGATAAACCTCCGCTTAGACAGGCGGGCGTCCCGGTACGGTTCGAATAAATTCGTCTCTGCCCCCGGCCTGCACTGTCTTTGCCCCGAAAACAACGATACGATGGAATCACTCAAGGAGTTGTACAAAATAGGCAACGGCCCGTCGAGCAGCCACACGATGGGGCCCAAGAAAGCCGCCGAACGTTTCGCCGAACGCTGTCACGATGCGGACGCCTACCGCGTGACGCTGTACGGGTCGTTGGCTGCCACCGGCAAAGGCCACCTTACCGACACCGCGATCCTCTCGGTGCTGGAACCTCTCGCTCCAACCGAAATCGTTTGGAAACCGGAGGTCGTGCTGCCCTTCCACCCCAACGGCATGCTGTTCGAAGGGCTGAAGGCAGGCAATGTCACGGACAGCTGGACCATCTACAGCATCGGCGGAGGTGCGCTGGCAAACGAGACGTCGCGTCTCGAAACGCCGCACAGCATCTACCCGCTGACTACCGTCAGCGAGATCAAAGCGTGGTGCAGCCACGAAGGCAAGACTTACTGGGAATACGTAACCGACTGCGAAGGTCCCGAAATCTGGGATTACCTCGACGAGATATGGACCGTGATGTGCGAGACGATCCAGCGCGGCCTGAACAACGACGGCGTACTGCCCGGAGGGCTTAAAGTCGCCCGCAAAGCCAGCACCTACTGGGTCAAATCGAAGAGCTACACCGACTCGCTGAAATCCCGCGCCCAGATTTACGCCTATGCGCTGGCGACTTCGGAGGAGAACGCTTCCGGCGGCACCGTCGTAACGGCCCCGACGTGCGGCTCGTGCGGCGTCGTCCCGGCGGTGCTCTACCATCTGGCCAATTCGCGCAACTTCCTGCGCATCCGCATCCTGCGGGCGCTGGCCACGGCGGGACTCTTCGGCAACGTCGCCAAGACCAACGCTTCGATTTCGGGCGCCGAAGTCGGCTGTCAGGGCGAGGTCGGCGTGGCCTGCGCCATGGCTGCCGCCGCGGCCTGCCAGTTGTTCGGCGGCACGCCTGCGCAGATCGAATACGCCGCGGAGATGGGACTCGAACACCATCTGGGATTGACCTGCGACCCCGTCTGCGGACTTGTGCAGGTCCCCTGCATCGAACGCAACGCGATCGCCGCGGCCAGAGCCTTCGACGCCAACGCCTACGCCACGCTCTCCGACGGTTCGCATATGGTCAGTTTCGACAAGGTCGTGGAGGTGATGAACGAAACCGGCCACAACCTGCCGAGTCTCTACCGCGAAACATCGACCGGAGGTCTCGCCAAGCGTTACAACGACAAAAAATAACCCGGACAGGCTCTCCCCGGCGGGAACCCGCAGTTTTTGCGGGCCGGGATTCGCATGGGTCCGCGTCAGCCGCCCGGCGTCATCGTATGAAAATAACGATCCGGCCTGCGGTATCACAGGGCAGCAACGCCGACATCCCGGCCTGCGCATCCTCTCCACTCCTCGCACTCTTTTTCGGCAGTTCCGGTCTGCCAGCTCTCTTGGCAGGTTTTCGCCGGTCCCGTAAGTTCGAACAGCGCCAAGCACGCTTCGCTGCAGCGTACAGGGTTTTCAGCTATTCGCAGCAACTCCGTCAGCGGTCATCTCCGCTTGCGCCGAAACACCCGGTTTGGGGCGGCCAACGCATCCGACCGATAAGAAAACAGCCAGCCAAGCCGCCGGGATTATGAACCATTTCGATTTACGCATAATTATCGGGACAGTGACGTGATAAAGACAATGAAATAATCCGGACACGGTAAAAAAGAAGCCGTTCCTTCTGGAACGGCTTCTTTCGAATCGTATATATAACGTAGGTTTACTGCGCCTGCTGAAGCGATTCCAGCTCGGCTTTCGAACCGACCACGAGGTTGTCGTACTCGCGCAGACCCGTACCGCCGGGGATCAGATGACCGCAGATGACGTTCTCCTTGAGGTTCTCCAGCGGATCGACCTTCGCTTGGATGGCAGCTTCGTTGAGCACCTTGGTGGTCTCTTGGAACGATGCGGCCGAGATGAAGCTCGAAGTCTGCAGCGCAGCGCGGGTAATACCCTGCAGCACCTGCGTCGAGGTTGCGGGAATAATATCGCGCACCTGCACGGGCTTCATGTCGCGGCGCTTGAGGCTCGAATTCTCGTCGCGGAGCTTGCGCAGCGAAACGATCTGTCCGGGCTGCAGCGACGTCGAATCGCCGGCGTCGGTAACGACCACCTTGTCGTAAAGTTCGTCGTTGACGTCCATGAACTCCCACTTGTCGACGGTCTGGTCCTCGAAGAAACGGGTGTCTCCCGGATCCTCGATCCGCACCTTGTTCATCATCTGGCGGACGATGACCTCGAAGTGCTTGTCGTTGATCTTCACACCCTGCATGCGGTACACCTCCTGCACCTCGTTGACGATGTACTCCTGCACCTTCGTCGGGCCGAGGATATTGAGGATGTCGCTCGGAGTGATGGCGCCGTCCGACAGCGGGCTTCCGGCCTTCACGTAGTCGTTCTCCTGCACGATGATCTGACGCGACAGGGGCACGAGATAACGCTTCATATCGCCCTGTTTCGAGGTGATGATGATCTCACGGTTACCGCGCTTGATCTTGCCGAACGACACCTCGCCGTCGATTTCCGAAACGATGGCGGGGTTCGACGGGTTGCGGGCTTCGAACAGCTCGGTAACACGCGGCAGACCGCCGGTGATGTCGCCGCCCGACTTGCCGACGGCACGCGGGATCTTGATGAGGATATCGCCGGCCTTGATCTTGGCGTTGTCCTTCACCACGACGTGGGCCGAAACGGGCAGGTTGTACTGCTTGACCTCCTCGCCCTCCTTGTTGACGATCTTGATGACGGGGTTCTTGGTCTTGTCCTTCGACTCGGTGACCACCTTCTCCGAAAGTCCGGTCTGCTCGTCGCGCTCATCGCGGTAGGTAACGCCCTCGATGATGTTTTCGTAAACGGCGCGGCCCTCGTACTCCGAAATAATAACGGCGTTGTAGGGGTCCCACTCGCAGATCATGTCGCCCTTCTTGACTTCGGCGCCGTCCGCCATGAAGAGCGTCGCGCCGTAAGGCAGGTTGTGCGTATAAAGAACGATTTCGGTCTTGGGATCGACGATGCGGAACTCCGACTGACGCGAGATAACGATGTCAATCGCCTCGCCCATGGCGTTCTTGCCCTTGACGGTGCGCAGCTCGTCGATTTCCAGACGGCCTTCGTATTTCGAAACGACATTGGTCTCGACGGCCGTACCGCCGGCCACACCGCCGACGTGGAACGTACGGAGCGTAAGCTGCGTACCCGGCTCGCCGATCGACTGAGCGGCGATCACGCCGACCACTTCGCCCTTCTGCACCATGCGGGCAGTGGCAAGGTTGCGGCCGTAGCATTTGGCGCATACGCCGCGGCGCGCCTCGCAGGTCAGCACCGAGCGGATCTCGACCGACTCCAGCGGCGACTTCTCGATCGCTTCGGCGATCGACTCGGTAATCTCCTCGCCGGCCTTGCAGATCACTTCGCCCGTAAGCGGATGGATCACGTCGTTCAGGGCCGTACGGCCGAGAATGCGGTCGTAGAGGGTCTGCACGACGTCGTCGTTGCGCTTGATGGCCGTAGCCGTCAGGCCGCGGAGCGTACCGCAGTCCTCTTCGTTGATAATCACGTCCTGCGCAACGTCCACCAGACGACGGGTCAGATAACCTGCGTCGGCGGTCTTAAGCGCGGTATCGGCAAGACCCTTACGGGCACCGTGCGTCGAAATGAAGTACTCCAGCACCGAAAGTCCCTCCTTGAAGTTCGAGAGGATCGGGTTCTCGATGACCTGCTGACCGCCCTCGACGCCCGACTTCTGCGGCTTGGCCATAAGACCGCGCATACCGCTCAGCTGACGAATCTGCTCCTTCGAACCACGGGCGCCGGAGTCGAGCATCATGTATACCGGGTTGAAACCGTCGTCGTCCTTGATCAGCGTGTCGATCACGACCTTCGTGAGCTTGGTATTGATGTTCGTCCAGACGTCGATGATCTGGTTGTAACGTTCGTTGTTGGTGATCAGACCCATGTTGTAGTCCTCCATGATGGAGTCCGAACGCTCGTAACCCTCCTGCACGAGTTTCTCCTTCTCTTCGGGGATAATCACGGCGTCGAGGTTGAACGACAGACCCCCGCGGAAGGCCATCTGGTAACCCATATGCTTGATATCGTCGAGGAAAGCGGCCACCTTGTCGGCACCGGCCTTCTTCATCACCACGGCGATGATGTCGCGCAGCGAACGCTTCGTGAGGATTTCGTTGATATAACCGACCTCCTTGGGCACCACCTGATTGAAGAGGATGCGGCCGATGGTCGTCTCCTTCAATTCGGTAATCGGATTGCCGTTCTCGTCGATGTCGTCCACCAGACACTTCACGATGGCGTGCAGGTCCGCCTGACGCTCGTTGTAGGCGATGATAGCCTCCTCAGGACCGTAGAATACGCGGCCTTCGCCCTTCACGCCCTTGCGGGGTTTGGTGATGTAGTACAGACCGAGGACCATGTCCTGCGACGGCACGGTGATAGGCGCGCCGTTGGCCGGGTTAAGGACGTTGTGCGAACCGAGCATCAGCAGCTGGGCCTCCAGAATGGCGGCATTGCCCAGCGGCAGGTGCACGGCCATCTGGTCGCCGTCGAAGTCGGCGTTGAACGCCGTACATGCCAGCGGGTGGAGCTGCATTGCCTTGCCCTCGATCAGCTTGGGCTGGAACGCCTGAATACCCAGACGGTGCAGGGTCGGGGCGCGGTTCATCAGCACGGGGTGTCCCTTTATGACATTCTCCAGAATACCCCAGATCACGGGGTCTTTCCGGTCGATGATCTTCTTCGCGGATTTCACCGTCTTCACGATGCCGCGCTCGATGAGCTTGCGGATCACGAACGGCTTGTAAAGCTCGGCCGCCATGTCCTTCGGAATACCCATCTCGTGCATCTTCAGCTCAGGGCCGACGACGATGACCGAACGGGCCGAATAATCGACACGCTTACCCAGCAGGTTCTGACGGAAACGTCCCTGCTTGCCCTTGAGCGAATCCGACAGCGACTTGAGCGGACGGTTCGACTCGTTCTTCACGGCGTTGCTCTTGCGCGAGTTGTCGAACAGCGAATCGACGGCCTCCTGCAGCATGCGCTTCTCGTTGCGCAGAATCACCTCCGGAGCCTTGATCTCGATGAGCCGCTTCAGACGGTTGTTGCGGATGATGACACGACGGTAGAGGTCGTTCAGGTCCGACGTGGCGAAACGGCCGCCGTCCAGCGGCACCAGCGGACGCAGTTCGGGCGGAATGACCGGAATGACGTTCAGCACCATCCATTCGGGCTTGTTCTTACCCTCCGACGCGCGGAACGACTCGATGACGTTCAGGCACTTGAGGGCTTCGCTCTTACGCTGCTGCGAAGTCTCGGTCGAAGCTTTGTGACGCAGCGCGTAGGACATCGAATCGAGGTCCACGGTCTTCAGAAGCGTGTAGATCGCCTCGGCGCCCATCTGCGCGACAAACTTGTTGGGATCGCTGTCATCCAGCGCCTGATTGCCCTTCGGCAGCGCGGCCAGCACGTCGAGATACTCCTTCTCCGAAAGCGTGGCCAGACGCTCGATGCCCTGCCCGGCGGCGGCGCCGGCGTTGATCACGACGTAACGCTCGTAATAGATGATCGCCTCCAGCTTCTTCGACGGAATACCCAGCAGGTAACCGATCTTCGAGGGCAGCGAACGGAAGTACCAGATGTGAACCACGGGCACGACCAGCGAAATGTGGCCCATACGCTCGCGGCGCACCTTCTTCTCGGTCACCTCCACACCGCAGCGGTCGCAGACGATGCCCTTGTAGCGGATACGCTTGTACTTGCCGCAATGGCATTCGTAGTCCTTGACGGGACCGAAAATGCGTTCGCAGAACAGACCGTCGCGCTCAGGCTTGTAGGTACGATAGTTAATGGTTTCGGGCTTGAGCACCTCACCGCTCGACTGGGCCAAAATCTCCTCAGGGGAGGCCAAGCCAATCGAAATGCGGCTGTAACCATTGTTCGTCTTATTGTCTTTGGAAATTGACATATTTGTTCTTCGTTTTTCTTATCCTCAAATTATACCTTATTCGAGTTTGACCGACAGGGCCAGACCGCGAAGCTCGTGCAGCAGCACGTTCATAGCCTCCGGAATACCCGGCTTGGGCAGGTTCTCGCCCTTGACGATCGCCTCGTAAGCCTTGGCGCGGCCCATCACGTCGTCGGACTTGATGGTCAGGATCTCCTGCAGGATGTTGGCGGCGCCGAAGCCTTCGAGCGCCCAAACCTCCATCTCACCGAAACGCTGGCCGCCGAACTGGGCCTTACCGCCGAGCGGCTGCTGCGTGATGAGCGAGTAGGGACCGATCGAACGGGCGTGCATCTTGTCGTCGATCATGTGGCCGAGCTTGAGCATGTAGATCATGCCCACCGTCGCCGGCTGGTCGAACATTTCGCCCGTGCCGCCGTCGTAGAGGTACGTACGGCCGCTGTGCGGAATACCCGCCTTGGCCGTGTACTCGTTGATCTGGTCGAGCGACGCACCGTCGAAGATCGGCGTTGCGAACTTCAGGCCCAGTTCACGGCCCGCCCATCCGAGCACGGTCTCGTAAATCTGTCCGAGGTTCATTCGCGAAGGCACGCCCAGCGGGTTCAGACAGATATCGACGATCGTACCGTCTTCGAGGAACGGCATGTCCTCGTCGCGCACGATACGGGCTACGATACCCTTGTTGCCGTGGCGTCCTGCCATCTTGTCGCCCACCTTGAGCTTGCGCTTCTTGGCGATGTAGACCTTGGCCATCTGAATGACGCCCGTCTGCGGAAGCTCGTCGCCGTTGGTGATGTTGTACTTCTCACGCTTGATGGCGGCGTCGGCCTTCTTCCATTCGATGGTATAATTGTTAATGGTAGCTTCGATCAGCGCGTCGGTGTGGGCGTCACCCGTCCACTTGCAGGTGCCGAGATTCAGATAACCCATCACCACGCCGGTCTTCTCGTCCGTGGTCTTGCGGGCGATCTCCTCCAGCATCTTCTGCGAGAATTTCGTGCCTGCGGGATAGAGTTCCACGCCGAAGTAGTCGGTGACGCCGGTCGTGGTCTTGCCCTGAAGCAGGGTCCACAACTTGGCCACCAGCCGTTTGGTCAGCTCCGCAATCTCGGCTGCGAACTTCTCGTCGAGTTTCTCGATCTGCACCTTCTCGGCGCTCTTGCCCTTCTTGCCCTCCTTGTTGGCGCGGCTGTAGAGCTTCGTGTCGATCACCACGCCGTGCAGCGAAGGCTGCGCCTTGAGCGAGGCGTCCTTCACGTCGCCGGCCTTGTCGCCGAAGATGGCGCGGAGCAGCTTCTCCTCAGGCGAAGGATCGCTTTCGCCCTTCGGGGTGATCTTGCCGATCAGGATGTCGCCCGGATGCACGTTGGCGCCGATACGGATGATACCGTTCGCGTCGAGGTCCTTGGTAGCGTCCTCGCTCACGTTCGGAATGTCCGAAGTCAGCTCCTCGACACCGCGCTTGGTGTCGCGCACCTCCATGATGTACTCGTCAACGTGCACCGACGTGAAGATGTCCTCACGCTGGATACGCTCCGAAATCACGATGGCGTCCTCGAAGTTGTAACCCTTCCAAGGCATGAACGCCACCTTCAGGTTGCGGCCCAGAGCCAGCTCACCGTGCTGCGTCGAATAGCCTTCGGTAAGGATCTGTCCCTTCACGACCTTGTCGCCCGTCAGTACGATGGGTTTCAGGGTGATGGAAGTATTCTGGTTGGTACGGCGGTAGCGCGGAAGCTCGTATGTGGTCACTTCCGGCTCGAACGACGCCAGAATCTCGTCTTCCGTACGCTCGTACCTGATCTGTATCTTCGTCGCGTCGGCGAAAGTCACTTCGCCGTCGCCTTCGGCCACGATCTGGATGCGGCTGTCAGAGATCATGTCCTTCTCGATGCCCGTGCCGACGATAGGAGCGTCCGTAGTCACCAGAGGCACGGCCTGACGCATCATGTTCGAACCCATCAGGGCGCGGTTGGCGTCATCGTGTTCGAGGAACGGGATAAGGCTCGCGGCGATCGAAGCGATCTGGTTCGGAGCCACGTCCATCAGATTCACCTCCTCGGCGGTAACCACCGGGAAGTCGGCGCCTTCGCGCGCCTTGATACGGTCGGGTTGCAGGAAGTGGCCTTCGTCGTCGATCGGCATGTTCGCCTGCGCGACGATCTTGCCCTCCTCCTCTTCGGCCGAGTAGTAGCGGATGTCGTCGTTGTTCATGTCGATCTGTCCGTTCTCGACCTTCCGGTAGGGAGTCTCGATGAATCCCATCGGCGAAATCTTCGCATAAACGCAGAGCGACGAAATCAGACCGATGTTCGGGCCTTCCGGCGACTCGATCGGGCAGAGACGGCCGTAATGCGTGTAGTGTACGTCTCGCACCTCGAAACCGGCGCGGTCACGCGACAGACCGCCGGGGCCGAGGGCCGACAGACGGCGCTTGTGCGTAATTTCGGCCAGCGGGTTGATCTGGTCCATGAACTGCGAGAGCTGCGAAGTGCCGAAGAACGAGTTGATCACCGAAGACAACGTCTTGGCGTTGATCAGGTCCACCGGCGTAAACACCTCGTTGTCACGCACGTTCATACGCTCGCGGATCGTACGCGCCATACGCACGAAACCTACCGAGAACTGATTCGACAGCTGTTCGCCCACGGTGCGCACGCGGCGGTTCGACAAGTGGTCGATATCGTCCACGTCGGCCTTGGAGTTGATCAGCTGGATCAGGTATTTGATAATGGCGATGATGTCCTCGCGCGTCAACGTGCGAATGGCCGGATCGGTATCCAGATCCAGCTTCTTGTTGATGCGGTAGCGGCCCACGTCGCCCAAGTCGTAGCGCTTGTCCGAGAAGAACAACTTCTCGATGACGTCGCGCGCCGTCGCCTCATCGGGCGGCTCCGAAGCGCGCAGCTGCCTGTAGATGTAAACGACAGCCTCCTTCTCGGAGTTGCAGGGGTCTTTCTGCAGGGTATTGTATATGATCGAGAAGTCGATGCCAGACAGGCTCTCCTTATGCAGGAGGATCGTCTTGGCGCCGCTTTCGAGAATCTGGTCCACATGTTCCTCTTCGAGGACCGTCTCGCGGTCCACGATAACGTTGTTGCGCTCGATGGAAACCACCTCGCCCGTATCCTCGTCCACAAAGTCCTCGACCCACGTCGAAAGCACACGTGCGGCGAGCTTGCGGCCCACGGCCTTCTTGAGGTTGGCCTTCGTGACCTTCACTTCGTCCGCCAGATCGAAGATTTCGAGAATCTGCTGGTCCGCCTCGTAGCCGATGGCGCGCAGCAGCGTGGTGACGGGAAGCTTCTTCTTACGGTCGATGTAGGCATACATCACGTTGTTGATGTCCGTTGCAAATTCGATCCACGAACCCTTGAAAGGAATGATACGCGCCGAATAGAGCTTCGTGCCGTTGGTGTGCATGCTCTGTCCGAAGAACACGCCCGGCGAACGGTGCAGCTGGGATACGATGACACGCTCCGCACCGTTGATGACGAACGTACCGCGTTCGGTCATATAGGGAATCGTACCGAAGTACACATCCTGAACGACGACACCGAAATCTTCGTGCTCGTCGTCCGTGCAGTAAAGCTTGAGTTTGGCTTTCAGGGGAACGCTGTACGTCAGCCCGCGCTCCAGACACTCCTCGATCGAGTAGCGCGGCGGGTCGATATAGTAGTCGATGAACTCCAGAACGAAATTGTTCCGGGTATCCGTAATGGGGAAATTCTCCTGAAACACCTTGTACAGCCCCTCGTTTTTACGATTTTCGGCCGTGGTGTCCATCTGGAAAAAGTCCCGGAATGATTTAAGCTGTACCTCCAGCAGATCGGGATAAGGCACCCGGTTCTTGACTGTCGAAAAGCTAATTCTTTGTTGTGTTTTTGCTGTGGACATCGTAAAATCCAAATTATGTTGAAGTGTAATTCTGGTGGGTTACGCTCCCCCGCGTTGCCGGGTATTTATTATCCCGCCAATGCCCCCGTTTGCAGGCGTATTTCGCCCCGGGAGCATCCTTTCTTCCAAAGAGTGGACACAGCTCCTGCTCGGCACTTCCAGTCTTTAGACCAAGAAAAGGCATAGAGCTTACACGCCGGTAAGCCCTATACCTGAATCGTCTGAAACGACTTAAGCAGCAATGCTACTTAAGCTCAACTTCAGCACCAGCCTCCTCAAGCTGAGCCTTGATCGACTCGGCCTCTTCCTTGGAGACACCCTCTTTAACAGCCTTGGGAGCGCCGTCAACGAGAGCTTTAGCGTCGCCCAGCGAAAGACCGGCGAGGTCCTTAACGACCTTGATAACCTGAAGTTTTGCCTGACCGGCGGTCTTCAGAATCACGTCGAAAGTCGACTTCTCGGCGGCAGCAGCCTCGCCTGCGCCAGCAGCGGGAGCTGCAACGGCAACAGCGGCAGCAGCCGGTTCAATGCCATACTCCTCCTTGAGGATGGTAGCCAATTCGTTTACCTCGGTAACCTTGAGGTTTACCAGTTCTTCAGCAAGTTTCTTTACGTCTGCCATAGTTGTAAGCTTATTAAATTTTGTTTAATTCTTGATTGTGATTAGTTGTTTCTCGATTCGAGCGTCTTCACGATGCCCGCAATCTTTTGGCCTGCATTAGCCTGCAATGCAGAAATAACATTCTTCGCAGGAGACTGGAGCAGTGCGATGATATCGCCGATAAGCTCCTCCTTCGACTTGATGTTACACAGAGCGTCCAGCTGATCGTCGCCCACGTAAACGCATCCTTCGGCGAAAGCCGCCTTCAGAACAGGTTTGTCGGACTTCTTGCGGAATTCCTTGATCAGGACCGCAGGAGCCTTCGCAACGTTGGCGAACATAATCGAGGTCGGACCCTCCAATACTTTTACCAGATCAGCGTCAGCCTTCTCCACCTTCTCCAGCGCCTTGCCCAGCAGCGTGTTCTTCACGACTACCAGTTTGACGTCGTTTTCGAAGCACTTGCGGCGCAGGGCAGCGGTCTGCTCTGCGTCAAGCGCCGCGATGTCGGCGATATAGAAGTGAGGATAAGCTTGGAGCTGCTCGGCAATGGCGTTAATAACGACCAGTTTTTCTTCCTTTGTCATCTCTTCTCTCCTCCTTCTTATTTGGTTTCTACTGATTTGGAATCAATCTGCAAGCCGGGACTCATCGTGGTCGAGAGATAAATACTCTTCACATAAGAACCTTTCGCAGCAGCCGGTTTCAGTTTGAGAATCATGTTCAGCACCTCTTTCGCGTTGTCCACGATCTGCTCGGCCGAGAACGAAACCTTACCTACCGAAGTGTGAATGATACCGAATTTGTCGACCTTGAAGTCGATCTTACCCGATTTCACTTCCTGAACGGCTTTGCCCACCTCCATCGTAACCGTACCGGTCTTGGGGTTAGGCATCAGGCCGCGGGGACCCAGAATACGGCCCAGCGCACCTACCTTGCCCATTACGTTCGGCGTGCAGATGATAACGTCAACGTCGGTCCAGCCGCCCTTGATCTTATCAACAAACTCGTCCAAACCTACGTAATCGGCGCCGGCAGCCTGAGCCTCAGCCTCCTTCTCAGGAGTACAGAGCACCAGCACGCGCACCTGCTTACCCGTACCGTGGGGCAGCGTCACAACGCCGCGGACCATCTGATTGGCCTTGCGGGGATCGACTCCCAGACGCACGTCGATATCAACCGAAGCGTCGAATTTCGTGAACGTAATCTCCTTCAGAAGAGCGGCAGCCTCCGAGAGCTTGTAAGCCTTATTGGCTTCCACCTTGGCGTAGGCGATCTTTTGATTTTTTGTCAACTTACTCATCTTCGATTACATATTAGGAAATTCACCGACGACGTTGATACCCATACTGCGAGCGGTACCAGCGATCATACGCATAGCAGCCTCTAAGGTAAAGCAGTTCATGTCAGGCATTTTGTCCTGAGCGATCTCGCGCACCTGATCCCACGTCACCTGACCGACCTTGTCGCGGTTAGGCTGTGCGGAACCCTTCTGCACTTTGGCTGCTTCCTTGAGCTGAATAGCTACAGGCGGCTGTTTTACAACAAAGTCGAACGACTTATCGCTGTAAACCGTGATGATGACCGGGAGAACCTTCCCTGCCTTGTCCTGGGTACGCGCATTGAACTGCTTACAGAAGTCCATGATATTGACTCCCTTAGAACCCAATGCGGGACCAACCGGGGGCGAAGGATTGGCGGCACCACCTTTGATCTGCAATTTAATAAATGCAGCAACCTCTTTTGCCATAGTTTTCCTTGGTTAATTATTCTTTTTCTACTTGTGTGAAACCCAACTCCATAGGAGTCTTGCGCCCGAATATCTTCACCGATACCGTGAGTTTCTTGCGCTCGTTGTCGACGGCCTCGATGGTACCCTGGAAGCTTGAGAAAGGGCCATCGGTGACCTTGACGGTCTCGCCGACAAAGAATGGTATTTCGTTCTCCTCCTCCATGGCATTCATCTCGTCGACGCGGCCGAGGATGCGGGCCACCTCCTGCGGACGCAGCGGCGTGGCATTCATCTTGCGACTGTCTTCCTTGGTATCGCCGAGGAAACCCAGCACATTGGGAGTGTTACGAATTATAATCGGAATCTGACCTACAAACGCGGCCTCCACCAATACGTAGCCCGGATAAGAAACCTTCTCCTTGGAAACTTTCTTTCCGTTGCGGATGGTGTATACCTTTTCGGTGGGAATCAGCACCTGAGATATATACTCCTCCAGATTATTATGGCGGATTTCGGCCTCGATATACTCTTTGACCTTGTTTTCCTTACCGCCGATAGCCCGGACGACATACCACTGCTTCTTAATCTCGCTCATCGTTTCAGCAACAATTAACGGCCAAGATTACCCAGTGTCTTGTAAATGACGGCCATCAGGTTCTCGAACGTCAGGTCCATAGCCAGCACGACAATGGCGAAAATGACCGAAGCCACCATCACGACGATCGTAGAGCTTTGGAGCTGGGGAAACGTGGGCCACGTCACCTTGTTTACAAGCTCGTTGTAGGATTCTTTAACGTAATTGAACATACCTTTTTTTCTTTTACTCTTTGGCAGGAGCAGAGAGATTCGAACTCCCATCAACGGTTTTGGAGACCGCTATTCTACCCTTGAACTATGCTCCTAAAAGCGGGAAGCGGTGCGGAACACCGCTTCCCTATGGGTTGTGAAAATTATTTCACGATCTTCAGGATCTGACCTGCACCTACCGTACGGCCACCCTCGCGGATTGCGAAACGCAGACCTTCGTTGATAGCTACCGGGTAGATTAGCTTCACGGTGATGGTCACGTGGTCGCCGGGCATAACCATGTCTACGCCTGCGGGCAGGTGAACCTCACCGGTCACGTCCATCGTACGCAGATAGAACTGGGGACGATAGTTGTTGTGGAACGGCGTGTGACGGCCACCCTCTTCCTTCTTCAGGATGTAGACCTCAGCCTCGAACTCGGTGTGCGGGGTGATCGAGCCGGGTTTAGCGACTACCATACCGCGCTTAACCTCTTTCTTGTCGATACCGCGGAGCAGCAGACCTACGTTGTCGCCGGCCTCGCCCTCGTCGAGCAGCTTGCGGAACATCTCGACACCCGTACAGGTCGAAGTCAGGGTCTTCTCCTCAAGACCTACGATCTCGACGGGATCGCCTACGTGGATGATACCGGTCTCGATACGGCCCGTTACAACGGTACCGCGGCCGGTGATCGAGAACACGTCCTCGACAGGCATCAGGAACGGCTTCTCGTTCTCACGCTGCGGGATCGGAATATACTCGTCAACAGCGTTCATCAGCTCCATGATCTTGTCCTCCCATGCCGGCTCGCCGTTCAGGCCGCCGAGTGCGGAACCGCGGATAACGGGAGCGTTGTCGCCGTCATATTCGTATTTCGAAAGCAGGTCGCGAACCTCCATCTCGACGAGGTCGAGCATTTCAGGGTCGTCCACCATGTCGCACTTGTTCAAGAAAACAACGATGCGGGGAACGTTCACCTGACGGGCGAGCAGCACGTGCTCGTTGGTCTGGGGCATCGGGCCGTCCGTTGCGGCAACTACCAGAATGGCACCGTCCATCTGAGCGGCACCGGTAACCATGTTCTTCACATAGTCGGCGTGTCCGGGGCAGTCTACGTGAGCATAGTGACGGTTGGCCGTCTGGTACTCAACGTGCGAGGTATTGATCGTGATACCACGCTCTTTCTCCTCAGGAGCGTTGTCGATGGAGTCGAACGAACGAAGCTCCGACAGACCTTTCTTAGCCAGAACGGTCGTGATAGCAGCGGTAAGGGTGGTCTTACCGTGGTCAACGTGTCCGATGGTACCGATGTTCACATGCGGTTTCGAACGGTCGAATTTTTCTTTTGCCATAGTATTAAGTATTTAAAGTATTGTTAAAAATTGCTTTAAAGTTTTAAAAATTCATTTCGCAGAACGAGCGGGCGACACAAACTCCCCTATCAACCGATAGGAGACGTCCGTATCACACGCTTCTGCGTCTTGAGCGGAAGACGAGGCTCAAACTCGCGACCCTCAGCTTGGAAGGCTGATGCTCTATCAACTGAGCTACTTCCGCAAAAATATACCGTATCAGAGTCTACCCTTTCCTCCGCGCCGTCCGTCGATCGGACACCGCCGAAGATCTTGCAACTCCAACCGGCACTCTTTCTTAGTGGGAAGTGATGGATTCGAACCACCGAAGGCGTAAGCCAGCAGATTTACAGTCTGCCCCATTTGGCCACTCTGGTAACTTCCCAAGTTGTCTGCCCCTGAAAGATCGGCTCGCTTTTTGCGCGGGTCTTCCCCGTGAGGCTTTCGTTGCGCCGCTGCTCGTGTTCCGGAAGACCTTCGTCTTTCCGCTTCTCTCGCATCGGCTGTCCGAGCCGATGGAGGGATTCGAACCCCCGACCAGCTGATTACAAATCAGCTGCTCTGGCCAACTGAGCTACATCGGCAAAATCAACCGTTTTGGATTGCAAAAGTAGGCATAAAAAATTTACCGGCCAAATTATTTCCAATAAATTTTTCACTTTTTTACTCTTCTCAAAGAACGTCGGTCTACCGCCTTTTTTACAGGGGTGAAATCGGGTGCAAAGATAGGAAAAGTTTTATATTTTACAACAGCTTCTGCAAAAAATATCACCCTCCGCACCCAAGGTTATTACCGTTCCGCCCCTGCACGCTCCGAAACCGCAGTTCCTGCGGGTGCAAAACGCTCCGACACCTATTTAATATATAAAAAAACAGCTTCCCCGATTTTTCACTACCTTTGCAGCCAAAACCGGCATATACCATGAAAACGATTCCACTGTTCGACGACTTCTCGCTGCGTTCGCTGTGCAGCGGGGACGCACCGGCGATTTTCGGCGCCATAGACACCCAGCGCGAACACCTCGGACGCTGGCTCCCGTTCGTGGCGGCGACGCACCGCGTGGAGCAGACGCAGGAGGTCGTCGCAGGGATGCTGAACGACACGGCAAACCCGGTCTTCACGATCCGGAGCGGAGATGCGTTCGCAGGACTGATCGGCTTCAAATCGGCGGACGGCACGACGCGCACCATCGAAATCGGCTACTGGCTCCGCAGCGAGTTTCAGGGCCGGGGAATCATGACGTCCGCCGTGCAGGCGCTCTGCCGGCTCGCTTTCGAAGAGATGGGCATGGAACGCATCGAAATACGCTGCGCGCCGGGCAATCTCCGCAGCAACCGTATTCCCCAGCGGCTCGGATTCCGGCTCGACCGGGTGGAAGTCCGGGGCGAACAACTCTCCGACGGGGAGTTCGTCGATCTGAACATCTACCTGCTGGAGCGCTGAAAAAGAAGCGGAGAAGCCCACAGCCTCTCCGTTTCCACAATCCGACAACAAACCCAAGCTGCCGGCATATACTCTCCGTCTGCGGACGGTACGGGACAAATCCCCTACTACCCCTCCTTTATGGATGCGATCAGCTGCGCGGGCGTCGCCTGCAGGTAATTCTTGCAGAACCGGCTGAACTGCGTATAATGGCGGAATCCATACTTGTTCATCAGCACCTTCGTACTGTCCTCGCCGTCGCGGATATCCGTAAAGATCTTCAGCGCCTTCTGGCGCATCATCCAATGATAGACGCTGTCGTTGAAGTGCTCGGCGAAACGGCGCTTGAAGACCGAAAGGCTCATGCCCGCAAGCGCGGCCAGCTCCGCCACGCCCTGCGCCTTGTCGTAATTGTTGCACACGAACACGCGGAAGTTATCCTGCGGCTGAATCATCGACTGGAAGAAATAAGCATGCTCCGTCGGCGTATACAGCACCTTGATCATCATGAAAAGCTCCGTAGCCTTCATTTTGTGGTAACGGGCGCACTCGCTCAGCTCCGGAACGGCGAACAGATCGCAGAGCAGGCGTTCGATCGTAGGATGCATCGAAAGCCGCGGCACCGCTTCGGTCGGGATGACCGTATCGTAGGGCATCACCTTATCGAAAATATCCTGTTCGCAGAACTCGATGCGGTGAATCAGCGAAAGCACGACGACATGGGCGTCGTCCTGCGCCGTGGTGACGAAACGTTCG
Source organism: Alistipes sp. DJF_B185 (assembly GCF_964250025.1). Lineage (NCBI taxonomy): Bacteria > Pseudomonadati > Bacteroidota > Bacteroidia > Bacteroidales > Rikenellaceae > Alistipes > Alistipes sp. DJF_B185. The sequence goes on from NZ_CAXUDY010000005.1 coordinate 272,307, forward strand.
CCCCTCGCCAGACATACGTATTGTTTCGACGTCACAAGCCGCACCGTATCCCCATGCTCCATCATCAGCGAACCCGACATCACGAAAAGAATGCGCACCATGCGGTCTGCGGGAAAAGTCACCCCTTCTCCTGCTGAAAAAGAAATTTGCGCGAAACGGCAGTAATTCGAATCGCCTATGCGGCGAAACGGCGCAGGAAACGTAGGACAACTACTACAATCCGCAGGGCAATTCTCTTTCAAACCGGCCTCCACAAACTGCGGTTTGATTTGATAATCCATATTACAACTATGTATATTTTTTATTGTCCAAATGTACGTAAAAAAAATAAAAATGACAAAACAGAACACCGCGCATCGCAAATAACGGTTCGTCTCCATTCCGATCCGAATCAAAAAACGTGTCCGGCATGCCATACACCGCCCGTCTCTGACAAAATACATCCATTATCCGCCCCATCTCGGTTTCCTTGCCGAACTCACTCGCTCGCCAAACGAGAGAGGCATCCCGGAATATTCCGGGATGCCTCTCTCATTTCCGCGCGGCGCCGGATCATCCGGCCCTCCGCCCGTTATTTATAGCTTACGATCAGAATCTTAGACGATTCCCAAAAGCGGACGGGATCGGTAATAAGCAGTTTCAGCACGACCTTGTCGGCATCCGTCACCAACTCGTACGACTCTTCGGGATGCGTCGTCACGACCGAAACCTTTTTCTGCCCGATCGGCACCTCCGACAGCAACCGAGAATCGGACTTGGTAAAACTGGCCAGATTATCGGTCTTATTGACCGTCAGCGTACGCCCGATGAAACCCTGCTTGTTGATGATCTGCGCCTCACGCAGCTCTTTCTCGGTCCCGACGATGTAATACACCGTATTCAGCTGGTTCTCCAGTTCGATCTTCTCGGTGTTCAGGGTCTCGACCTGCTCGCTCCGCACGGCCACCTGCTCGGTCAGGGTCTCCACCTCGACGCCCATCTTGGTGAGATTCTCCCGCAGCTGGGCAATTTCGTTTTTCTTCTCGGTAAGCTGCTCGCTCATGTCCCGAATCATCTTTTCCAGTCCGTCGAGACGCAGATTGGCTTTCCGCAATTGCGCGACAGCGCTCTGCAGCGAAGCGATCTTGACTTTGTTTTCCCGCAGCAGCCGGTCGATGGCGGCAATATCGTTGTTGATCTCCTCCACGGGACGGCGGCCGCCTTCGGCGTCGCCTGCCACCGAGATCAGATTCTCACGCGTCCTGATCAGCGCAAGATTCTCGGAAATGGAGCCGATATCTTCGAAAACTGCATTGATCAGCGAGTCTTTCGCGCTGACGACCACCGAAAGCGAATCGCGCTGCTCCTCGACCTTGACGACCGTCCCTTTGCTCACACACGACGCCAGAGCCAGCGCAGCCCCCAGCGCCATGACAATTACATGCTTCATAACTTTCTAACGTTTAAGTCATTGTTTGCCTTACGGCGGCAAATATATACATAAAAACGATATCGTGTGCAAAAAAATCGGCCCCAGAACGAAAATTCCGGCCGCACCTGCCGACCCTTCCCCGGCATATCCGCGCCCCGGCCGCAGAAACGTTTCTACAACCGCCAAACACGCCCTCGACCGCAGGACCGTTCCTACACGCAGACACTCCCTCGACCGCAAAATAGCTCTCCCTGCAACAAACCGCACCAAAAACAAACGGGCCGCACACAAGTGCAGCCCGTTGTCTCTCAGTGCGGAAAGCGCCTATTTCGCGCCTTTCTTATCGTAGCGTTTTGCGTAACGGCTCATAAACTTATCGACGCGACCGGCGGTGTCTACCAACTTCATCTTACCGGTGTAAAACGGGTGCGACGTGTTGGAAATTTCCATCTTATACACGGGATAGGTTTCGCCGTTCACTTCGATGGTCTCTTTTGTCGAAACGGCGGACCGACACAAAAACACGTGGTCGTTGGACATGTCCTTGAACGCCACCAAACGATAATTCTCCGGATGAATACCCTTTTTCATTTCGTTGTTTTTGTTTTAATTGATTGCTTAAGCGGGACAAAGGTACGAATTTATTTGCAACAAACAATACTCCGCCCGATTTTCCGCGAAACTTTTTATCTCCGCATTACCTCCGCAGCGAGAACGCCCCGTGCCGAAGGCCGCGCCGGACGGATAAAAACAGCCCGCAGAAAGGCTCCCAAAGGCCCGCGACAAAATATCCCGAAAATTTCCCGCCGCCGGATAGGTGTTTCGCCCCGCAGCACGGTATTATATTATGACAAGCTTCCGCGCCGCGCAAGGGGCGGAGAGACAAAACAACAAAACACCTTAAAACATGAAGAGACTCCTTCTCATCGCGGCCTTCGCCGCACTGACGTCCGCTCAGGGCGCCTTCGCATGGGGCAGGCTGGGACACGCCGCCGTCGCCCGTCTGGCCGAGCAACACCTGACGAAAAAGGCCAAAGCCAATCTGGACAAACTGCTCGACGGCCGCTCGATCGTCTATTACGCTTCGTGGATGGACGATTACAAGCCCCAAATGCTCGTCGATCTGGGCTATACGCCCACCAACGGTCCCCGCATGCACATGCTGCCCCACACCTTCTCGGTGGACGAAAGCGGCGAGGTAATCCGCGGTAACCGGCTGCCCGGCGACAAATATCTGGCCAACTGCCTCTATTACGTCGAGCGGGCTGCCGACCAGCTGAAAAACCGCATGCACGAGATGAACGACTCCACGCGGCTGGCCTGCATTCAGGTCATCGTCCACTGTCTGGGCGACATGCACTGCCCCGGACACGTCCGCTGGCCGGACAATCAGGAAATCGGCTACTTCAACGTCGTCCTCAAAGGCAGCGAAATCCGCTACCACACGATCTGGGACACCCCGATAGTAGCGACGACCCACCCGTGGAGCTTCTCCGATCTGGCCTTCCTGCTCGACCGCTACACCGAAGAACAGCAGCGGGCGGCGATCGCCGGCGACATCTACGACTGGGGCCGCGAGTCGGCCGCAAACTCGAAATGCATCTACGACGTGAAGCCGGGCGACAAACTGGGACACGACTTCATCCTGAAATACAAACCGCTGGCCGAAGAGCAGCTCGCCAAAGCCGGCTACCGGCTGGCCAAGGTCCTCAACGACATTTTCGACCGTCAGTAAGCCCCCGCCGCGGCCTGCCCGGACCTAAAAAATCTCCGCGTCATATTGGGAATTCGGATTTGTTTTGCTATATTTGTGCCTGCGGTTTGGGCACACAGCCGCCGGACGGACCCATAGCTCAGTCGGTTAGAGCAGCGGACTCATAATCCGAAGGTCGTGGGATCATGCCCCTCTGGGTCCACTGAAAATCAAAGATCTGCAGAAATGCAGGTCTTTTTTGTCTTATTTGCAGGGCACATCCGACCGAACAGCCAATCGGCATGTGTGGAATCCCCGATTTCGGCATCCATAGAATTCTCCGGGCACATGCCTGCGCAGTTTTTCCCGTCCGGCGACGCAAAATACAAAAAATCGCGGCGCCCCGAAGCTCCCCGCCGGAGAAATTTGCGCGGGAATTTTGCCGGCGGGTGCAGGGATTCTTCCGATTTTTTGTTACCTTTGCGGAAAATAAGATTATTAATCCATTCACAGCATCACCATGGAATTCGAAGGAACAGTTTACAAAATAATGCCCGTGACAAAAGGAACGTCGGCACGCGGCGAATGGCAGCGTCAGGACGTGGTCTTCGAGATGAACGAAGGTTCGTTCGCCCGCAAGATCTGCGTCACGTTTTTCAACAAGCCCGACGACGTGGCCCGTCTGAAAGAGGGTGCGGCCTACACCGTCTCGGTCAATATCGAGTCGCGCGAATACAACGGCCGCTGGTACACCGACATCCGCGCATGGCGCCTCCAGCCCAAACAGGCCGAAGTTCCCGGCACAGGCCCGATGCCCGACATGCCGCCCATCGCCGAGGAGCCCTCTTATGCATCGTCGCCCGCCGAGGTGGACGACCTGCCGTTCTAAAGCGGACGGAAAACATACAAGGCGGCTGGGATCTCCAGCCGCCTTTTTCATTTCAAAATCACCGCCATGCAACCGACCGTTCCCGACACGCCCCCCCCGCCTGCAACCGACATCCGGCCGCTCCGCGAAGCGGAAATCCGGGCGGCTTCCGCGCTCGTCCGCCGCGTTTTCGCAGAATTCGAAGCCCCCGATTACGCGCAGGAAGGCATCGACGTCTTTCACCGGTTCATTGCCCCGGAAGCCCTGACGGAACAGTTTCGCACCGGCGCGCTGATGCTATGGGGAGCATTCCGGCAGGATACGCTGGCCGGCGTCGCCGCGGTCAGAAACCGTAGCCACATCAGCCTGCTCTTCGTGGACGCATCCTGTCACCGGCAGGGCATCGCCCGCGCCTTGTTCAACGCAGTACGCGACTTCTGCCGCACCGATCCGGCGGTTTCCCGCATCACCGTCAACTCGTCGCCCTATGCCGTCGAAATATACCGCAGACTGGGATTCACCGCAACCGACGCCGAACGCGTCACGGACGGAATCCGTTTTACCCCGATGACATACCTATTATAACAGCGGCCGCAGCGGACGCCTCCTCCCAATGCCGGCACAATGACAAACAAGGCGGACCCCGCACGGGGTCCGCCCTGTCATATTCGGAATCACACCTGCTTATTTCGCGGGAGCTGCCTCAGGAGTCTCGGCCGTGGCCGTCGAATCCGCCGGAGCGGGTTCCTCGAAAGGAACGACGTCGATCAGCTCCACCTCGAACTCAAGCGCCTCGTTGGGGCCGATGTCGCGGCCGGCGCCACGCGGGCCGTAAGCCAGATCGGCGGGAATCCAGAGCATAATCGTGCCGCCCTTGCCTACCAACTGCAGACCCTCGGTCCAGCCTTTGATCACACGGTTGAGCGGGAATTCAGCCTCCGTATCGGCCTCTTTCGGCGTGCCGTCCTCGTTGAAACCGTCGGGATTCTGCTTGCGCATCATCTCCTGCTGCTCTTTCGAGCGGTTTGCGAACTTCGAAGTATCGAAGACCTTGCCTTCACGCGTGCGGCCCGTGTAATGCACCTTCACCACGTCGCGCGGATCCTTCGGCATCATCGAAGCGTCGCCCTGCTTGGTAACCTTGTAAAGCAGACCCGACTCGGTCTTCTTCACGCCCGACTTCTTCTCGATCTTCTCCAGCCATGCCTTCGAAGCCTCGGCGTTCTCGGCCGGACGCTTCACCATGAAGTAGTACTGCAGATACTGGTTCACGGCATCCTCGGCCATCTTCGCCTTGCCGTCGCGCACGTCCTGCATGGCCTGACCGATCCATACGAGCTGAATGGGCATGCCGCTCTGGCTGATGTTGTAACCGATGTCGTTACCGAACGCATACGAAATCTCGGCACGCTCCTCCTCGCTCTCGAACATGGCGGGATCGGCTGCGGGATACTCGACCTTGGTCGTGTCGCCGCCGGCCAGACGGATGCTGTCCTGCTCGGCACGCTTGGCTGCGATCTCCTGCGCACGCTCGCCGCGCTTGCTCATGAAATACTCACGCAGCATGTCGAGCGACTTGTCGTGCTCCTGCGTGGCCTTACCCATGGCGCCCTCCTTGATACCTTTGTCGATGGCCTTGAAATCAAAGGGAATGTCCCTCATCTCGTGATTCATGCCGTAGCCGATATTGGCGCCCAGCGAATACGAAAGCGAGTCGAAATCCGAAAGGCTGCCCATACGAACGCCGCCGTCCTTGCCGCCGCAGGCAGTCATGAACGCAGCACCTGCAAGTGCCGCTGCAAAAAGAATTTTTTTCATTGTTTTGTTTTTCAAATATGTTTAATCGTTTGTGCCTGTTAGGGGTTTACCTGCGCAAAGTTATAAAATATTTGGAATAATGGTTTAAAATTAACGGCGTAAATTGCTGCGCCGCGACCAATTCGCATATTTATCGACATCGACAAGCTCGATTTCGTAGTACAGCGTGGTATTCGGCTGAATTCCCAGCTCTTTGTCGCCCTGCGTTCCGTAAGCCGCCGAGGAGGGAATCCACGCGTTGATCTTTCCGCCCCTGCCGACCAGTTTGACGCTCTCCTTCATGCCCTTGAGCAGGCCGCCGAGCGTCGTGCGCAGCGTATCGCCCCGCTCGTAGGATGAGTAGACTTCCTGTCCGTCGGCAGTGCGGATCAGGTAGCGGAGCGCGATGCTGTCGCGGTCCGAAGCGGGTATCTGCTCCTGATCGCCCAGCACCTCGACCGTATAGGTCACGCCCGATGCGGTGCGGGCGTAGTTGCGGTTGGCCTTGAGAATATCCTGCAGGAACTGCTCCTCGTAGGCGCGGGCTTTCTCCGGCAGCGCGTAATTCATATAGCGCAGGTAGAAAACCTCGGCGTCGGCAGCCGAGAATCTGGTCCCTTGGCGGAACACGTCGCGGATGCCTTCGCATACGGCGTTCACGTTGATCGTCGAATCCATCTTCATCAGGTTCATGCCCACGTTCATGCCGATCACATAGGCCACCGAATCGGTGTCGGTCTTGAGCTTCACGCCCCCGCCCGTCTTTTTGGAGCAGGCCCCGGCCAGCAACGCCGCAGCCATGAGGACAACTAATGTCTTACGCATATCAGGTTCGTTTTTTCGAAAAAATCAGTATCAGCAGGCTGCCCGCGACGGCGGCGGCCGTCGAGCCCATCAGGATCGCGATTTTGCCCCGGTCGATCAGGTCGGGTTCGGTGTAGGCCAGCGCATCGACGAACAGCGACATCGTGAATCCGATACCGCCCAGACACCCCACGGCGAAGAGCATGCGCCACGTCGCCCCTTCGGGCAGTTCGGCCAGCCCCGACTTCACGGCGCCCCAGCTCGCAAGAAATATGCCCAGCGGTTTTCCCACGAGCAGTCCGAAGAAGACGCCCATCCCCACCGATCCGATATCGGGCGACATATGGAAAATATTGAGGTATTCGAGCGACGATATCTCGACCCCGGCGTTCGCCAGCGCGAAAATCGGCATCACGAGGAAGGTCACTGAAGGCGCCAGCGCATGCTCCAGCCGGTAGCTCATGCCCACCGAGTCGGCCGCGAGATTACGCATGCGGCGCAGGTAGAACCGGTGGTTTTCGTTGGGGAAATCGTCGCCCGAAGTGCCGGCGGCGAGCATCAGCGCCTTCAGGTGGCGCATCTTGTGCACGAAATACTCCTTGCTGTAGCGTGGCGTCATCGGAATCAGCATGGCCATCGCCACGCCCGAAATGGTCGAGTGGACGCCCGAATAGTAGAACAGCCCCCACACCACCACGGCCGGCACCAGATAGAAGAACATGCGCTTCTCGCCCATCTCCTTCATGAAGTAGACGCCGAGCATGATGACCAGCGCCGCCAGCAGGCATCCGATCTGCACCTGCCCACCGTAGAAGAGCGCGATGACCAGAATGGCTCCGAGGTCGTCGGCGATAGCCAGCGCCGTGAGGAATATCTTGAGCGACACGGGGACCCGGTCGCCGAGCATCGAGAGAATGCCGATGGCGAAGGCAATGTCGGTGGCGGTCGGAATACCCCAGCCGTTGGCGGCCATCGTACCGTGGTTGAAGGCGGTGAAGATGATCGCCGGGAAGAGCATGCCGCCCGCCGCGGCCAGCACCGGAAGGAGCGCCTTTTTGGCCGACGAAAGCTGTCCGCAGACGATCTCGCGTTTTATCTCAAGCCCCACGGCGAAGAAGAAAATCACCATCAGGCCGTCGTTGATCAGTTTCTCGACGGTCATCCCGCGCGGGAACACCCAGTCGATCAGCCCGTCGGGGCTATGCACCATCAGCGAGAGGTCGGTCTCCAGCAGATGACGGTAATAGAGCGAAGTCGCAGGCAGATTGGCCAGCAGCATGGCAATGATCACGCATCCGAGCAGCACGATGCCTCCGGCCCAAGGGGCCTCCATGAAATTACGGCCGCGTATACCGATCATGTGGCGCTCGCGCACCCAGCGGTACATCGAAAATAGTCGCATTTATCGAACGTTTGATTTTAAAGTTAAATTACACAACTTCCACAATACCCGTGCGCCCGTTATGGCGTCGATCCGCTCCTCGCGGGCCGGAGTGACCTCCACCACGTCGAACCCGACGATGCGGCGGCCCGAACGCACGAGGGTGTCCAGCAGCCAGACGGCTTGGTTGAAACCCAGTCCGCCCGCAACGGGAGTCCCCGTGTGGGGACAGTTCTCGTAGGAGAGTCCGTCGATGTCGAAACTCACGTAGACCTCCTGCGGAAGCGTTTCGACGATACGCAGACACTGCGCATCCCACGTTTCGCCGCGAAACCCGGCGGCCGCCAGCGACAGATCGTCGAACAGGAGGACGCGGCCGGACGACGCGGCCAGCGCCGCCTCCCGCTCGCTGAAGTCGCGCACGGCGACTTGGGCGATCTTCGTCACCGCAGGCACGTCGCGCAGCACGTTGAACATGATCGAAGCGTGCGAAAACTCGAACCCCTCGTAGGCGTCCCGCAGGTCGCAGTGGGCGTCGATATGCAGGATTCCGAACTCCGCATGCCGCTCGCCGAGCGCGCGGATCAGGCCGTAAGGCGTCGAATGGTCGCCGCCGACCAGCCCGACGAGTTTTCCCGCATCGAGCCAGCGCGCGGCCTGCGCCCCGATGTTGGCGTTCATGGCCACACACCCTTCGTTCACGCGGCAGATTTTGCGCACCACATAGTCGTCCTCAGGACTGCCGCCCCCTTCGAGGTGGTCGATCACCTTCGCCGCATCGCCGCGCAGGCGCTGCGATTCGTCCAGCAGCGAATAGTCCACGTCGGCCGTGGCGATGCCGCGGCGCCATGCGCCGGGAGCCAGCGGTTCGTGGAAATCGAGCTGCGTCGAGGCCTCGATAATGGCATCGGGGGCGTAAGCCGTCCCCGCTCCGTAGGACACCGTCACGTCCCAAGGCGCCGAGACGATCACCAGCTCGGCCGTCTCCGGTTCGAAAGGCAGCCCGAAATAGGTCCCGTTATCCACACCGACCCCGTCGGGATCGAACGTTTTCTGTTCCATAAGATCCGTTTTAAATGTCAAAGGTACAAAAATTTTAATTTTTCCCTATATTTGCTTCCCGTAAAGAGTAGAAATCAGGAAAAAGCCATCAGCCATGAAAATCATCGCCGACAGCGCCATACCCTTTTTGCAGGGGGTCCTCGAACCTTGGGCCGAGGTGCGTTATCTTCCGGGGTCGGAAATCGCGCCGGAGGAGGTGCGCGATGCCGACGCCCTCCTTATCCGCACGCGCACCCGCTGCGACGAGCGGCTGCTCGGCGGCTCCCGCGTCCGTCTGATCGCCACGGCGACCATCGGTTTCGACCACATCGACACGGCGTGGTGCGCGGCGCACGGCATCCGCGTCTGCACGGCCGCCGGCTGCAACGCCAGAGGCGTACTCCAATGGGCGGGGGCGGTGCTGGCCCACCTCGCCCGCACGCAGGGCTGGCAGCCCGCCGGGCGTACGCTGGGCGTCGTCGGCGTGGGACACGTCGGATCGCTCGTAAAGGAGTATGCCGAAACATGGGGCTTCCGGGTCCTCTGCTGCGACCCGCCGCGCGAGGCGCGCGAACGCTGCGGCTTCCTGCCGCTGGAGGAGGTCGCCCGCCAAGCCGACATCCTGACGTTCCACACGCCGCTCGACGACACGACGCGCCGCATGGCCGGCGACGCCCTTTTTGCACGGATGAAACCCGGCGCCGTAATCCTGAACTCCTCGCGCGGCGAGGTCGTGGACGGCGCGGCCCTGCTGCGCAGCGGCCTTGCCTGCGTACTCGACGTCTGGGAGCACGAACCCGCCATCGACCGCCGGCTGCTCGCCCGCACACTGCTCGCCACGCCGCACATCGCGGGCTATTCCGAGCAGGGCAAAGCCAATGCCACGGCCATGTCGGTCGATACGCTGGCCCGTTTCTTCGGCCTGCCCCTCGCCGGATGGTACCCGCCTCAGGCCGCCCCTTCGACGCCCCGGCCGATCTCGTGGCAGGAGCTTTGCACCACCATCGGGGGCGCGTTCGACATCGAGGCCCAGAGCCGCAGCCTGAAGGCCCGGCCGGAGGATTTCGAGCCGATGCGCGACCATTACCGCTACCGCCGCGAATACTTTTAGCGAAATCAATTCTTTTTTAGTACCTTTGCGGCCATAAGCGAAACCGCCACTTGAGACCATGTACCGTAGCATCATAAAGCCCATCCTCTTCTCGCTCACCATCGAGCGGGCGCACCGCGCCGTACTGATACTGCTGCGCGCCATCGGGCTGATTCCCGGCGGACGGTGGCTGCTCCGCAAGTGTTACGCCGTGAAACACCCCGCGCTCGAACGCGAGGTCTTCGGCATCAAATTCGCCAACCCCGTCGGGCTGGCCGCAGGTTTCGACCGCAACGGCGAGGCGTTCCGCGAACTGGCGGCCCTCGGTTTCGGATTCGTCGAAGTCGGCACCGTGACGCCGCGCCCGCAGGCGGGCAACCCCCGCCCCCGCGTCTTCCGGCTCCCGAAGGACGAGGCGATCATCAACCGCATCGGGCTTTCGAACCGCGGTCTCGAAAAGACCATCCAGCACCTGCGCCGGCCCCACGAAGGATTCATCGTCGGCTGCAACATCGGCCGCAACACCGCGACCCTCGCCGAAAACGCCGCGGCCGACTACCTCAAACTCTTCCGCAACCTCTACCAGTACGCGGATTACTTCACTGTGAACATCAGCTGCGACAACTCGTGCCGCGAAGGCGCGACGCATACGCGCGAACATATCTTGCGGATTCTCGACCCGTTGTTCGACTTCCGCCGGGGACAGAACCAATACCGCCCGATCATGCTCAAGGTATCGCCCGACATGCCGGACGCCGTGATCGACGAAATCAGCGACATTCTGCTCGAAACGCCCCTCGACGGCATCGTGGCGACCAACGGCACGCACAACCGCGAAGGGCTGCACACCAGCCGCACGACGCTCGACAAGATCGGCAGCGGCCGGCTGAGCGGCGCACCGCTCACGCAGCGGGCCGTGGAGGTCGTGCGCCGCATCCACACCCGTTCGGGCGGCAATTTTCCGATCATCGGCGTGGGCGGCATCATGACCCCCGACGACGCGAAAGCGATGCTCGACGCCGGAGCCGACCTGCTGCAGCTCTACACCGGCTATATCTACAACGGTCCCGGACTGGTGCGCGACATCTGCCGCGCCCTCATCGCCGACGCCGAAGCGAAAGCCGCAGCGGAAAGGGCGGCAGCGGCGCAGGCGACAGCAGAACAGCCCGCAGTGCAGCAGGCAGCGGCGGAACAACCCGCAAAAGAACAGCCCGCGACAAAACAGCCTTCCGCAGAGCAAGCCGGAGCAGAACAGCCCGCGCCGCAATCTGCCGAAACACAGCCGGAAGCCGAAAACGCCGAACCGGCGCCTGCGGAATCCCGGACTCCGGCGCAATCCGGTCCCGACTCCGAACAGCCGGAGTCCTGAGTCAAAAACACCGCTTATGAAAGCAACGATCATCACTATCGGCGATGAAATCCTCATCGGTCAGATCGTGGATACCAATTCCGTATCCATCGCCCGCCACCTCAACGCCGCGGGCATCGTCGTGCATGAAAAAGTCTCGATCGGCGATGACAGCGCGCAGATCGTCGGGTGCGTGGAACGCGCCCTCGGCCAGTCGGACATCGCAATCATCACCGGCGGACTCGGCCCCACCAAGGACGACATCACCAAAAAGACGCTGGCCGAAATGTTCGGCAGCGAACTCATCCCGAACCAAACCGTCTCCGACCATGTAAAACGGATGCTCGAAGAGCGGGGCATCGAATTCAACGACCTCAACCGCGGACAGGCTCTGGTTCCGGCCTGCTGCACGGTGTTGTTCAACGCGCACGGCACGGCGCCGGGCATGTGGTTCGAACGCGGCGGCAAAGTGGTCGTTTCGCTGCCGGGCGTACCCTACGAAATGGAGCATCTGATGCAGGACGAGGTCATGCCGCGGCTCAAGGCGCACTTCGAACTGCGCCAGATCGTACACCGCACGATGATCACCGCCGGACTGCCCGAATCGATGCTCGCCAAAGCGATCGAAGCGTGGGAAAACGCCCTGCCGCCCTACCTGAAGCTGGCCTACCTGCCCAATCCGGGCGCCGTGCGGCTCCGGCTGTCGGCCTACGAGGTCGAGGGAGAAAGCGTATCGAAGGAGATCGAACGGCAGTTCGAAGCGCTGCGCAGGATCATTCCCCACAACATCATCGGCTACGAAACGGCCACCATGCAGGAGCTGATACACCAGCTGCTCACCGAACGGCGACAAACCCTCGCCACGGCCGAGAGCTGCACGGGCGGCACCATCGCCGCGCGCTTTACGGCCATGCCGGGCGCTTCGGCCTACTTCCTCTGCGGCGTGGTTTCGTACAGCAACGCGTCGAAGCAGGCTGTGCTGGGCGTCGATCCCGACACGATCGCCCGTTACGGCGCCGTCAGCGAACAGGTCGCCCGACAGATGGCCGAAGGGGCGCGACGCATCAGCGGCGCCGACTACGCCGTCTCGACCACCGGCATCGCAGGCCCCGCGGGCGGTACGGCCGAAAAGCCCGTCGGCACGGTATGGATCGCCGTCGCAGGCCCCCGCCGCACGGTCGCCCTGCTCAAACAGTGCGGCTCCGACCGCGGACAGATCATCGACCGCGCCGGCGCCTTCGCCCTCGGCCTGTTGCGCGACGAACTCAACGGAAAATAAAACGACGCCCCGATGAATAAAATCCTGCTCTCAACCGCAACCGCATTCATTCTCTCGCTGACCGCCTGCAGCAGCCACGCTCCGGAAAAACGGGTGCACCGCATCCTGACCGACCGCATCCAGACGCTGGCCGTCGCCGAGAGTTGTACGGGCGGCACGATCGCCGCGCGCTTCACGGCCCTGCCCGGCGCTTCGGCCTACTTCAAATGCGGCGTCGTGGCATACAGCCTCGACACCAAGCAGGAGATCCTGCAAATCAGCTGCGACACGATCGCCCGCTACGGCGCCGTCAGCGAGCAGGTCGTCCGTCAGATGGCCGAAGGCGTACGCCGGGCTTCGAATTCGCACTATGCCGTCGCCACTACCGGCATCGCAGGCCCTACGGGCGGAACGCCCGAATATCCCGTCGGCTCGGTATGGATCGCCGTCAGCTCCCCGCTACGCACCACAACCCGCCTGATCCGTGCCGGCGGCAGCCGCAACGCCGTCATCCGAAAAGCCGGAACGGCGGCCATCGAACTGCTCGAAAAGGAACTGCAGGCATCGAATAAAGCCGAATAGCCCTCTCAAAAGACTGAATAGTTTGTTTTACAGCAGATATTTACTTATCTTTGCAACTATTCAGTCCAAAAACTAATGAAAAAAGCTCTGCTTTTATTGATGCTGTTTATCCGGATTCCGTCCGGCCACGCGCAGACCGAAACCTACAAAACGTAGACAGCACGCTTTACGCCTATTACCGCTGGTGCAACAACAACATCCGCGATTCGGTCGTCCTGCTCAAGGCCGACCCGCTGTTCCGGCTGGCGGGCGAAAAAAACGACATCCGCATGCAGGCCGTCGCCCTCTCGTTCAAGGCCGACCACTATTACTTCAACAACGAACTGGATTCTCTCAAGGCGTGGATTCCCCGCGTGCAGGCCTTCGCACGCGCAAACGAGCAGCCGACCTACTATTTTTTCACTTGGTCGCGGCTTATTCTCTACTACACGAAACACGGGCAATACACGCTGGCGCAGTACGAGCTGGAACGCTACATGGCGCAGGCCGACAGGACGACTACAAGCCCGCCATCGCCGAAGCCTACAAGCAGTTAGGCCACATCTACCGAACCCGCGGACTCAAAGAGACCGCCGCCGACTACTACCGCAAGGCGATCGGCTTCATCGAAGAGAACAACCTCAACAAATTCTCGCTGCCTATTCTCTATTCCGAGCTGGCCACCGTCCTCATCGACACCGGACGGTACGAAGAAGCCGCCGAAGAGCTCGAAAAAGGCAAGGCGCGGCTCACCCTGCCCGAATACATCTGGCCGCTGAAACTCAAACAGGTGATCCTCTACAGCCGGACCGGCCGGAGCGCCGAAGCCCGCACGCTGTTCGACCAGATCCGGCAGGGACACGACGGATACCTTACGACGGCCAGCCTCACCGAAGCGCAGCTTGCCATCAACCTCGCCGAGCACGAATTCGGCAGGGCGCTGACCACACTCGACAAACTGATCGGCCTGTTCAAAGAGACCGGGCACAGCGAAACCTATTTCTACGAACTGTTCCAAACCCGTGCGGAAACCTATGCCGAAACCGGCAATTACGAAGCCGCCTACAAAAGTCAGAAACACTACCTCGACCTCTACCGGAAAAAGGTCGGCGACGACAACGAAAGAAACCTCGGCGAATTCGCCACGCTGCTCGACGTCAGCCGTCTCGACGTCGAAAAGGCGGAGCTGCAGCGGCAGACGCAGAAAGTGCGCCTGCACCGCACGCAGCTGGGCATCGCGGCGCTGAGCGTCATCCTGCTGCTGACGGTTCTCTTCCTCCTCTTCACGGCGCGCATGAACCGCCGTCTGGCGCACGCCAAACGGGCCGCGGAGGCGAGCAGCCGGATGAAGGGCGTCTTCATCCGCAACATCACGCACGAGATCAACACCCCGCTCAATTCCATCGTAGGTTTCGCCGAGCTGGCCGCGGCCCCGGACGCGGACGACGAAGAGCGTCAGTCCTACATCGAAATCATCCGGGAAAACAGCGGCTACCTCCAGAAGCTCGTGGACGATGTGCTCTATATCGCGGGCCTCGAATCCTCCGACACCCCGCCCGCATTGGGTCCGGTGGACATCAACGTCTGCTGCATGCAGTGCATTCAGACCGTCAGGGACTACAGTCTCCGCAAACTCGACATCCGCTTCGAACCCGAATGCGCACAACTTCCGGTCAACACCTCCTGCCTGCTGCTCTCCAAGGCCCTGACCGAACTGCTGCGCAACGCAGCACGCTTCGCCCCCGACGGCCGGATCACGCTCGCCTACACCCTGATCTCGCACAAAAAGCGGATCGCCTTCACGGTTACGGACCGCGGACCGGGCATCCCCGCCGCAGAAGCGGACCGCATCTTCGACCGTTTCGTCAAACTCGACCCGTTCTCGCAGGGCATGGGACTGGGCTTGGCCGTCTGCCGGCTGATCGCGGACGCATTGGGCGGCGGGGTCGAACTCGACACTTCCTACACGGAAGGGGCGCGTTTCACGCTCACGATTCCAATCGTTTAAACACTGACTATCAATACAATAACATTCAACATTAAAAATTAATCGGGCAACTTAATCTTTAGTTCTCATTTTTTCCTTATATTTGCACTCCCTTACGGGAATAATATTAATATTATCGAAAACAAAAATGAAAGTTTGCGAAATCACAGGCAAGGTGGCGATCGTGGGCAACAACGTCTCGCACTCGCACCACAAGACCAAACGCAAATTCAGTCCCAATCTGAAAACCAAGCGTTTCTGGTCTGAGCAGGAGGGCCGCTGGATTACCCTGAAGGTATCGGCTGCCGGCATGAAAACAATCAACAAGAAGGGTCTTGCAGTCGCTCTGCGCGAGGCTGCCGCACCTAAGTCCGTTTACTAAAACACCGAAGTAACAAATGGCAAAGAAAGGCAACAGAGTTCAGGTCATCCTCGAATGCACCGAACAGAAAGAGAGCGGAGTTCCGGGAATGTCCCGTTACATCACGACAAAAAACAAGAAGAACACCCCCGACCGTCTGGAGCGCAAAAAGTACAACCCGTTTCTGAAAAAGGTCACCGTTCACCGTGAAATTAAATAGTTTTGAAGCTCTATGGCAAAGAAAGTAGTCGCAACACTGAAAACCGGCACGGGTAAGAACTTTACGAAGTGCATCAAGATGGTCAAGTCGGACAAAACCGGTGCTTACATGTTCAAGGAAGGCATCATCCCCAACGACCAAGTCAAAGAATTCTTCGAGGAGAAGAAATAAGTATTTTAAGAGCGATCTTAAATACAAAGGGCATCCGACAGGGTGCCCTTTGTGTGTCTCAGAAGAGACGCGCAAGCGCGACCATCGCCCGGTCAGAGCGGTCGGCGCACGATCAGACCGCGAATCCTGCATCAAGGGAAACACCCCTTCCGCAAGTGCGCAAAATCAATTATAGGAAAGACCGCTTGTTATCCGCTGAAAAATTCCTACCTTTGAAACAACAATATTCTCGACTAAAAACAATGCAGGAATCTCAACGGATCGCCATAGCTTTTACGGTCAACGACTCTTACGCCCAACATTGCTGTGTAGCAATGGCCTCGGCTCTGGAAAACAACAAATCGGAATTTCTGGACATCTACATATTTACCGATTATTTTTCCGATCGGAACAGACAATTATTTGAACAAACGGTCCGGCGTTACGGCGACGGCAACCGGCTCTCGTTCATAATCGTCGAAGACAGCGCCTTGAAAAAGCTGCGGCTCAACATCAGCTATATCACACACCACACCTATTACAGGTTCCTGCTGCCGGAACTGCTGCCGGAACTCGACCGGATATTGTACCTCGATTCGGATTTGGTCGTAAACGGTCCTCTGCGCCCGTTGTGGGAGACTTCTCTCGACGGATACTACTGCGCGGGCGTCAAAGACAGCTGGATCGAGCAAATCAGTTACAAATATCGGCTCGGAATGTCACAAGCGGAACTTTACATAAACGCAGGCGTCATTCTGATGAATTTGGAGCAGATGCGCAAAGATCAGGCGGCGGACCAGCTCCTGCAGACTGCGACCCAGAAAGGAACGCAGTTCGAATATCAGGATCAGGATGTGATAAATACGACGTTCAGAGGCGGCAAAATCAAAGAGCTTCCCGGCATTTACAACTACACCGCCACCGACGACAAATTCCATACGGTAAAAGATCCGGTCATCATCCACTACAACGGGGACGTCAAACCATGGTCCACCGAACGCAGATGCCCCAACACCATGGCATCCCGCTATTTTGCATACCTGCGGCTCACGCCTTACAGAAAATTCCGCTCGGAGTTCGTCCGAAGCCGAATAGTGCGCACATTAAAGAAAGCGGCAGGCATCGACGTATACCCCAGCAGAGTCAAAGTCGCCCTGATCGTCGATGAATATTTCGGAGCCTGCGGCACGGCATACGGAGGCTACGGGTTTCTGGCACGCAATTATATCGCCCGATACCTGCCCGATACGAACATCTCGGTGGAAGTTTTACTCTCGAACAAACACCGGTGGAAGTTCGCCCCCAATGCGTTGACAGAAAAAGTCGACAACCGCAAGGTAATTGTCCCTCCCGGACGCTTTTTTGCCCGGCAGTGGCTGAAAAAGAAAAAATACGACATCTATCTTACAGTCGAACTGACACACAATATTCTCAAATACGAACGTCGCAGCAAACCGATCATCCACTGGATACAGGATCCTCGCCCGTGGAGCGAATGGCTGGAAATACAGACCGTAAAACTGTTTCCCGAAAATTCCTACTGGAGTTCGAGCCTCTACGACAGCGTGAACAAACTTTACGGCAAAGGACTGGTTACATTCGTTTCTCAGGGATATTTTCTCAACGACAAGGCGATAGAGCTGTACCGGCTTCCGGGAGACGCTCCTATTGCCTATATGCCCAACCCCATCGACATCGACTACGGATTCGATCCGGAGAGCTACCCCAAAAAGAACCATATCCTCTTCATCGGACGCATCGAATCCATCAAGCGGGGCTGGCTTTTCTGCGAAATCGCGAAGCAACTTCCGCAATACGAATTCTTCATGCTGGGCCAGACTTTCCGGGAAAAATCCCAGAACGAGAGCATCATGGCCGGATACCGCGACATCCCGAACCTTCATTTCGTCGGGCACGTCGAAGGCGAAGAAAAAATGAAATATATCCGCGAAGCCAAAATATTGGTCAACACCTCCATCCACGAAGCGCTGCCGATCACGTTTCTGGAAGCTTTGGCCTACGGCACACTGCTGGTCAGCTGCCGCAATCCGGAAGATCTGACTTCGAAATTCGGACGCTACACCGGTCCCGTACTCGGCGACGGCTTCGACAAAGTGCCGCTCTTCACCAGCGCCATCGAAGAGCTGATAGAAAACGAGGGACTGCGCAAAAAACTATCCTGCAAGGCTGTTGAATACATCCGGGAAATCCACCCGGTGCATAAATTCCAACAGCACATGAGAAAACTGATTCACGATCTGGCCCACAAATAGCCGATTGCAAATTCTTCGGATACGACAAACGGTGCGTCCCCCAAGGACGCACCGTTTGTCGTATGCTCAACACTCCTGCTTCAGAACTTCCGCACCGCCCGCACGAGGAATTTGTTATACTTGGGAATCTCGATCACATAGGGAGGTTCGATGCCCGTATGGGTCGTATAAGCTTCCTTCTCGTCCTTCTCGGTCGAGGAGAAATAGTAGACCAGACGGTCCATGCGCTTGCCGCCGTTATCCTTGAGCGCGTCGTTGAAACGGTTGCGGGCCTGACGGTTGGAATGTATGCGCGTGCCGCCGTTGTAGTTGTGTCCGATGGTCAGCAGTTCGTCGATGGCCGGCAGGTACCAGCCCTCGCCCTTGTCGCGGCACCACTTGAAAGCCGGAAAATCATCCCACGAAAGGTTGTTTTCGGCGATATAGGCGGCGACCTTCTCCATATTTCCCATGCCGTCGATCCGGTCGTCGGCGCCCGCAACCCGCAGGTCGGGCTTCCGGAATTCGCTCCACGGCAGGTATATCTCGTCGAGCGAAATAATCAGTCCGTGCCGACGGTCCTCCGTCAGCATGCAGACCACGCCCTTGACGCCGTTCTGGTCGTAGAACTCGCCGATCTGATACTCCTTGGCCACATACTGCACCGGCGCAGCCTGCTGAACAGGCGCCTGCGCAGCGGGAGCCGCTGCGACCGGCGTCGCAGGGGTCAGCGGCACCGCAGGCACGGTTTCGGCAGCCCGGAAGCGCTCCTTTTCGCCGTTGGCATACTGAATGTAGTCGATATCGGCGACAGGCAGCACATAGGTCGGTCCGTCGGGATTGGAGAAACGCTTATACCGTACCGCATCGGGTGTTATTTCGGTTACTTTGGCCTCGACCTTCGTCGCATCGGTCTTGACGATCAGGTCCTGAGCCGCGGCCGTCAATACGCCGCAAAGCGCTGCCACAAGCAGCAGAATCGTTTTTTTCATCATCGTTGAAAATGTATATAGTGCAAATATAACGTTTTTTTCCAAACATTCTTATTATCTTTGTACGGATATAGAGATATTAGACATGGCATTTTTCGATATTTTCAAAAAGAAGCAGGACAACTCCGCCGCGCAGGCTTCCGAAGAGCGCAAACAGCAGCAGGAAGAGCTTAACGCCGGGTTGGAGAAGACCAAGACGGGACTTTTCTCGAAGCTCGCCCGCGCCGTTGCAGGCCGTTCGACGGTCGATGCCGACGTACTGGACGACTTGGAAGAGGTGCTGATCTCGTCGGACGTAGGCGTGGAAACCACCGTCAAAATCATCCGGGGCATCGAAGAGCGCGTGGCGCGCGACAAGTATATGGGCACCTCCGAGCTGCAGTCCATTCTGCGCGAAGAGGTAACCGCGCTGATGGAGGAGTCGCACGGCTCCGAAAAGCATTTCGGACTCGACGCCAAAGAGGGCGAACCTTACGTGGTGATGGTCGTGGGCGTCAACGGCGCCGGAAAGACCACGACCATCGGCAAACTCGCGGCCCAGCTCACCAAAGCCGGACAAAAGGTCTGGATCGGCGCCGCCGACACGTTCCGCGCCGCCGCCATCGACCAGCTCAAGGTCTGGGCCGACCGTGCGGGAGCCACGATGATCCGTCAGGAGATGGGTTCTGACCCGGCATCGGTGGCGTTCGACACGCTGACCTCGGCCAAGGCCAACGGCGCCGACGTGGTGCTGATCGACACGGCGGGCCGTCTGCACAACAAGATCAACCTGATGAACGAGCTGACCAAAATCCGCAACGTCATGGGCAAGGTGATCCCCGGCGCGCCGCACGAGGTGATGCTCGTGCTGGACGGCTCGACCGGACAGAACGCTTTCGAGCAGGCCCGGCAGTTCACGCAGGCGACGCAGGTCACTTCGCTCACCATCACCAAACTCGACGGCACGGCCAAAGGCGGCGTGGTAATCGGCATCAGCGACCAGTTCCACATCCCGGTCCGTTACATCGGCATTGGAGAAGGCATCGACCAGCTGCGCATATTCGACCGCAAAGAGTTCGTCAAGGCGCTCTTCGGCGACGGCTCCGGCCAAAGCTGACGGGCCGCCGGCGGTTCCGCACAATAGGCGGACGGCCATATCGGAACGACACCTATATATTAAAAGCACAAACATCGCGCTCCGGACTCCCCGACAGAGTCCGGAGCTTTTTTGTATATATGTATCGTCCGGTTTTTTCCGGCGCGGCAGTCAATTATACGCAATTTGAGGATTCAAATACGCAAACCACGCCCACCAACAATTTACAGATACATAATTTTGAATATCGATTTTGCACATACTGCAAATCGACACCAAAACCGCGCCTATTTTTAAAATATTTAAATAAATATCTGCCAAAACCGAGAATTACCGAGCCTCTCTACACAATTACTATTAATATTAACCTTAACTCTATGAAAATGAATTTGACAACTTCGGAGAAGAACAGGGGCTTCGTCCGCTTTCTTCTGATGAGTCTGCTGCTGAGCATACTCATTCTTCCGGCCCATGCGCAGGATCGGGTCACGGTGTCCGGACAGCTGACCGACAGCAGCCAGACTCCGCTCATCGGCGCTTCGGTCATAGAAAAGGGCACGACCAACGGCGTCACCACCGATGCCGACGGCCGCTACCAGATTTCCGTGAAACCGGACGGCGTGATCGACTTTTCGTTCATCGGCTACAAACCGCAGTCGCTGGCCGTCATGAACCGCACGGAAATCAACGTCACGATGGAAGAAGACGCCACGATGATCGGCGAAGTCGTTGCCATCGGTTACGGCTCGCAGCGTAAAGAGGACCTCTCGATGGCCGTCTCCACCGTCAAAGTGGACGACGCGGCCCGCAGCCGCGCCGCCGACCTCGGAACCCTCCTGCAGGGCCGCATGCCGGGCGTTACGATCCAGCAGTCGGGCGACCCGCTGCAGAAAGCGTCGTTCACCGTCCGCGGTCGCGGCTCGAAGGGCAACGACGACGGCACGGACAAGAGCGCCGCATACAGCCGCGACAATATCGGCCCGACTTCGGGCGACGGCGTGCTGGTCGTTGTGGACGGTGTCCCCGGCGCTCCCTACATGGCCGAAGATATCGAGACGATCACTATCCTGAAAGATGCCGCCTCGGCCGCCATTTACGGTGCTTCGGTAGGTTCGAGCGGTGTAATTCTGATCACCACACGTCAGGCGCAGGCAGGTAAAGCCCGCGTCAACGTCAACGTATCGGTCGGCTTCGAACGCTCCATGAACCTCCCGACGATGCTCAACGCGCAGCAGTTCTGCGACGTCTGGGGCAAGGCCGTCGAGAACTCGCCGGGCAGCTCGCTGCCCAATCTGGCCAACCCGCAGGTCTATGCAGGCGCCAACGTCACCCGCACCGACTGGCTCGACGAAATCTTCCGCACGGGTCTGACGCAGCACTATGCCGTGTCGATTACCGGCGGCAGCGAGACGCTCTCGTCGATCCTCTCGGTAACCTACGACAAAAAGGAAGGCACCCTGCTCAACACATGGAGCCAAGCGCTGGGTGCGAAACTCCATACGGAATTCAAGCCGGTCAAATGGCTGAAATTGTCGGAGCGCGTAAACTTCGAATACTCCAACGGACAGGGCAACATCAGCACCTCGCACACGGGCCCCATCTACGGCGCCATGTGGTTTCCCGCTTCCGCATCGGTTTATGACCGCGACGCAAACGGCAACATCGTCTACGGAAACGACGGCAAACCGAAATGGGGCGGTATCGCTTCGTCGGCCGACATGGCCAGCGGCGTCGAGGGTCCCAACATCGTGAATCCCGTCGCCCAGCTCGAAACCATGCACCGCCGCTACCCGCGCACCAAGATATTCTCGACCACCTCGCTGGAAATCAAGCCGATCACGTCGCTGACCCTGAAATCGGAGTTCACGGCCGACCTCGACATGCGCGAGGAGGACGAATTCTCGCCCGTCATCGACGTGCCGGGCGGATCGAGCACTTCGAGCCGCGAGCAGTTCAACTACAACAACTTCCACTATCTTTGGGAAACGACGGCTACCTACGCGCAAGTCTTCGGACGCCACCACATCAGCGCCATGGCGGGTTTCACCACCGACTACAAGAAACTACATTTCCGCGACTTCCGCACGCAGGGCTACGGCTCCAACGAAGACCACAATCTGGTATGGGGCGCCGCAGGCTCATGGACCAAGAACCCGAACGAAGATATAGTAGACTACTCGATGGTCTCGTTCCTTGCCCGTCTCGGCTATTCGTTCGACGACCGCTATTTCCTCACCGGCAGCATCCGCCGCGACGCATCGTCGAAACTGCCCGCAGCAAAGAACTACGACTGGTTCCCGGCCATTTCGGGATCGTGGAAACTCTCCTCGGAGAAATTCTTCCAGAATGCAGGTCTCAACAAGGTCTTCGACCTCGTGAAATTCCGTGCAGGCTGGGGTAAGGTCGGCAACGTAGACCTCTACAACCTGCCCAACCCGACCAGCATTCCGCTCTCCATCTACCCGGACGGTTCGCTTATCGGCGGCACGACCCATTACGGAACCTATCTGGCGACCATCCCCAATACGGACGCACGCTGGGAGACCACCGTCCAGACCAGTGCCGGTCTGGACCTGACAATGCTCCACAACACGCTCGAAGTCAGCGTCGATTATTACAACAAGGAAACGAAGGACCTCGTCGATTACCTCACGATTCCGCCGCAGATGGGTGTAGAGAATGCGCCGCTGGGTAATATGGGCCACGTAATCAACAAGGGATGGGAGTTCTCCGTATCCTATCGGAACAGCGCCGCACAAGGCAAGTTCAACTACAATGTCTGGGGCACTTTCTCGACCAACAAAGGTTATGTAGAGGACTACGGCCCCCAGCCCATTGTAATGCACAAATACCCCACATTCAACGGCATTCAGCTTTTTGCTTCAGGAGCAGGACACCCATGGTACTCTTACTATATCTACCGCACGGACGGTATCTTCCGCTCGCAGGACGAGATCGACCGTCATATCAGTAAGGATCCCGACACCGGCGAGGTCAAGATGCTGCAGCCCGATGCCAAGGTCGGCGACCTGCGTTTCATCGACACCAACGGCGACGGCGTAATCAACGACAACGACCGCGTATTATCCCGCTCCTATACTCCGAAACAAACCTACTCTTTTGGAGGATCGCTCGATTGGAAAGGTTTTGACTTCAGTTTTATGTTTCAGGGCGTCGCAGGCAATTATGTCTACAACGGCACGAAACAGTTGGGAATGAACGGTCGTCAAGACTTGGGTAACCTAACAACCGATGTTTACAACACATGGGATTTCAAACCCATGACCAGCAAATATCCGCGACTCGGCCTCAGTGACGACATGAACGGCAACTACCTCAAGGTTTCGGACATCTTCCTCGAAAAGGGCGACTACCTGCGTCTGAAGAACATCACGCTGGGTTACACGCTGCCCAAGCATATCAGCCGCCACATCGGCATGGAGAAGGGTTCGGTCCGCGTCTACCTGAGCATCGACAACGTGGCCACCATCACCGGCTACTCCGGCACCGACCCCGAAGTAGGCAACTACGGTCTGGACAGCGGTATCTATCCCACGTCGCGCTTCTTTAACTTCGGTGTAAACATCAACTTCTAACAACTACGACCATGAAAAAAACCATATTCAGCCTCTGTCTGGCCATAAGCGCTTTCTGCCTTTCGGGTTGTTCCGATTTCCTCGACAGGGAGCCTTACGGCAAAGACGCTACTTGGAAGACCAAAGAGGATGTAGACCAAGCTATCTACGCCCTTTACCACTTCGTCTCGCCCTATTGGAGCGAGGAGATCTGCGGCCGCGGCCATATGTGGCTCGAATGCGCCAGCGACAACATACTGATCGGCCGCGCCCGTCCGTCGGTCGATGAAATCCGCGAATTCCGCATGTCGCCGTCCAACGACAACGACGTCTCGCGTGTTTGGGAGGTGATGTACCAGAATGTCGCCAAGGCCAACAACATCATCAAGATGGTCCCCGACATGAAACTGGATCAGGGATACAAAAGCCAAGCCGTAGGCACCGCCTATTTCTTCCGCGGTTTCTCGATGCTCTGGATGGTCCCCTACTACGGCGACGACACCAACGGCGGCATTCCGATCATCCTCGACACGACTCCCGCCGCCGAAATCGACTCCCCGCGTCCGGCGCACGTACTGCAGAACTACGACCAGATCATCTCCGACATGCGCACGGCAGGCGAGATGCTTCCCTACCTTTCGCAGCTCGACGCCTCGCAGATCGGACTTCCGCACAAGGCCGCAGCTTGGGGATACGCAGCCCGCGCAGCCCTCTATGCAGCGCAGTACGACGCGAAATACTACGACATCGTACTGGAGATGTGCAACAAGATCATGGCGCTTACCGGTTCGGACAAACGCGAACTCTACATCGATCCGTCTAACAAGCTCAACTCGTACGCCAACCTCTGGCGCAAGGAGCAGAACCACTCCAAGGAGTACATCTTCTCGCTGGAAGGCGACTATACCAACGGTGCCCGCTACCACGGCGTAACTTTCGTCAACGCAGGCTGGGGCCTCTACAACACGTGGGGGTATTTCACGCCGAGCAAGAATTTGTGGGATGCGTTCGAAGAGGGCGACCAGCGCCGCGACGTAACGATCCTCTATCCGGGCCAGCACGTCAAATTCGTAGGCCGTGACATCACCTTCGGCGGTTACAACACCGACGGAAGCGTCTCGGACTACACGACCGGCCACGTATCGGCAGGTCTGATCTGCCGCAAGTTCATCTCCCCGTGGGAAGGCGCCGACTGCAAGGGCAAAGAGGTGTCCGCGCTGCGCGACAAACTCTGGAACTCGCTCAACTGCTGCCTGCTGCGCTATGCCGACGTGATGCTGATGAAGGCCGAAGCCCTGATCTGGACCAAAGGCGAGGGCGACGCCGAGGCCAAGCAGCTGCTCAACCAGATCCGCGACCGTGCAGGTCTGCCGCAGAACAGTCAGGCCACCAAGGCCCAGCTGATGAACGAGCGCCGCTGCGAGCTGGCCTTCGAGTTCCAGCCCAGCCGCCATATCGACGTAGTCCGCTGGGGCATCGCCACGACGACCTACGCCAAGCCGCTGTACAGCGTCATTTCGAAGAAGGTCAACGGCCAGATCGTTGCCGAAGAGGTGGAAGTTTATCCGGGCCGCACCTTCAATCCGACTTACAACAAGGTGTTCCCCATTCCGCAGCGGGCATTCACCGGCACGGTCTACCTGAAGCAGAACAAGGGTTATTAAACCATATTTAAGAACAGAAACGATTATGAAAATCAACAAATATATCCTCGGAGCAGGCGCACTGCTCTGCATGATGCTCCCGGCCGCGTCGGCACAGGCACAGGACGTCAAGCTGAAGTGCATGGAGTGGAACATCAAGTCGTTCGAATACGACGACAACTCCAATGCAGTCTATTTCGAAATCGCCGAGGCCATGGAAAAGATCAAGGCTGAAAACCCCGACATCGTCTGCTTCAACGAGTTCGAAACCGCGACCGGACGCATGAGTTCGGTCGAGAAGCTGACCGAATGCGCACAGTCGCTCGGCATGTTCCCGTTCTTCGTCTTCTCCTACAACAAGGACAACGGCGCCTACGGCAACGGCATTCTGTCGAAATACCCGATCGTCAATTCGGCTTCGGTACTGCTGGGCATGTACACCGGCGCCGACCAGCGTTCGGCGGGCTGGGCAGACATTCTGGTTCCGACCGACTCCAAACCCGAAGGGGTGAAGGTGCGCATCGTCTGCACCCACCTCGACGCTTTCGGCGGCGACGAGACCTGCTTGGGTCAGGCCAAAGAGGTCATCGAACACGCGATCGCTCCGGCCGTTGCCGAAAACATCCCCGTGCTGATCATGGGCGATATGAACTGCGGTCCCAGCTCCAGCGCAATCCGCGAGTATGAGAAGACGGGCACCCGGCTCTGCAACAACGACGGCACGTTCGGCGGTTACAGCAAGTTGGACTACTTCATCAGCTTCCCGCAGGGCAAATGGAGCTGCAGCGACTACAAAGTCGTCAAGGGCGACCGGCTCAATGTCATTTCGGACCACTACCCCATCGCAGGCACGGCCGTACTGAAGAATTAAGCGCGTATCAAACAGCTAAAAAAGTACAGAGATGAAAAACACGAAGAGATATTTATCCATTTTTCTGGCGCTCGCCCTTGCCGCCCCGGTCTTCACGGGCTGCGACAACGGTCTGGACGAGTACAAGTCGGGAGAGACGATCGCTCCCCCTTCGGACAAGTTCAAAGCCGAAATCCAGTTCGTATCGCGTCTGACCGACGGAGCACTGGCCGGCAGCGATGCGGATTACGCCGCCATCGACAACTACATGGTCAATACGCTCGAAGGCCACGGCAAGTCGTGGCTGACGGTGCTGGACCGCGCCGACGGCGCCAACCAGCCCAAAACAATGCAGACGGCCCTCAACACCAAGCGTTGGACGGCGTTCGCATTCAACCGTATCGCCAACAAGAGCTCCTATCAGGGCAGCATGCTCTATTTCAACGGTCCCACGACCGAGGTCAAGGGCACTCCCTCCGGTTCGGGATGCTACGTCACAGGTTTCGCACCGACGCTCAACGGCACCCGCACCGACAAGGACGAGGACGGCAACGTCACGGGAACGACCAACGTATCATTCGCCATCAGCTTCAACACGGCGCGTTTCGAAAATGCCGACCAGATCAACGCTTTCGGCGGCAAGAACGGCGTGCTGAGCGGACTCCACTACAAGAAGCAGAACCTGCTGATGATCGGCACCGTGAAAAACGACCTGCTCGGCGCGCTGCAGTCCGCAGCCGCGAATACGAACGAGGCGATTCAGGTCCGCGAAATCGTGAAAGGCCCGGCCTATACGATCTTCATGCTGGCCGACTCGCGCTTCTGGGGCTATGTCGACGTCGCTTCGACCTCGCTCGGCAACGGCATCGAAGCATACGGCATCCATGTGATGTGGTAGTATCCCACCGACTCCCTGCAGCAGCGGCGCACCGAAAGTGCGCCGCTCTTTTTGCGATAAATCCGGGAATAATCCATACCTTTGCGGAGGAAACACGAAACGCATGAAAAAAATCAACGTCATAACGCTGGGCTGTTCGAAAAACACCGTGGACAGCGAGCACCTGATGGCCCGGCTCGCCGCGGCGGGTTACGAGGTGCTCTTCGACAGCGACCGCACCGACGCCAAGGTCGTCGTGATCAACACCTGCGGTTTCATCGGCGACGCCAAGCAGGAGTCGATCGACATGATCCTGCGGGCGGCCGCGGCCAAAAACGCCGGAAAGATCGAACGGCTGTTCGTCGTCGGCTGTCTCTCGGAACGCTATGCCGACGAGCTGCGGGCCGAACTGCCCGAAGTGGACGAATTCTTCGGCGCCCGCACGTGGGACGGCATCGTCCGGGCGCTGGGCGCGGCCGAAGACCCGGCGCTGGAGACCGAGCGGCACCTGACCACGCCGAAGCATTACGCCTACCTGAAAATCTCCGAGGGCTGCAACTGGAAATGCGGCTACTGCGCCATTCCGCTCATCCGCGGAGGACATGTCTCCGTCCCGATGGAGAGGCTCGAAGAGGAGGCCCGCAAACTCGCGGCCGGCGGCGTGAAGGAGCTGATCGTGATCGCGCAGGATACGACCTACTACGGACTCGACCTCTACGGCCGGCGGATGCTGGCCGAACTGCTTCGCCGGCTCTGCCGCATCGGAGGCATCGAGTGGATACGCCTGCACTACGCCTATCCCACGGCATTCCCCGACGAGGTGATCGAAGTCATGGCCTCGGAACCCAAAATCTGCAAGTACCTCGACATTCCGTTCCAGCACATCTCCGACGCCCAGCTTTCGGCCATGCAGCGGCGCCACACCAAAGCCGACGCCTATGCGCTGATCGGCCGCCTGCGCGGAGCCATCCCCGATCTGGCGTTGCGCACCACGCTCTTGGTCGGCTATCCCGGCGAGACGCAGGCTGATTTCGCCGAGCTGGAACAGTTCGTGCGCGACGTACGCTTCGAGCGGCTGGGGGTCTTCGCCTATTCGGAGGAGGAAGGCACCTATTCGGCGCAAAAATTGCAGGACAACGTTCCGGAGGAGGTCAAACAGCAGCGCGTCGAACGGATCATGGCGCTTCAGAACGAAATATCGCTCGAAAACAACCTGCGCCGCGTCGGCCGGACCGAGCGGGTGCTGATCGACTCGCGGCAGGGCGATTACTACGTGGGACGCACGCAGTACGACTCGCCCGAAGTGGATCAGGAGATCCTGATTCCGGCATCGGAAAAGCGGCTTCTGCGCGGTCGTTTCTACGACGTTCGCATCGATTCCGCCGCCGACTACGACCTCTACGGCCGGGCCGCCGGGAAATAAAATTTGCTTTTTAGCGTTCCTTTTCATACCTTTGAGATGTAAAACGGACTTTACCCGTGACCCGATGGCCGAAAAAAGTGTGATAACAAATATCGAGAACCGCATCCGGCAGCTCATGGACGACCACAAACGGTTGTCGGATCAATGTGCGGAACTGACGGCGCAGCGCGACAGCCTGAAAGCCGAAAACCGCACCCTGCAGGAGCGGATCCGCGAACTCGACGGAGAATTGTCACGCATGCAACTGACAGAAGGGCTGGCGGGCGGAAGCCGTAACCGGGACAAAGCGCGGGCCCGCGTCAACCGTCTTATGCGGGAGGTGGACAAGTGCATCGCGCTGCTCGGAAGGCCCGAATAGCAAAGCCGCAGCGGGAGGGGACCCCACCGTTACGGCAGAGGCTCCGGAAGGCCGCAGGACGCACAGGAGGCAGCAAGAAAAACGAAACGAGAACAATGGCACAACAGGCGATAACACTCAAACTGGCAGGCAAAAGCTATTCGCTCAATATCGACAGCGAAAAAGAGGAGATGTACCGTCTGGCCGAACGGGAGGTGAACAGTTACCTCGCCGCGATAAAGCAAAACAACTTCAAGAACTGGACGGATCAGGACTATCTGTCTATGGCGGCGCTGAAATTCGCCATTGCGAACGTCGATATGCGGCAAAGCCGCGAACTGAGCGACGAAGACCTGAA
The DNA here is from genome assembly GCF_964250025.1 of Alistipes sp. DJF_B185. Taxonomy (NCBI): domain Bacteria; kingdom Pseudomonadati; phylum Bacteroidota; class Bacteroidia; order Bacteroidales; family Rikenellaceae; genus Alistipes; species Alistipes sp. DJF_B185. The sequence goes on from NZ_CAXUDY010000005.1 coordinate 301,659, forward strand.
ACGGCTGGGACACTTAGGGGAAGAGATAGACGCCTACCTCAACGCCCTGAAAGGATAGACAACATGCAGGAGCGCGTAACGGCGCCCTGAAACCGGAACAGCGTTCTTTAACATACGAAGGAAAAAATCTACCCGCATAGATTCCTTACAGCTTTGCGAAACTGAACACTTTTTAAATTGGGGCAACTCACGGCGCTTCAAAATCAGGCCTTGACCCTTCGGGGTGTATGCTGCGGCGTACCGTTGGACGATTGCGATTGTCGGAGCCCCCACACGTGACTTATCTTGCAGATTCGTCAAACAAGACTAAGGAATCCTATGCGGTTTTTTTATGCAACAACAAACCCTTTATAATAACAACTCAAAACAGCAACAAAATCATGTATACCACTATTTTAGTTGCCTGCATCTCAGCCATTGCGGCGATCGGGATCTACATGGCCGTTACGAACCTCGTGACCAAGAACTCGATCCGCAAGCGCCGCGAAGCCGCCCTGAAGGAGGCCGAGGCCGAAGGCGAGATGATCAAGAAGGAGCGGATCCTGCAGGCAAAAGAGAAGTTCATACAGCTTAAGAGCGAATACGACCGGCAGGTCAACGAACGCAACCAGAAAATCGCGCAGAGCGAACAGCGGGCCAAGCAGATCGAGAACAACCTGCAGAACCAACAGCGCGATCTGGAGAACAAACTCCGCGAAAACGACCGGCTGAAGGAGCAGATGCAGAACCAGCTGCAAATCCTCGAACACAAGAAAGAGGAGGTCGATCAGATGATGCGCGAGCAGAACGTCCGTCTGGAGCAGATTTCGGGCCTAAGCTCGGAGGAGGCCAAGAACATCCTGATCGAGAACATGAAGGCCGAGGCCAAGACCGAAGCCGCCGGCTACATAAACGAGACCATCGAAGAGGCGAAGATGACCGCCACCAAAGAGGCCAAGCGCATCATCGTAGCGTCGATCCAGCGCGTGGCGACCGAGACGGCGATCGAAAACGCCGTGACGGTATTCAACATCGAAAGCGACGAGGTCAAGGGCCGCATCATCGGCCGCGAAGGCCGCAACATCCGTGCGCTGGAAGCCGCAACCGGCATCGAAATCATCGTGGACGACACGCCCGAAGCCATTATCCTGAGCGGTTTCGACCCCGTGCGCCGCGAAATCGCACGTCTGGCGCTCCATCAGCTGGTGACCGACGGTCGCATCCACCCTGCCCGTATCGAAGAGGTGGTGGCCAAAGTCCAGAAACAGATCGAGGAGGAGATCGTCGAGGTCGGCAAACGCACCACGATCGACTTGGGCATCCATGGCCTGCATCCCGAACTGATCCGCATGATCGGCAAAATGAAATACCGCTCGTCCTACGGCCAGAACCTGCTGCAGCACGCCCGCGAAACGGCGAACCTCGCAGGCATCATGGCCGCGGAGCTGGGTCTGAATCCCAAGATCGCCCGCCGCGCAGGCCTGCTGCACGACATCGGCAAGGTGCCCGACGACGAACCGGAACTGCCGCACGCAATCATCGGCATGAAACTCGCCGAGAAATACAAGGAGAAACCCGAAGTCTGCAACGCCATCGGCGCCCACCACGACGAGGTGGAGATGACTTCGCTGATCGCACCGATCATTCAGGTCTGCGACGCCATTTCGGGCGCACGCCCCGGCGCACGCCGCGAGGTGGTCGAGAGCTACATCAAGCGTCTGAAAGAGATGGAGGACATCGCCCTGTCATACCCCGGCGTCGTCAAGACCTATGCCATTCAGGCCGGCCGCGAACTGCGCGTGATCGTCGGAGCCGACAAACTTTCGGATCAGGAATCGGAAGGACTCTCGCACGATATCGCCAAGAAGATTCAGGACGAAATGACCTATCCCGGTCAGGTGAAGATCACCGTCATCCGCGAAACCCGCGCCGTTTCGTACGCGAAATAACCGGATGTCGGCGGGACAGCTCCTACCGGCCATTCCGACACTCTTCCCCAAATCCCTCCTTACCAAAGGAGGGATTTTTTTATCCCCGGTCCGGTGAAGACCTTCGGGCGGCCGGCATTATCCGGCCATTCCGGCGAGCTGCTGCCAGATGGTCGCGGCGAAAAAGACGCCGAGTCCCGAACACATCGCCAGAAGCAGCATATTCATCACCCGCAGATCGGGTTTGGCTTTGCGGCGGAAATTGACGTCGATATACTCCTTGAAAAAGAGATAGAGCGCCGGCACCAGCGCGCTCGCCAAAAGCAGGTCTTCGGGAATGCCGAAAAAGTAAACCTTCGAAAAGCCGATCAGCGACCAATGACACAGAAACAGCACGACGAACAGATTGATCCGCTTCGAGAACGAGAGCATCAGTCCGATGGTGAAGATCGCCGCCGTGCAGGGCATGACGGGCGAAGTGGTCATCGGGAAATCCAGTCCCCGCAGATGGGATATCAGCGGATAGAGGAACGGCATCAGGTAGAGCGCAAAAGCGAATTTGTCGTGTCTGTACGTCCGTTCGAACGTCGTGTAACCGACGACCGCGTCATAAATCCACACGGCGGCCATGACGCCCCAGAAAAACGCCATGACTCCGCTGTAAGCCCGCGCATCGCACGACACGAGGTAATAGGCGACGGCGATCCACGCATTGAGAAACGCCAGAAAACATTTCATTGCGGTTTTCACCCGGTGCGTCGGGCGCAGATAGAGACGCGCCGTCAGGACGACGGCCGCCAGCACGATGAGCGCCTGCACGGGCCAAGTCATCGTATTGTAGTCTGCGATAGTTTGCCAAAAGAGTTCCATAATCAGCTGCGAATCTGTTTTTTATTGCGTGTCAGCGAATGTGCGCGTTTGTTGAAGAGGAAAATCGGCGCGGCGGCTCCCGCGGCCAGCATGAAAATCACGCTGAAGGTAACGAATCCGTTGCGGACGATGGCCGCCAGATACCCCGCGGCGGAGGGATCGTCGAGATTCTGCATGAACATAATCATCGAAAAGACCGTCTTGTAGGCATACATGCCGGGGATCATCGGCAGCAGCGCGGGGATGAACAGCACCGTCATCGGGCAGTGGATGCGGCCTCCCAGCAGCAGGCTTCCGATACCGATCGCCACCGAAGCGCACAGCGACGCCGAAGCGATATCCACGCCTGTGTCCATCAGGCAGAAACGCAGGGCATGCCCCACGGCGGCCAGCAGGGCGATCGCCGGAAAGGCCCGCATCGGAGGATCGGACACGGCTCCGAATCCGACGGCCGCCACCGCGGCGAAAAATCCGTCCGAAAGAATGGCGAGCAGCGTCATAGCAATCCGTTTTTAACGATCATCAGGGTACATGACAATCCGACGGCGATGCAGACGATCAGCATCAGCGCCGACGTCAGGCGGGCGATACCGTTCAACACATGCCCCTCGACGATGTCGATCACGCCGTTGATAAGCGGCACCCCCGGAATCAGGTAAAGCACGCTCGTGGCAATGGCGATCTCCGAAGTCGTATCGAAAATCATCGCCACCGAAGCGTACATCGAAGCCGCGAAGGCCGACGCGATAAAGATGACATAGTGATTGAATCCCTTGGCCTGCATCCGCTGCTTGAGGTAGAATCCGAGCAGCGTGGCGGTAAAGACGATGCCTACCGCACACCACTCCCCGCCGAAAAGCCGGCAGAAGGATGCGTTGGCCAGTCCGACGAGAATCAGTGTGAAAATCGGGTCCAGACGCGGCCGGGCGACGATCTCGTCGTAGCGGCGCCGAATCTCGGCAAGGGGCAGGCGAAGGTCGCAGGCGTCCCAGCTCAGGGCGCTTAGCTCCGAGTTCAGCTCGAAGCTGATCGGCAGCGGCGGAATGTCCGCCACCTCGCTGTAAACCCGTCCGCTCTCGTCGTCGTAAACCGAGAAGGTCACCACCTTCTGAAAGGCCGACACCATGACGCGCACGCCGAGCGCCTCGCCCAGACGTTTCGTATTGCGCACCACACGCGAGGTATGCACTCCGGACCCCATCAGCCGGGTGGCATACTCCGCAACGAACTGCGTGACAGCCTTCAATTCCGCTTCCGACTTCATTTTCCCTAACTTTACCGCTGCAAAGATAATGAAAAGCCCGAACAAAACTAAAAATTTTTAATATCTTTCCAATGCCCCACTTCCCGCCAAATGCTTATTTTTGCACCATGCAACCATCCGAAGAGCTGAAAAACCATATCGAAACGGAGATCATCCCCCGTTACGAATCCTTCGACGCGGCGCACGGCACGGACCACGTCCGCACGGTCATCGCCCAGAGTCTCGATCTGGCGCGGCATTACGACGTCGATGCGGACATGATCTACGCCGTCGCCGCCTATCACGACACGGGGCTGGCCCGCGGTCGGGAGCTGCACCACATCCATTCGGGCGAAATCCTGCTCGCCGACACGGAGCTGCGGCGCTGGTTCACCGCAGAGCAGCTGGCCGTCATGCGCGACGCCGTCGAGGACCACCGGGCCTCGTCCGACCATGCTCCCCGCACGATCTACGGACGCATCGTCGCCGAGGCCGACCGCTGCATCGACCCCGCGACAGTGCTCCGCCGTACGGTGCAGTACGGTCTGTCCCACTGCCCCGCACTCGACCGCGAGGGACACTTCGAACGCTGTCTTGCACACCTGCGGAAAAAGTACGCCGAAAGCGGTTACCTCCGGCTCTGGATTCCCGAATCGGACAACGCCCGCAAACAGGAGGAGCTGCGGGCGCTGATCCGCGACGAAGCCCGCCTGCGCGCAGCCTTCGATGCGGTCTTCGACCAAGAGACCGCCCGATAAACCGCCCCGCACTGCGCGCTCCCGCGGCCCTTTTATATATAAAAATAGGTATCTTCGGGGAATTGTTGCAGCGCCGTTAAAATTCGGCGACCGGGGTGTTAATTCCCCGGATTGCCGCTTGTTTTTCGAAAGATTATGCTTATCTTCGTCATAGCATCTTCCGCACCCACCCTCTTTCTTCAGAGCAGATCCGAGTGTTGCAGGAAAAGACATGCTGTTTCCGGAACGTAGTCCCGACAATGAAAGAATCCGTCTATAAATCCTTCGTCAGTGGTGATCCGCATGAAGAGGAGCTGCTCAGGCAGCTCATCCGCGGCGACATCGCGGGTTACGAGGTGCTGTTCCACAAATACTACCCGACGTTCTTCGCCTTCATCAAGGGCATGACCAAGGAGACCGTCGTGGCGGAGGACATCACGCAGAATATCTTCATGAAAGTATGGCTGAACCGCGAAAGGCTGGATGCGGCCAAATCCATCCGCAACTACCTTTTCGTACTGGCCAAACACGAGATATACAACTACTTCCGCACCAAGAGCCGCACGTTCACCACACTTAAGGAGGCTATCGCGCAGGCCGAAAGCAAGGGGGGGGGGAATTCAGCCTCCGAGAAACGAAATCGAGGAGAAGCTCGATCTGGCGGAGACCGCCGAGCAGGTCGAGACCATCGTCGGAAAGATGCCCCCGCAGCGGCAGCAGATTTTCCGCATGTCGCGTTTCGAGCACATGCCGAGCCGGGAGATCGCCGAACAGCTGAATCTGTCGGTACGCACCGTGGACAAGCATCTTGAGCTGGCGCTGAAGGAGCTGCGCAAATACCTCAACATCATTCCGGCCATCATCGTCTTTCTGGACATCCTGCCCTGAAATTTCCCCGATAAATCTTCCGGCCCCGTTACGTAGTGCGGGGCTTTCGTTTGTTCTTTATGTAGTAACCGGCAGCATCGGGCTGCCGATAAAACGCATGAAGAGATGAACAAACCGACATTAGATAAAGTCCGGGACTACTTCTACGGCCGCTGCAACGACGGCGAGGAGGTCCGTCTCCAGCAATGGTTCGCCGACAACGGCAATTCGTCCGAAGCCGACCGGCTGCTCGGCGCCCTGCTCGACGAGGTGCGGAGCGAAAACCCCGCGCTGGCGCAGGCTGCGTTCGAAGAGTTCTGCCGCCGCATCGGCCATTCCGTTCCGGCGCGCACCGCACCGCGCCGTCTGACGACCGTCGTCCGGTGGACGCAGCGGATCGCCGCCGTGCTGATCGTCCCGCTGCTGATCGCCGTCTCGCTCCTCTACACCAAGACCGCGCACACTCCCGAATGGGAGGAGGTGCTCGTGCCGGCGGGCCAGCGCAGCGAGCTGCGCCTTGCCGACGGAACGCTCCTGTGGCTCAATTCGGGCACCCGCGTAACCTATCCGACCCACTTCAACGGCCGCCAGCGCAAAATCTTCGTGGACGGCGAGGTCTACGCCGAAGTCATGCACGACAAGCGGCATCCCTTCGTCATCTCGGCCGGCGACGTCGAGGTCGAAGTCCTCGGCACCAAATTCAACATGCGGGCCTACAACAGCGACCAGCTGGTCGAAGTGGCGCTGGTCGAGGGCAGCGTGCGTTTCGACGTGAACAGCGACAAATGCGACGACGAGGTCGTCATGGTCCGCAACGACGTCGCGCAGTACGACCGCCTGACGGGAGCGCTGGAAATGACCTCTTTCCAGAGCGAAAACTATAAATCGCGCGCCACGGGCGGCGGCTTCTACTTCTTCAACGAGTCGCTCGACGGCATCACCGCACAGCTGGCCCGCTGCTTCGACCAGAAAATCATCATCACCGATCCCGAACTGGCCGGCGTGCGCTTCTACGCCTTCTTCACCAACAACGAGTCGCTGCTCAAGATCCTCGGCACGCTCAACACCGACAAATCGATGTCCATCCGCGAACGCAACGACGTGATCTACATATCCCGAAAGAAATAACCGCGAAACAGCAACAAAAAACTACAACATTAAAACTTCAACCTATGAAAAAACTTTACAATCGAACCGCACTTTTCCATGCGCGTGCGATCGTGGGTTTGTTCGCACTCTGCCTGCTGGCGCTTCCCAGCCCGGCTCTGGCGCAGGCGATCGACCTCAAACTCACGAATGTAACGGTCAAGGAGGCCATCGAAGCCCTCAATCAGCGGGAGAACTACTCCGTGGCCATCAAATCGGCCGGCGTCGACATGCAGCGCCGCGTCAGCATCTCGGCGCAGAACGCGTCGATCGACGAGGTTCTGGCCCAGATCTTCGCCGATCAGGACATCACCTACACGATTACGGGCAAAAGCATCTCCGTAACCAAGGCAGCTCCGAAGAGCCTCGCCGCGGATAAGAACCAGCTCAAAGGCGTGGTGAAAGACAATCTGGGGCTGCCCGTTCCGGGTGCCACGATCATCGTGGACGGCACCAACAACGGCACCACCACGATGAGCAACGGCGACTTCTCGCTGGAGAACGTCAAGCTTCCGGCGAAGCTCGTCATCTCGTTCATCGGCTACCAGCCCCGGACGGTCGAAGTCAACTCCTACGCCGCCATCGACATTACCCTCGTGGAAAGCTCGGCGGCCATCGACGAGGTGGTCGTGGTCGGCTACGGCCAGCAGAAGCGCGTGAACGTCACGGGCGCCGTGGGCACCATCAGCGGCAAGGACCTCAACAACCGTCCCGTGACCAATACGGCCGCAGCCCTGCAGGGCGCCGATCCGTCGCTGCTGCTGACGCTCGGCAGCGGCTCGATCGAAGGCAAGAACTACGACGTCAAGATCCGCGGCGCAGTATCGCTCAACAGTGGCAGCCCGCTGGTGCTCGTCGACGGCATCGAAGCGTCGCTGGCGCAGGTCAACCCCAACGACATCGAATCGGTATCGGTGCTCAAGGACGCTTCGGCCTGCTCGATCTACGGCGCCAAGGCTTCGGCCGGCGTGGTGCTCATCACCACCAAGAGCGGTAAGGCCGGCACGCTGAAAGTCAATTACAACGGCCGCTACGGCGTGTCGTGGAACACCACCTCGACCGACTTCATCACGTCGGGATACGACTACGTGAAACTCACCAACGAATTCTGCTACCCATCGAAAGGCTATGTGGGCTGGAACTACACGGACGAGGAGATGCAGATGCTCTACGACCGCCGCAACGACAAGACCGAGCATCCCGACCGCCCGTGGGTCATCACCGACAGCAACGGCAAATACCGCTATCTGGGCAACTTCGACTGGTACGACTACATGTTCAAGCGCAGCCGTCCCGAAACCGAGCACAACATTTCGCTCACGGGCGGCAACGACAAGATCAACTACTACGTCAGCGGCCGCTACCTCTACCGTGAAGGCCTGTTCAACCATGGCGCCGAGGATATCTACAACGGCTACTCGTTCCGCACGAAGATCGCCGCCGAAGTAACGCCGTGGATGCACTACTCGAACAACATCAGCATGGAGGTGACCGACTACAAATACGGCGGTTACTGGGAGCAGGACGGTTCCGAAGAGCTCAACTCCAACGGCATCCTCTTCAACGTGGCCAACAACATCAGCCCGACGTTCGTTCCGGTCAACCCCGACGGCACCACGTTCGTTTATTCCAACGGCATCCAGTTCGCCAACTCGCCGATCGCCAGCGGACGCGGCGGCGTATTCGCCGACGGACGCAACAAGAACTCGCGCAAGAACAACTACTACATCATCACCAACCGGGTGACGTTCGACCTCACGCGCAACAAGGATCTGAAACTCAACGCCGACTACACCTACCGCCGCCGCGACAACCTCGGAGCCTACCGCTCCTATCCGACGGCCAACACATGGAACGCGACGCAGACCGCCGTGGTCGATTTCACCAACGGTTCGATCTACGACTTCTATCAGGAGGACCGCTACTACTATAACGGCCATGTGGTCAACGCCTACCTCGATTACGGCCACTCGTGGGGCAAACACAACTTCTCGGCCGTAGCCGGCGGCAACTTCGAGGACTTCCGCTCGTCGAAACTGAGCGTCCGCCAGAAAGGGTCGCTGAGCGAGAAGCTGAGCTTCATCAACATGGCGCAGGGCGAGATCGAACGCTGCGTCGAGTCGAATACGGCCTACCGGACGCTGGGTTATTTCGCCCGTGCGAACTACGACTACGCCGGCAAGTACCTTTTCGAAGTGTCGGCACGCTACGACGGTTCGTCGCGCTTCGCCGCCAACGACCGCTGGGGCTTCTTCCCCTCGGCATCGGCCGGATGGCGCATCTCGGAGGAGAAATTCTGGGAGCCGATGCGCAACTGGTGGGACAACGCCAAGGTGCGCTTCTCGTACGGCTCGCTCGGCAACCAGCAGGTGTCGAACTACTACTACATCGAAACGATCTCGACCGGCCAGCTGGGCTACACCTTCAACGGCACGGAAAAGGCCAATTACGCCTCGGCGTCGAACCCCATCAGCGACGGACTTACGTGGGAGACGGTCGTAACCTACAACCTCGGTTTCGATCTGGGCTTCCTCAAAAACCGCCTCAACGTCACGGCCGACCTCTACATCCGCGACACGAAGGACATGCTCACCACGTCGCTCACGCTGCCCGACGTCTTCGGAGCGCCCTCGCCCAAGGAGAACTGCGCCGACCTGCGCACCAAGGGCTACGAAATCACCGTCAGCTGGCGCGACCGCCACATGGTGGCCGGCAAACCCTTCTCCTACGGCATTTCGGCATCGCTGGGCGACTACAAGTCCAAGATCACCAAGTATAAGAACGACGACATGCTGCTCACCGACCATTACGTGGGCGAGACGCTCGGCGAACTCTGGGGCTACCGCACCGACGGACTGTTCAAGACCGACGAGGAGGCGGCACGCTATCAGGCGCAGATCAACGACAAGGCGGTCAACAACCGCGTCTACACCAGCTCCGACGCTTCGGCGGCGCACCTCATGGCGGGCGACGTCCGTTTCCGCGACCTCGACGGCAACAACATCATCAACAACGGCGACGGTACGGTCAAGAATCCGGGCGACATGCGCGTCATCGGCAACAGCCTGCCGCGTTACACCTACTCGATCCGCGGCGACTTGAACTGGAACGGCTTCGACTTCGCGGTCTTCTTCCAAGGCGTCGGCAAGATCGACTGGATGCCCAGCGCCAACTGCTACTACTTCTGGGGACCCTACAGCTTCCCGACCACCACGTTCATCGCCAAGGACTTCGAGCGGCTGGCGTGGAGCGAGGACAACCGCAACACCTACTTCCCCCGCCGGCGCAGCTACCAGACTTCGAGCGCAGGTTCGATGAACGTCAAAACCGACCGCTACCTGCAGGACGCCTCGTACATCCGCCTGAAGAACATCACGCTGGGTTACACCATCCCGATCAACAAGCGCATCCTCGAAAAGGTCCGCGTATACGTATCGGGCGAGAACCTCGCCTACTGGTCGCCCCTGAAGCGCTACAGCAAGACGGTCGATCCCGAAGTAGCCACGACCAGCGCCACCAACGACTGTCTGTATCCCTATTCGCGGACCTTCTCCGTAGGCGTGGACATCACCTTCTAAACTAACCGGAAAGCATTATTTCGATCAACCATGAAAACTATCAGCAAAATATTGATATTCGTTTCGATGAGTCTGGCGCTGTCGGGCTGCGACGACTTCCTGACCAAGGAGCCGGAAACGAACCTTTCGCCCAATACGTTCTTTTCGAGCGAAGCGGAGCTGGAGCTTTGGACCAACCGCTTCTACAGTCTCTTCGCAGGTCCCGACACCGATGCCATTCAGGTCTCCGACATCCAGATCGCCAAGAACCTCAGCTCCGTACAGCAGGGCACGCGCTCCCCGGCCACCGAAAACTGGGGCACAAGCGCATGGGCCTACCTGCGTTACATCAACTACTACCTCGAACGTTCGGGCAACTGCCCCGACGAGACGATCCGCCAGCGCTACGACGGCGTGGCCTATTTCTTCCGCGCGCTGTTCTACTTCGAAAAGGTGCGCAAATACGGCGACATCCCCTATTACGACTTCGTGATTCCGTCGAACGACTGGGCTTCGCTCAAACGGCCGCGCGACAGCCGCGGATTCGTGATGAAGAAGGTCATGGAGGACCTCGACCGCGCCATCACGGACCTGCCCGACAACTGGCCGAGCGACGCGCTCTACCGCCTGAGCAAAAACGCCGCCCGCGCCATGAAGGCCCGCGCCGCGCTCTACGAAGGCACCTTCCGCAAATACCACGGCATCGCCGACGAGACGATCGACGGGGTGACCATCTCGGCCGACTATTTCCTCCAACTGGCCGCCGACGCCGCATGGGCCGTCATGGAGCAGAACAAATATTCGCTCTACAAAGGCAATACGCTCAAACTCGACGCCCCCTACCGCGAATATTTCATCCTCGAAGACGGCGACGCCAAGGAGACGATCCTCTCGATGCGCTTCAACGCCGACATCCTCGTACGCCACGGCATCCAATTCACGTTCCGCAACATGCGCCACAGCGCCACGCAGCGGCTGGTGAACCACTACCTGATGGCCGACGGCTCGAAGATTCAGGACCAGCCCGGATACGAGACCATGACCTACAACCAGCAGTTCCAGAACCGCGACCCGCGCATGGCGCAGACGCTCATGGCTCCGGGATACGTGGACCTGAACGGCATCGACGAGGTGATCGAGGACTGCAAGAGCTACGACATGACGGGTTACCGCTTCATCAAGTTCGTGAGCGACGACACGCATAACGGCGCCACCACCTCGACCACCGACTGGCCGGTATTCCGCTATCCGGAAATCCTGCTCACCTACGCCGAGGCCAAGGCCGAGCTGGGCACGCTGACCCCGGAAGACATCGCCCTGACCGTGGACGTCGTCCGCGACCGCGTGGGCATGCCGGTCCTCGACATGGCGGCCGCCAACAACAATCCCGATCCCCTGATGGCCAGCTACTACCCCAACGTCAATTCCGGAGCGAACAAAGGCGTGATCCTCGAAATCCGCCGCGAACGCACCGTCGAACTTCCCTGCGAAGGCCTGCGCCAGTGGGATATGCTCCGCTGGAAGGAGGGCGCCCAGCTGGTTCCCTCGTCGAACGGACTCGATGGCTTCCTCGGCTGCTACTTCCCCTCGCTGGGCGAATACGACATGAACGGCGACGGCAAGATGGACCTCTGCCTCTGGAGCGGCACCAAGCCCGCCACGACCTGCGACGCGATGCTCGAAATCGGCGAAGGCAAGGACGCCCAGCTGACCGACGGCACGAGCGGCTATATCGTCTGCTTCCGGGGCCGCACCTACAAATGGGAGGAGGGCCGCGACTATCTGTGGCCGATTCCGACCGACCAGCGCGTGGCCACGGGCGGCGCACTGAGCCAGAATCCGGGCTACGAAGACGGACTGAGCTTCTGACGCCCCTTTGCTCCGCGACACAAAGAAGAGGTATTCCGGTGACCGGGATACCTCTTCTTCGAAAAAACAGACTCACCAAAACCATCGAGACCATGAAAAAACTGCTTTTGCTGCTCTTTGCGGCAGCTCTCTCCCTCTCCGCTTCCGAACCTGCGCGGGCGTGGGGCCGCGAAGGCCACGAAACGATCGCCAAGATCGCCGAACGCAACCTCACCAAACGGGCCAAGAAACGGATCGAGAAGTATCTCGGCGGGCACTCCGTCGTCTACTACGCCAAATGGATGGACGAATACCGCCAGACGCCCGAATACGCCTTCACCAACGACTGGCACACGGCGCCCGTGGGTGCGGACCTGCGCTACGGCGACGAACTGCTCAAGCCGGGAAAGGGCAACGCCGTTTACGGGCTTGAGCTGGCGATCCGCAACCTCAGGGATTACCGCAGCCTGACCGACTCGGCCGTAGCGGTCAATCTGAAATACGTCATCCATCTGGTCGGCGACATGCACTGCCCTGCGCATATCAAATACACGACCCACAACACGAAGTACGACGTGCTGTTCGAAGACAAGTACCACAAGCCCCACAAGTATTACGTCCACCACGTCTGGGACAACGAGATCATCACCACGACCCGTATCTGGTCCGTCACCGAGTGGGCCGACGAGCTGGACCGCGCATCGAAACGGGAGAAGGCCGCCGTGCAGGCCGGTACGCCGCGCGACTGGCTGCACGACAGCGCCGTGACCTGCGAAGTGCAGTTCGAGTGGGCCAAGCCCGACGAGCGGCTGGGACAGGACTTCCTGAACAAGGCCCTGCCGCTGGTCGAACACCAGATCCGCAATGCCGGTTACCGGCTGGCGGCCGTCCTGAACGAGCTTTTCGACTGACGCGGCCGGAGCAGCGAATAAAAGAGCCGTCACTCGCAGCGGTTTCCGGGGATTTACAAAGCAATGCTGTAACTGAATGAGTTACGGCATTGCTTTTTTATGAGGTAATGATTTAGAA